>JBCDHQ010000123.1:0-11694 GCA_038749815.1 Pseudomonadota bacterium | reverse complement strand
GGCGTAGACCGGCACCTTCTCCTCCTCGGCGAGGCGGCGGATGCGGGCTGTGATCAGCGCCGATTGCGCGGGTGACCCGCCGGGGGAGTTGATGGCGAGCGCCACGGCCTTCGGCTTGCCGCGTGTGAACGCCCGCTCAACGAGGGGCGCCAGCTCCCTGTCAGAGAGCGATGCACCGCCGAGACGGCCGCCGCCGCCGATGACCCCTTCGAGGCGGAGGACGGTGACGAGCGGCTGATCGCTCCAAAGACGCGAGATCCTGACCATGGCAGTGGACATAGGCCGGACACCCGTCCGGCACAACGGTGGCGCAAAAGGAACTTGACCGAAGCGGCACAGTCGCCTCCCCTCATGCACATGACAACGCCACCGCCCCTGACCGGCCTCCGCGTGCTGGAACTCGCCCGGATCCTCGCCGGCCCCTGGATCTGCCAGACGCTCGCCGATCTCGGCGCAACCGTGATCAAGGTGGAGGGGCCGAAGGGCGACGACACCCGCAGTTGGGGTCCGCCCTTCCACGAGGACGGCACCGCGACCTATTTCCATTGCGCGAACCGAGGCAAACGCTCGATTGCGCTCGACTTTCGCGACCCGGACGATCTGGCGCTCGTGCAGCGCCTTGCAGCAGACGCCGATGTGGTGGTGGAGAACTTTAAGACCGGTGGGCTCGCGAAGTTCGGTCTCGACTACGAGAGCCTCGCGGCGGCCAATCCGCGGCTGGTTTACTGCTCCGTGACGGGGTTCGGACAAACCGGGCCGGCGCGCCATCTGCCGGGCTACGACTTCATCATCCAGGCGATGTCGGGGGTGATGGATGTGACGGGCGATCCGGACGGGCCGCCGATGAAGACCGGCACAGCCCTCGCGGATCTTTTCACTGCCATGTATGGGATTGTCGCGATCGAGGCGGCGCTTCTTCAGCGCGAGACGACGGGGCGCGGGCGCTGGATCGACATGGCGCTCCTCGATTCGATGATGGCTGCGCTCGCCAACCAGGCGAGCGGCTACCTGATCACCGGCGCCGTGCCGACCCGGCTCGGCAACACGCACCCATCGATTGTGCCCTATCAGGAGTTCCGGGCGAGCGACGGCCCTTTGGTGATCGCGTGCGGCAATGATGGGCAGTTTGCGGCCCTCTGCACCGCGTTCGGCACCGCCTGGCACGAGGATGCGCGGTTCGCCACCAACCCTGCGCGCCTCGCCCACCGCGCTGAGATCGTTGCCCTCGTCCAGGCAGAGGTGGCGGGCCACACGCGGGACGCGCTCCTTGAGATGATGGAAGCGGCCGGGATCCCCGCGGGGCCAGTCAACACGCTGGCCGAAGCCTACGCGATGCCGCAGGCCGTCGCGAGAGGTCTGGCCCAGGACATGGGCTCCAGCCGGACGGCCGCCTGTCCGATCCGCTTTGCCGACGGCCCGCTTGCGGCGGCCGAGGCGCCGCCGGCGCTCGACGCGCATGGCGCGGCGGTGCGGGCGCGGGGCTGGGATGCATGACGCCAGCGGGTGTCGATCCGGCAGCTGAGGGGCCGGACCCGCCGGGTCTTCGGCGGATTACCCCGGCCCCCGCGGCGCCCCGCACGCTCTGCACCGATTGCGGCCTCTCGCGGACCGAGGACGCAAAGGCCTGCGGGCGCGCCTGCCAGTTCATTCGCCCCGACTACCCAACGCTCGAGACCCGCGTTCACGGCCGCGCCCGCGGCGCTGGCGACGAGCTCTTCTTCGGGCCGTTTCTCGAGATGCGCCGCGCGCGGCTGACGCCCTCCGCCCCTGGCGCGCAGTGGAGCGGGATCACGACCGAACTCGCCGCGACCCTCCTGCGGGAGGGTGCAGTCGATGCGGTTCTTGCCATGGCGCCGGCCCGGGGCGACCGGTGGCGTCCGGAGCCTGTGATCATCACCGACGCGGCCGCGATGGCCGCCTGCCGGGGCATGCGGATGGGCTACGCGCCGCTCCTCTCGCTGATGGCGCCCGCTCGGGCGGCAGGCCACCGGAAGATCGCCGTCGTCGCCATTCCCTGTCAGACCTATGCGCTCCGCGCGCTCGAGGCGGAATGGGGCTTCGACGAAATCTCGGTCATCGGCACGCCGTGTTCCGACAACACCACGACGGAGAACTTCTGGGGCTTTCTCGGCCGCCTCACGGACTGGCCGGAAACCGTCACCTATCTCGAGTTCCGCGCCGATTACCGCGTTGAGATCCGGTTCGACGACGGCCGGGTTGAGGAGATCCCGTTTCTCAGCCTGCCCCTCTCAGACCTGCCACAAGACTTCTGGCCGCTGACCTGCCGAACCTGTGTCGACTACACCAACGCACTCGCCGATATCACGGTCGGCTACATGGGGGGCGAGGGTGATCAATGGCTCATCGTGCGCAACGCTCGCGGCCGGGCCATTCTCGAGCGCCTGGAGGAGCGGCTCGAGAGCCGGCCCCTTCGGAGCCGCGGCGACCGCAAGGCGGCCGTCCAGGGCTTTGTTGCCAACACCCGTGCGGCGGCCGGCGGGCTGCCGCTCCGCCGGATGCCGCGCTGGCTCCGCCCGATCGTGTCCTGGGCCCAGCCCCGCTTCGGACCGCGCGGCCTCGAGTTTGCCCGTGCGCGTCTTGAGATGAAAGCGGCCGAGACGATCCTCCACCTCCGGCGGGCGGCGCCGAAGAGGATGAAGTGGATGATCCCACCCCATGTGTGGCGCCTGGCCGAGCCCTACGGCCTGGTCCCGGACGCGTCTGAGCGCCCCACGCGGCCGGGCGAGTGAGACCACGGCGCCAACTTAGACGTCTCGCTCAATGTGTCCCGGACGCTTAATCGGGGGGCGGGAGCGCGGAGGCGTCAGGTCCGGTCCCCTCCGCTCGGCGCCTGTTCAGCAGCGGCGACACAACGCGGTCCCGTGGGCGTCGGATCTAGGCCGCCTCGAACGCCAGGCGGGCGGCGGCGGCGATCTTTGGGGGAAGCCCCGCGCGGGACCCGAAGATGGCGTCGGTCGATGCGTTCACGGGCAGCAGCCGCTCCATCACGCTCTGATAGAGCCAGCACTGATGGATGTAGACCTGCCGTGCGGGCGCGCCATCGGCGAGCCGCACCGGCTTCATCTTCCGCGCATACCCGTCGGCATTGGCGGGCGCGCCCGGCCCGTAACAGGCCCAAAGCGGCGCTGTCAGTTTGACGGCGTTCACATAGGAGAGCTGGGTCGGGGCGCCGCCATACCATTCGTGCAAAAGGGCCAGAACGCCGTGGAGGCCCGACTTGCCGGAAGAGCGTCCGACGATCAGGGCCCGCCCATCGACGCCGAAATAGGCGCAGATCCGGCGAAGCTCATGCGGCGTGAACCACCAGGCGCCGAAATCGCCCGGGTTCTCGCCCGCCCCGGCCGGCTTGTAGAACCGCAGAAGGACCGTGCCTTTGGGCAGGGTTTTGACGTGCAGATGGGAGATGCCGCCCCCTCTGTGCCCTGAGCTTGAGAAGCCGAGCGCCGCCAGTTTGACCTCGCGCGTCGGCTGCCCTCCTGGATAGTCAGCATCGTTTGCGGCCATGATACACCTCCGATACACACACGCCCCCAGCGTCATCCTATTGTCGGTGCAGATCAAGCCCGTCGGCAGTGTTGCGGTTAGCGCAACGGTCTCTCCCGATGTGACGGTGGTTCCCTTCGGGCCGTGCGTCCCTATCCTTAGGCCACCTGCCAGAGGAGAGCCCCATGAGCTGGAACCCGTCCCTCGATCCGACTTGCCCGAAGCCCGAGGATGTCGATGCAATCGAGACGCTGATCATTCCCCGCGCCCGCGACATCGGCGCATTCGAGGTGCGGCGCGCGCTGCCATCCCCCAAGCGGCAAATGGTCGGGCCCTTCATCTTTTTCGACCAGATGGGGCCGGTGGAGTTTCTGACCGATCAGGGCATGGACGTGCGACCGCACCCCCATATCGGGCTCGGCACCGTAACCTACCTGTTTCAGGGCTCCATCTATCACCGCGACAGCCTTGGCACGTCGATGGAAATCTCGCCGGGCGCCGTCAACTGGATGGTGGCGGGCCACGGGATCACGCATTCCGAGCGGACGGCTGTGGAGCAGCGGGCCCTCTCGAACCGGTCGCTCTTTGGGATCCAGACCTGGCTTGCGCTCCCCGATGAGCACGAGGACGTCAATCCGGCCTTCCACCATCATCCGAAGTCCGAGTTGCCGGTGATCGAGGGGGAGGGCAAGGAGGTCCGCCTGATCCTCGGTCATGCCTACGGAGAAAGGGCGCCGGTGCCTGTCTTCTCGGATATGTTCTACGCCGACGCCCTGCTCCAGCCCGGCACGGGCCTGCCGCTGCCGGACGATCACGAGGATCGCGGCGTCTATGTCGTGGAGGGCAGTGTCGAGGTCGGGGGTCAGAGCTTTGGCGCGGGGCAAATGATGGTGTTCCGACCGGGCGACGCGCTCTCGCTGCACGCTGGGGCCGCCGGCGCGCGCCTGATCCTCCTGGGAGGGGAGACGTTCAGGGGCCCCCGCTACATCTGGTGGAACTTCGTCGCGTCGAGCCGGGAGCGGATCGAAGAGGCCAAAGACGCCTGGCGCAAGGGCGATTGGGAGAACGGCAGGTTCTCGCTTCCGGTGGACGACACGAGCGAGTTCATCCCGCTTCCAGATCGCTGACCGTGACATCGTGCAGGCCGGACGGCCTTTGACGCGGCGTCCCGCAGCAGCCAGCCCAGGGCAGTCGTTGGTGCGTCATCGGGTGGCTCGGCTCCCCGGCAGTCTCTGCGCGCCGCAGCCCTCCATGCACGCGTCGCGTGCACGCTGCGTTGCGTCATAGACACCGGCCGGTCGGAGCCGCGGTGGGAACGCTCAGACAGCTTGCCTCACCTCCGCGGGCCACCCATAGTCCCGCGTCGGGGAGGGGCGCGTGGTGTTGCGGCAGACGGACGATCTTGGGCGTTTGATCCTGCGCGTGGCCTTGCGCGACCGCCGTGCGTTTGAGCGGATCTACGCTGCCACAAGTCCGAGGCTCTTTGCCGTGACGCTGAAAATCGCACGCGATCCATCTGAGGCGGAGGACATTCTCCACGAGGCGTATGTCCGGATTTGGCACCGCGCGGCGAGCTACGCACCGGAATCGGGGAGCGCGATGGGCTGGCTCGTCACTCAGACACGCAACCTCGCCATCGACATTGTCCGGGCCGAGCCGCGGGCCGTCGGTGATCCGGGTCCCACCCATGTCGGCGCGGCTGAGAATGGGCTCAACGGTGGCACCGAGCGGGAGCTGATCGAGCGCTGTCTCGCTTCGCTCGACGAAGACAAGGCACGGGCCCTCCGCGATGCCTACATCCTTGGGTGGAGCTACAAGGACCTCGCGGACCGGCACCGCACGCCCATCAACACCATGCGGACCTGGCTTCGGGGCAGCCTGGTGGCGCTCAAGCGGTGTCTTGAGACATGACGCCGGTCCCGCTCAATCCCGCCGATGCAGATGAGCTGTTGGCGGCGGAGTACGCCCTTGGTGTCCTATCGGATCAGGAGCGCGCTCGAGCGAGCCTCAGAGTGGCCGCAGAGCCCGATTTTGCGGAACGTGTGACCGTCTGGCAGGACCGCCTTGCGCCGCTTGCCGAGCGCATCACGCCGGTCACTCCGCCGCGGCGGGTCAAGGAGATGGTTGACCTCACGCTTTTTCGCGAGCTGCCGCCCCGCCTCCATATCAGCCGCTGGCTGTGGCGGGGCGTGCTTGTGGCAACGGTCAGTGCCCTTGCTCTCGCGCTTTTGTTCCTCCTGCCGGGTGCCTGACATGCCGCTCCCGGCCAGCGATCAGCGGTCAGATCCCGGCAGGTCCGGTGGCTTCGGGAGGGGCAGAGGCGCCCGTGTTGCAGACCGCGCCCGACGCCGCGTGGCGGAGGTCTGATCAAGGCGGTGCCGCCGGGCGACACAGAGCTCTGATCGAGTGGGGCAGGGCTCGGAACAAAGTCTCCTGTGTCCCGCCCGTTAATGGAGCGTAGCTGTGTTCCGCACAGTGGCGGTTCCGGCCCAGCGGGTCGGCTCCGCAATGCGCGGCACCCCCAGGATCGGCGACATCCGCGTTGCCTCATGTCTGCCAGCGAGCGCCTACCCAGCTCTGAAGCGAGAAGCAGTGGCCGCCACCGATGCCGATCTGGGACCTGTGGTCATCCGAGCCGCGTGACCGTCCCAACTCGCCGCCGGTCCGGGCCAAGCGGAGACGGCACGAAACCCAACAGACCCGTGTCCCCAGCGCAGTCGTTGTCCTGCCTGCGCGCCCTGATCCGCAGGGTCGCGCCCAGCAAGAGCTCCGTCCGCGCCCCCGAAGAGCACCCGCCATCAGAGCACGGAACGTCCATCACAGCATTGCCGAGGCATTGCCCGCGCGGCCGAGATCCGCGACCGCCCCGGCCCGTCTCACATCGGCCCGCGTCCCGTGACCCTCCTCGCTCTGCAGCACGCTCAGGGTGTCCAGCAGCATGAACAGCTCTGCCAAGAGCCTCGCGCTTGGCTTTCTTAGGGCGAGGGCTTGCTTCGGGCGGCAGAGCCACCGCACCCCACCGAAACCCGGTTGAGCTTACCAAAAGCGCCGCGCACGGAGGCCTTTCGTTGGTATGCGATTGCCATTGATCCCAGCGTCGAAAGTCGTTGCTGGCGTGCGCTTGCGAAGACGACGGGGGATGACCTCCAACGAGGCACAAAGCGGTCCGTCGCCTTGGAGCATCACCTCGCCACTAACGCCGGAAGTCGTGTCTCAAACAGCGGCGGCGCGGAACGCCCTGTGTTTTTGCCCACCTGAGCGTCGGCGGCGGATCGGTCCTCGTCCATTTCTGATGCCTTGGATCGCTCGTAGAGGGTGCGGGGCCCACACCGCAGCTGAGAAGATTGATCGCGCGGTAGCAGTGCATAGGAGCGGGCTCGCACCGGTTCATTCCACCCAAAGGCAACGGACAGCGGCGCCGCGCTTGTGCATCGAACGATCCGCGCCCCTCAAGCGATCCGCTCGGCGCCTGAACAGCATGTCCTCAAAACGGGCGTCGGTCGCGTGCCCTGACCCCTGTGAGCGCCCCACTCCGGCAGATGCCGTCTTTTGCCACCGTGCTCAGGTCCGGTCGGGCTGCGTCCTGCTCCCGAGCCGGACGGTTTGGGACCAAGCTGACTGCGTTGGGGAGTTGTGGACGGACGCAATTCCGGCGAGCGGATGTGAGACGTTGCCACCGGAGCGGTCAACTCCACGATGGCACCATCTCTTCGGGGCTGCAGTAAGATCGACAAGCGGAGGGCACCCTACGGCAGCTCGGTGTCACTGAGATGCACCACTGATGACCGGAGCCTCGGCTTCAGCGGGATGCTCAGTCAAGAAGTGGGCTCCAGAACGCTCAACCCGCACAGCTCGAGACGGCCGCAGATGACAAGTGCGTTACTCTCAGTCCGGATGCGGACCCAGTCTCCTGTGCGAGAACCTCGGTCCGGACGCACGTTGTGTTGCGGATCTGGATCCCGCCGACGACGAGCCCTGCTGTGCCGCCAACAAACCCGTAGAAGTGGTTGCCGGGCGGTGCGGAGGGCTGCAGCGGATCGGAGCGTGCAGGGCACGGAGGCGAAAGAAGGGGGAAAGAGCAGCCTCCAGTGGAATTGCGTCCGGATCGCGTTCGCTTTGGCCAAGGGGCAGGCCGTCGCCGTGTTGCTGGAACCGGCGGACGCCATGTCGGCGACGGGCTTCGGCGGAAACGCCCTCAAGAAGGCCGCCTGCGGCGGCGGCGGGGCCAGGCCCCTTGCGGACGAACTCTTATGCCGGGTAGCGCAAGAGAGCCGCGGAGCGAACGCTGAGGAGCGGAGATTCAGGCGACATTAACCCGTTGCCCCCGAGATCCGGGGCAGCGACAGGAGACCAGAATGCCCGAGAGAACAGCACGTGTTGAGGTCTCAGCTCTTGGCCTTCTGGCGGTGCTCTATGTGGCGATGCCCCTGATTGCAGCGGCCGTGTTCTTCGCGACGTCGACGCCGGAGACGCGCCTCCTTCACACGCACATCCGGCTTGTTCCGGCCTTCATTGCACTCGCGGTGATCCTGGCAGTGCTGAGCGGCCTGCAGCGGACCTATCTGCAGGGGCTTCTGTCCCGGGCCGAGCAGGTGGCACTCGCCCTTCTGGTGGCGGTTTTCCTTGGCACGGCGCTCTTTGTCGCGGTCTCGCCCGTCGATGCGCTTGCGCGAGGCGGTCACCGCGTGCTTGTCGCGCTGACGGGGATCGCGCTCGTCTTCCTCCTCAGCCAGGAATGGCGGCGACCCGATCTGTTGAGCCACGCGCTGATCCTGCAGCCGCTCGCCCATCTTCCGCTGCTGATCGCGCTCTACCTGATGTACGCGGGGAGCGAGCCCGCCGCCATCAACTGGCTGGGCGGGCCGCCCGGCTACTGGCATGTGCGGATCTGGGGGATGACGCTCGCCGCCGCCGCTGCCGCTGCCTTCGGGCTCTACGCTGGGGCGGAGCGGCGGCCCCACGTTCTGGCCTTCGCGGTGCTGACACTGCTTGCGGCGATGCTTGCCTGGTCGGGGTCGCGAGGCAGCATCGTTGGCCTTTTGGGAGGCATATTGCTCACGGTGGTTGTGTTTCCGCGCCGCACGCTCAGCGCGCTGCCGGTGACGGCAGCGGCCCTCCTCGTCGGGGGGCTCCTGTCCTTGATCCCGATGGCACCCCTCTATCCCTACGGCCTCCTCGGCGGCGTGGCAGAAACGCTCTCTGCCGGAGATCTCAATGGCGCGTCTGCGGGACGGCTTGGCATGTGGCGCGATGCGCTCGGGCTGATTGCCGAACGCCCGCTCTTTGGGCACGGCCACGACCAGTATGTGCTGATCTACGAAGATGGTCCCATCCGCGCGACGCATCCCCACAACGCTCTCGTCCAGATCCTGATCGACTGGGGGCTCGTCGGAGGCGCCGCGGCCCTCTTCCTCCTGTTCTCGCTCTGGTGGCGCGGCACAGCGCGGATCAGGGCAGAGGCCGCCTGGACCAAACTGTCGGGCTTTGCGGTTCTCGCCACAATGGCCGGCGCGTCCATGTTCGACGGCGTTCTCTACCACGAAGGCCCGCTTCTGATCGTTGCGATCGCCTATGCCATCCTCTTTGCCCGCCCGCTTGAACCGGCGCGGCCGAGCGGCTAGGAACCGGCGCGAGAACGACAGGAGAGGTCCATGCCCAAGATCAACGGCAACGAGATCCGGCCCGGGAACATTTTGGAGCACAACGACCACCTTTGGATTGCGGTGAAGGTTGGCCATGTGAAGCCGGGCAAGGGTGGCGCCTTTGCACAGGTCGAGATGAAGAATGTCCGGAACGGCTCCAAGCTCAACGAGCGGTTTCGCGCCGCCGACAAGGTCGAGCGTGTGCGGCTCGAGCAGAAGGATCAGCAATTCCTCTACGAGAATGACGGGATGCTCGTGTTCATGGACACCGAAACCTACGAGCAGATTGAGCTGCCGTCCGACATCCTCGGCGATCGCCGCCCGTTTCTGCAGGACGGCATGACGATCACGATCGAGTACTACGAAGCCGAGGCACTCTCCGCCACGCTGCCGCAAAAGGTCACGTGCACGATTGCGGAGACCGAGCCCGCCGTGAAGGGTCAGACAGCGGCCAACAGCTTCAAGCCCGCCGTCCTCGACAATGGCGTTCGCATCATGGTGCCGCCCTTCATCGGGCAAGATGAGGCGATCATCGTGAACACTGAGACGATGGAGTATGCCGAGCGGGCCTAGGCCGTCGAGCGCCGGAAGCGTAGAAGCCGCGTGTCGTGGCGCGCCAGTGCATAGACCCTGTGGATCTGGTCGAGTTCCAGGACCAGAAAATCGGTGAGAACGCGCATCATCGCCAGCCGCCCACCCTCACTCCGATCGCGCACGATCGTCGCCATGATCTCGGCGATGGACCGCTTGATCGCCCCACTCACCCAGCTTGACCACACGCCGTGGTGGACGAAAAACAGCGCAAACGCGTCGAGAGTGTCGAAGTAATCCTCGGCGAATTGCCCCCGCAGCACGGCGTCGCCATGGGCGCGCGTCAGCTTCAGCAACCGCTCCTGCGCGTGGTCATCAAGCGCGTCCACAACCGCCTCCTCCATCAGGAGGTTGCGGATGATGTCCTCGGGCCAGCGCCGGAGATGGGGCTTGATTTGGCGGCGGAGAAACGCAAACCGCTCAACGAAATCCTCGCCGAAATCGAGCGCCGTTTCGGCACGCGGAACGGTCCAGGGCGGTCGCACCTGGGCGCGCATCTGCTCGAGATAGCTGTCGAACTCATCCATCCGCTGCTCCGGGCTCGGGTGGGGTGCTCCTACGCCAGTTCTCTGAACCAACGGCTAATGCGGCCCCTTTTCTCCCCCGACCGGGCGCTTTAGGAAGGCGCGAAACCGCCCTTGGAGGGTCCTCGGATGTCTCAGGCCTCGGCCAACTTGAATGTCATGATCAAAGCCGCGCGGCGCGCCGCACGCGGTTTGGTCCGTGATTTCGGCGAGGTGGAGAACCTGCAGGTCTCGACCAAAAGCGCCGGCGACTTCGTGAGCCGTGCCGATCTCAAAGCCGAGGAGGTGGTGCGCGACGAACTGACCGGCGCGCGTCCCAACTACGGCTGGCTCGGGGAAGAGAGCACGGAGGTCAAGGGCGCCGACCCGACCCGCCGCTGGTTGGTCGATCCGCTCGACGGGACGACCAATTTCCTCCACGGCATGCCGCATTGGGCGGTCTCGATCGCACTTGAGCACAAGAAGGAAGTGGTCGCGGCCGTTGTCTACGATCCCGTGAAGGACGAAATGTTCACGGCTGAAAAGGGGGCCGGCGCTTGGCTGAACGACCGGCGCCTCCGTGTCTCGGACCGTCGCGACATGAGCGCGTCGGTGTTTGCGACCGGCGTGCCCTTTGCTGCCAATCCAGCGCTGCCCCTCTTCTTGCGGCAAGCGGCGGCGATCTCGCCGGTCTCCGCGGGCATCAGGCGCTGGGGCGCGGCGGCCCTCGACCTCGCCTATGTCGCGGCGGGGCGCTTTGACGGCTACTGGGAGATGGGCCTCAACCCCTGGGACGTGGCCGCGGGCATGCTGCTCGTCCGCGAGGCGGGCGGGCTTTGGGACAGCGTGGCGCCGGATGCCGATCCGCTCAACGGCGGTGGGATCCTCGCGGCGAACGGGCATTTGTTCGATCGGTTTCGCGACACAATCCGTGCGGCTTAGATCCGGCGGAGCGTCGCCTCGCCCGCCTGCATCTCCCCGCCCGCCCGGTCGAAGCGAAGGTGCGCGAGCCCGACACCCTCTGCGACCGTGAACAGAGTTCCTGCGGGCTTGCCGTCTGCCCGGATCTCCGTGCCCGGGGGCGGCGGCGGACCCTCGACGGACACGCGCGCGAGACCTTTGCGGAGTTCGGTCTTGTGCTTCATCCGCGCCACGATCTCCTGCCCGACATAGCAACCCTTTCGAAAGTCGACCCCGTTCAGCCGCTCGAACTCCGCTTCGAGAATGAATGTCTCGTCAGGGCGAAGCTCAATCCCGCTTTCCGGAATTCCGTGCGCAACGCGGAGGGCGTCACGCAGGGCCTCGGACGCCTCCGTCGGCGGGCCGAAGCGGGCCGGCGGGTCGGGGTCGTAGACACGCCAACCGAGCGCAGGGGCGCGGGGATCGGCAAACACGCCCTCGCCTTCGGGCGCCGCGCCGCCCCAGACTTCGGCGACGGCCAGGGGCGTGATCTC
>JBCDHQ010000122.1:0-11759 GCA_038749815.1 Pseudomonadota bacterium | reverse complement strand
GTGCCGCTCCAGCCCGCGGGCGGAGAGCGGCAAGTCGGGCTGTACGGCCCGACCATTCAACGCGACGAAGTCCGTGCCCACGGGCCAAGCGTCCGGGATGATCCCGTCCGTCCCGGCCTGTCCGCGGAGGAGCCCTGAAAGTCGATAGGTCAGTGGACCGATCAACTCTGCGGTCTCGTACTGGATCACCTCCCAATCGCCATCGGTGCGCAGCGCCGCGGCATTTGCGCCGTTGAGCACGTCCTCGCGCGAGCGGCTCTCAAGGGCCCCGCTCGAGAGTTGTACGACCGCTTCTTGCCCTGCCCATAGATCGGGCGCGGCCCGCACCAACGGGACAGTCAGCTCGCCCATTGGGCTCGGCCCCGGGATCTCGCCTTGGTACGCATAGCCGTAGTCGGCCGGTGCCATCCAAACAGACACTGGGCCGGGCCAAGGGCTTGCCGTTGCCTCGATGTGCGGCGCGTGCGCGACCTCGGACCCATCAAGAAGCGGCAGATCCATGATCTCCACGTAGAGGCGCGAGGGCTGCGTCGTCCCTCGGGGCGCCACAAGCTCCACCTGGCGCACGCGCGGCACATAAAGGTCACGCTCTATCCTGGTCGCATCGACGCTCCGTCCAAGCCCCTCCTCGATCCGGTCGATGCGAAAGAGCATCTCGCGCCGCCCAGCCTCAATCCGGACAACGTCGCCGAGACCCACGGCCTGCATGGACCGGGGAAGAACGAACCGCGCTTGGTCTCGCCCGACATGGGCTTCCGCGAGCCATCGCTCAGTGATCTGACCTGCCTCGTCAGCCTCCATCGCAATCGGCATGTCTGAGACCGAGGTCGTCAGCTCACCCACGCCCGGATACCGCGCCTCAGCGGCACTCTGCTCGTAGTTCTTGTTGTGCGCAACGAAGCTCGCCCGAACCCGATGAGGCGTTTCGGCGAGCGGAAGGCGGGTCAGTTCCACTGGCCCCTCAGCCTCCTCAACAACCATCTGTGCGGGGTCGAGATCGCGCACACCCTCGGCGCCCCGTGTGCGGAAGACCAGCGAACCACGCTCCTCGAACGCATCGAACCCGCCGGCGAGCATCAAAGGCTGGAGGCTCTGGCGCGCCGTCTCTGTGCCGGCGATGACAAACCCGCGCACAGCACCGTGAAGCCCGGACACGTTGACATCCGTCACTCCCACCCGCGCCGCAACCTCCGTCGCAAGATCGGCGAGGGCGACGAGGGACGTCCGCCCCGAGATCCAGTGCCCTCGTCCATAGTTCCGCCCATCGGCCCAAACATCGAGGCGGTTCGGAAAATCCGGCCATGGCCGAGCATCCCAGGCCCAAACATGCGCCCGGCTGAGGTCAATCATGGGCTCGCCGTAGACACGGCTGACGGGATTGTTCTCCGCCTGGCCCCAGTATCCGAGCACTGCCTGGAGGTATCGCGTCTGGATGAAGTCATCCTGGAAACCAGTTGAATAGTATGGGACAAAGCTCTCGGACGATTGCGGATCGATAAAGACGTTCGGCTGGTTGGTGCCCTTGTCGACCGCCGGGCAGCCGAACTCGGTGAACCAGATTGGCTTCATCTCAGCCTGCCACGGCGTGTCGACCGCTGCGCGAACACCGCCGATCCGGTTCCGATGCGGGCGCGACCACCAGTTCCGGAGGTCCTTGTAGCGAAACACCCAAGGCTCTCCATAGGTCCCGTCCTCAATGGGCGTGCGCAGTTGAGCGTCCCGCGCCGCGGAGGACGCATAGAACCAGTCATACCCCTCGCCACCAGCAACATTGCCCGTCAGATACTCGAGGTCGTAGATCGAGCCCGCACCGGCATCGAGATGCTCGGTGCCGTCCCGCCAGTCAGAGAGCGGCATGTAGTTGTCGATCCCGACAAAATCGATCTCGCCATCGGCCCAGAGCGGGTCGAGGTGGTAGAAGACATCGCCCGAACCCGGTTGGTACCCGAAGTACTCCGACCAGTCTGCTGCGTACCCGATCTTCACATCGGGCCCGAGGATCGCACGACAGTCCGCAGCGAGCGTCCTCAAGGCGTCAACCGCTGGAAACGCGTCAACGGCGCTCCGGATCTGAGTGAGGCTGCGCATCTCCGATCCGATGCAGAACGCATCGACACCGCCAGCCGCCGCACACAGCGCGGCATAGTGGAGGATAAACCGCCGATAGCTCCACTCCGCGGGTCCGGAGTAGCTGACCGTCCCATCGCCGACCGTAAAATCTCCCGGCGCGGCGGTGCCGAAGAAGGCCGCAACCTCTGCCGCCGCTGCAGAGCTCTGATCCGGGCTGCCACTGACGCCAGGCGCGCGGGAGAGCGTGATCCGCCCCCGCCAGGGCACCGGCGGTTGCTCACCTGCCCCGGTCCAGGGGTTCTCCAGACCGTTCCCCTCTCGGATGTCCATGAGGATAAACGGATAGAAAACAACCTTCTTGCCGCTCTCGTTCAGCTTCCGGATGGCCTGCACAGCCGCCGCGTCAGCGGGCGTTCCGCCAAATCCTGGGCGATCATCGACATAGGACACCTGCCGCGCGGAGGCGCGTGTCTCGCCGGACACCGTCCAGGCCATGGTCTCCGCATCCTGCTCGGTCTGCTCGGCCCGCGGGCGGAGGGTGCATCGATCGACCCGGAGATCATCCCCAAACCAGCTAACCACGAAGACAACGGACTGACAGGCCGGCAGTTCCAGATCCAGCTGCTCGAGCGCGCGCTCAATGTCGGGCACACCGAAATCGTTGTTCACGTTGGCCGTGCGCGTCACACCTTTCCCGTCATTGAAAAGGATTTGCTCCGTGGCGAGCGAGTACTCCCCGGTTCCAGGCACGAGAGCGACGCCTTGGATCAGCGCGCCGGGGTTTGCAACCTCAACGTCCGAACCAGCGCCCGCGTTTCGCATCACCTCGAAACTGAACTGCGGGATCCGGTTGCCATAGGGCGTCAGATCCAGATCCTCGATCACCACATAGGCCGTACCGCGGAAGGCTGGCGCCTCCCCCTCGGGCAGGTTTGCCGCAACCAATGCGTCCGGCAGCTGCGTCTCGCTGCCAGGATAGAGCCGCCAGGTCACATCCGACAGGTTCACCAACTGTCCATCGGCCCAAACCCGGCCGATCCGGGTGACTTCCCCTTCGCACAGACCGATCGCAAGACTGATCGAGTAGCTGTAGGTCCGTGTCGCAGGCGCCGATGGGGCACCCTTGCCGCCCCCGGACGTGGTGACACTCTCAATGAAGTTCGAGGACCAGATCACCTGGCCCGCGATCCGCATCTGGCCCCAGGCGCGAGGGATCGGCGTGCCCTCGCGCGAGCCCATCAGACGAAAGCGATCGACACGGCCCACGTCGACAACCTCGGCACCAGCCCCAAAGAGCCGCTGATCTAGGATCGAGCCGAGCGTCGCTCCGGTCGCCCGCCCGAGCGCCGCCGTCGTGATCCCAAGCAAAGATCCCCCGACAGCACCACCGACCGAGGCGCCGGCGGCTGCAAGCAAAATCGTCGCCATCGGTTATCTCCTCTCGGGGAATGCGAACACACCCGCGATCCGCCGCGCCCAGGCCTCCGAAAGCGCCGCCTCGACGACGCCAGCGCGGGTGTAGGCGTGGATGAACCGCTTGGGACTGGCGTCGGTCAAAATGCCGATGTGCTTGGCCACACTGGACTGGCGCATCCGAAAGATCAGGACTGAGCCAGGCCTGGGATCGCGCTCCTCGACCAGATGCTCGACTGCTGCCGCCATCAGGCGCTCAACACCGTCAGGCTCCGACCAATCCCAGGTGTAGGCGGGCACAGGTGCCGGTTCCGCCCCGTAGAGCGCACGCCATACACCGCGCAGCAAGCCAAGGCAGTCCGCCCCAGCCCCCAGGCAGCTCGCCTGGTGCACATAGGGCGTACCGATCCAGGTCCGCGCCTCGGCCACGATTTCAGTCCTCGTGGGCATAGGTGATCCAACTCTGCGTTCCGCCCTCATTGACCTCACCGGCCCTCGGGTAGGCCGTCACCCAATCCTCGCCCGGCATGTGCGGGAAGCCCCTGAAATTCAGAAAGTTGTTGAACTTGAGCCGGCAGGTCTCGCCACGCTTGTCGCACCCGGCTGTCAAGGACACCGTGTCGCCAATCTCGACTGGCAAGGCCGGTGACTCCCAAAGCTCGAGCCGCCGTTCACCGCCGACAGTGAGGTCGTTTTTGATCGGCGCAACCACCCCGGCATTCGCGCCGCTCGTCCAGGTCAGACGCCCATAGGCAAAGAAGCCCTCCGCATAGCCGTCAAGCGACGGCACACGCACCACGGCACCCACCGGCGCCACAGTCAGGGCCAGCGTGGTGCTAAAGGCCGGTTGCGACAGGTCCACACCGCATTTCCCGTCACCGAGCTCGCAGTCGCACCCGGGCGTGTAGGCGCGCCCGACCTGCCGGTTCAACGCCTCGCTCAGCCCTCGCAACTCCACTTCGAACGCCGTACCACGCAGTCGAAGTTCGCCGAGCGTTCCACGCAAGATCAGGACCCGCTGTGCGACATCGGCCCAATTGACCCACCAATGCTCGATCGCAGCGCCGTCATAGCGCCCCGCAAGCGCATCTTCCTCAGTGATGCCGATGGCGCTCAGTGCCCCGAGGGCCTCGCCATTGTCGACACTGAGCCCGATGGCCGCCTCGAGCGTCGCACCGTCGAGCCCAGTGCTGGCCTCAAATGTCGTGTCCTCAAAGCTCAGATCGAGATCGTGATCTGTGAAGCCAAGCGTCACACCATCGCGCCGTGTCACCCTCCAGCACCGCGCAAGCGTTGTCGCACCGCTGGCCAGATGCGCCGCAAGAAGAGGCTCCAGCGAGGCCATCAGACGCGCACCTCGACCACTGGAACCGAGGGCATCTCTCCCGAAGCGAACCGCGCGACACTGGTCTCAATTCTGTCAGTGTCAAACCGCACCGGGACATCGTACTCAAAGCCGGCAGTGACTGCAGCACCGACCGGCGGCGCGTCGAAGAACGCAATGTCGCCGGTATCGTAGTCGCACACAAAATGCACGTCCTCGTCGAGCACCTGAGCCGACAACGCGACCCGAACGGTTGTCTCGACCGGCTTCGAAATCGGCCGCCGATACGTGTGATCGCCCGAACGATACCCCTTCGAGAGCTGAAAGATCAGCGTCTTCCCATCGCCCGTTCCAACCCTCTGATCCTCGGGGCTCGGCTCCTCGGAGGGTTTGCAGGACTTGTAGTCCGTCCAGTCCTTCCAACGAAACCCGGTCAACTGCCCGCTCCGCGCCTCAAAAAAGGCGACGAGCGCCTCGAGATCGTCGAGAGAGCGCACACCAACCCCGGCGTCGTAGCGCCGGCGGGAGTGCGCCCAGGGCGTGTTGCGCTCTTCAAATCCGTTCGAAAGACCGACGATCTCTGTCCGCCGCTCCGGACCACCAACCGATCCGAAGCTGAGGCTCGCGGGAAACCGCTCTTCGTGAAAATTCATCGCCCACTCCTCACATGTTGCGCTTCGACCGGGCGAGCGCTCGGCTCACCTGGGCGGCAACCTGGCCGCGGGCGCGCTGAAACCCGGCGACATCCGGGGTCTCAATGTTCATCGTGACGTTGATCGCCTGACCGCCGGCGCCCCGAACACCGAGCCGCCCGTCGGCACCGCGCGCGAGCGGCATGATCGCCTCGGGTCCTGCTTCGCCCATCAGCCCCGTGCGGCCCCGCGACATTGGAAAGGTCGTTGGGCTGCTGACGATCCCGCCCGACGCAAAGGCCTCAACCCGGCCCTTCGAGATGACGCCCCCTTTGGCAAACGCCCCGCCAAAGAGCCCGCCGGTGATCGCCCCACCGATCGCGTTGGCGACCGGCTTGAGGGCGGAGTTCAGCACCGACCCTGTGAGAGACTTGCCCACGTCGCGCAGAACATCCGTTGCCCGCGCGCCGTCGAAAATGAGATCCGTGAACGCGTTCTTCAGTTGCGTGCCAACAGAGCGCGACAGTGTCGTGGCGTTCTGAGTGGCGTTGCGCATGGACACCGACACCTCCTCCATCTCATCGCGGAAGGCGGCGGTGATCGCATCGGCTTGGGAGATCGAAAGCTCGAGTTCACTGATCCTGCGCTCAAACCCGTCAAGGCTGTCGCTTCGGTCCGTCATTGATGTCCTCCTTGTCCGGAAAGCGCTCCATCAGGGCGCGAAGCTCCGTGCGGCTCATGGCGGGCGCATCTGCACCGGCGATGAAAGCCAGCTCGGCGGGCGTCAGATCCCAAAACGTCGCCGGCGGGATCCCGAGATGGCGGAGGCCGAGCGTCATCAGCTCGGTCCACGCAATGCTCTTCATCCGGCCTCCTCAGGCGGGCCGAACGTCAGACGCAGAAGCGCGGCTGCTGCCCGCGCCGCCGCCGCGGGCCCGCCGGCGATCTCCGCCTCCATCACCTCGCCCTCGCTGAGATCGAGCCCAGCGGCGATCAGCGCCACCAAATCCTCAGCCCGGAACCGCCCGTCTTCAAACCGCCCGATCAGCTCCATCAACGAGCCCGCACCGAGCCGCGCCTCGAGAGCGGCAAGTCGGCCGAGCGTCAGGCGCATGACCCGCGTCTCACCGCCGATGGTCAGCGCCACCTCACCGCGGTAGGGGTTGGCGCTCATGTGGCTGGCACAAACGTGAGCTGCCCTGCGGAGGCGAGCGCAATTTCGTAGACCGCCTCCCCGTCATAGGCGCCGGAGTACTCGAGCGAGGTGATCTGAAACGGTCCCTCAACCGTTCCAAAACTCGGGATCACGACCTGGTAATCCGAGACTGTCGCATCGAAGAAGTTGGCCCGCGCCCGATCGTCCGTTTCGGCGTCGAGAAACACGCCCGATCCGGAGATGGAGGCCGACCGTACACCAGTGCCCCCCAAAAGCTCCCGCCAGCCGCCGGCGCTTTGGATGTTGGTAATATCGACCGTCTCCGCGTTGAACGCGATGCGACTCGCGCGGAGGCCCGCGACGGTCTGGAACGAACCGCCACCGGTCGTGTCGATGCGAATCAAGAGGTCCTTACCAGGTTGGGCAGGCATAGGGTGCTCCTTTCAGAGAGCCGCCGGGGCGGCGGAGACGGCACGGGAACTCAGCCCGCGTCCTCGACAAATGCGCGAAAGCGCAGCAAAACACGGCGCGGACGGCGCGCCGTGTTGCGCTCCGACCGGGCCGACAGAAACCTGAGGCTCACAAGCCGCCCGCGCGACAGTGTCAGCGGCGCGTCCTGGAGCGCTTCGCAGACCGCCGTCGCGGCCTCCTTGGCCTTCTGAAACCCGGCCTCACTCGTGTGGATGCTGACCGTGAACTCATGGACCGCCGCGCGGCTCGTCACGCTCGATGCATCGCGCGCCTGTTCCTCACCAATCGTCACATGGGTCGACGGCAAATCCAGGGCGTTGGGCGGTGGCGCGTCATAGATCGCGCTTCCAACGGCCGCTATCAGGCCCGCATCACCTTGCAAATGTGAGAAAATCGCCGCCTGAAGCGGCTCGGAGTTCACATACGTCACGTCAACGCCCCCGTTTCGCAATCACACATCAGGTAGTGGCCCCGCCCATCGCTCTCCGTGACGGCCAAGATCGGGTAGAGCCGCGCACCCTCGCGAAACCGCTGGTCGGCGCGGGGCCGGGAGGCCGCACCCTGGGGCGCCGCGCGCACTGTGATGCGCACCTTTTGGCGGGTGTGGTCCTGTCCTGCGACCACGCCCTCCCGTCCGGCCCGCGCATCAACATCAGCCCAAAGGGAACCGAGCGCTGTCCACGTCACCTCAAACCCTCCCGCCCCATCGGGGAGTGTCACCCGCTCCTCCAGCATCAAGCGTCGATTGAGTGTGGGCACCGTCACAGCCGATCCCCCAAAAGCCGCATCGGCCGAAACCGCTCGATCAGCTGCAGAACGCCGAACGGCAACTCGCGGAGCCGCGCCCCCGTTGCCGTGCGGTGCTCAAAATAATGCGCCGCCAGCATCAGGATCGCCTGGCGGAGGTCGGCAGGGCTGTCCTCCCAGTCAGCACCAAAGCCGGCCGTGAACTCAATCCGAACCGTGCCGAGGGTCGGGATGGTCGGCAGTGCAACCGCCTCCAGCGTCGGGCGTTGGCTGTCCTGTCGGAGACCGTAGCTCTCGGGCGAGACGTCGGTCTCGGTCCCATCGCGCCCAATCAGGGCCACTCGGGTCACCGCCGTCACCGGCGCCAGCGGCAGCCCCTGACGCTCGCACGTCGCCCACCGGGCAATCTCCCAGGCGTAGTCACGGGTGAGCGTGATCTTCCCAGTCCGCCCCTCGATCGAGGCAACTGCAGTTCGAAGATAGGCCTCGAGCAACTGGTCGAGGCTGCCATCGTCGCTGAAGCCGGTCCCAAGGCGCAGGTGATCGGCCAGCGCGCGGACCGGATAGTCCTCGGCCGCCGGCGACGTCAGTTCGATGAGGTTCATGGGTTCTCCTCCCCCAGATACAAAAGGCCCGGCCCCACGAGGCCGGGCCCGTAAGGTCAGCTGGCCGCGAACTTGAGGAGCCTGATCGCGGAGAAGTCACTCACATCACCGCCCACGCGCTTGGTCGCGTAGAACAGGACGTGGGGCTTGGCGCTGAAGGGATCGCGAAGGATCCGCAGATCCGGTCGCTCTGCAACAGTGTAGCCCGAGCGGAAGTCGCCAAACGCGATTGCGTTGTTGCCCGTTCCGATCTCCGGCATCCACTCGTCGATCAGCACCGGGTAGCCCATCAGGCGCGCCGCTTCGCCGGCCGCAAGCCCGTCGGACCAGAGGAACCGCCCGTCCGCATCCTTCATCTTGCGAACAGCACCGGCAGTGCGGGAGTTCATCACGAAGCTCGCGTTCGCCCGGTACCGCGCGTCAAGCGCATAGACGAGATCGACAATCGCATCCGCCGGATCGGTCGAGGAGAAGTCGCCCGCGGCCCCTGTCGGCACATACCCAAGCTGCCCCCATGCGGCCGAGGCCACCGGCGCGTCCGGATAGGTCAGGAACCCGGTCGGCTTGTCGATCCCGTCGCCGAGGACGAACGCCAAACCCTCAGCGCGTGCAAACCGCTCTGCAATCCGCTCCGCAAGCCAGCCCTCAACGTCGAAGGCACTGTCGTCGAGCAGACGCTGGCTGACCTTCGGCAGGGCGGAGAGCTCGTAGAGCGGGATCGAGATCCGCTCAACGATCGGCGTCGCAGTCTCGGTGCTGAAATCGGTGGTGGTCGCATCCGACACCCAACCCGATCCAAGCTCCTCACGGTCGACGAGCACGTCGTATGAGGTTGCATCGACCGAAACGACATTCGCGATCGAACGGATCGACGCGGTCGAGCGGAGCACGCTCTGGATCCGCTCCGAGGTCTGCGGATCGACCAGAACGCCGCCTTCGCCGACAGCGGTCGACAGCGCTTTGCCCTCGAGATCCAGGCCACGGATCTGATCATCGTCGCCACTGCGGAGATAGGCGGCAAATGCCTTCGCGTGGGGCGCGGTCTCGTCTGCGGCGCGCGCCAGGGCGGGCCGCCCGGCGGCCAAGGTCTTCCGGTCCAAGAGCATCAATCGGGTCTCCTGCTCGCTCATACGGGTTTTGATATCATCCTGAAAGCGCTTGAAATCGCTCAGGAAACCGGCAACCGCGGCTTTGACCTCGGTGGCCCCGGTCACAGGCCGGCCGGCCCGGGACTTGGTCTCAGGTGTCTGCATCTCTCATCCTTTTAGATGTCAGCCTTGCCGGGATGACCGGCCCTCACGCCAGAAAAGACCGCGCCTCTGCAAACGCAGAAGCGAGATCCTCGAGCGCAGCGTCCGCGGCATCCGACGGCGGTTGCACGCGCGCTTCGGGGAGCATCGGAAACGTCACCACCGAGACCTCCCAAAGATCGACCTCAAGCAGGCGGCGCCCGCCTTCGGCCCGTTTTTCCGACCGGATCGTCCGATACCCGATCGACAGCCCATCGATGGCGCCAGCCTCAAGCAGCGCCAGTGTTTCGCGCCCCTGAGCAACGTCCGTCAGGATGCGGCCCTTGACGTGCAACCCGCGGGCGTCCTCAACGATCTCGTGCCAGACGCCGATCGGGCTCAGCGGATCGTGCTGCCAGAGCATCTTGATCGCGCCACCGGGCCGGGCTCCCTCGCCGAGCGACCGGGAATAGGCGCCGGGCGCGACCACGTCGCCACCCTGGTCAGCCTGGTCAAACAGGCTCGCGTATCCCTCAATGACCCCGTTGCGGAGCGCAATCTCCGAACCCAGCGCGCAGTATTTTGTCTCGAGCGCCAAAGCGCTCTCATGGCTGATCATCGCCTGTTTCCTCTATGCATTGTTGATGAGAAGCGTGCTCGCGATCTCCGTCGCCAGGAACGCCGCACAGCCGAACACCGCGAACCAGAGCCTGCGCTCAAGCCGCTCGAGCCCGCGTTCGATCTGGTCCAACCGACGCTCGAGCGCGCGCCACCGCTCCTCAGTCACCCGCTCGTGGGCGTCAATGCGGGCATGGGTCCGGTCGAAGGGCTCATAAAGAAAGCGCGAGCCCGTGGTGCGCACGCGCGGATCACTCATGTCTCCTCCGCCCGCCGCGGCAGACCGAGCAGGGTGCGCTTCTCCCCTTCTGTCAGAAAGTCCGCATCCGAGACGCGACGCCACATCGCCTCGCGCTCCGGCGCCAGAGCGGCCACTTGGTCGAGATCGGGCAATATCTGAAGCCCAAGACCAAACCGCTCAGGCAACCATCCGGAAAGCGCCGCCAGCGTTTTCGACACCAACGGCAGCACCGTCAGCCGGTAGAATGCCCGGTTGGCCTCCTGATAGTTCGAGTACGTGTTGTCCCCCGGCAGCCCGAGCAGCATCGGAGGCACCCCGAAGGCAAGCGCGATCTCCCGCGCCGCACTCTCCTTGGTCTTCTGGAACTCCATGTCCGATGGCGAGAACCCCATCGGCTTCCAGTCGAGCCCCCCCTCCAGAAGCATCGGGCGCCCCGCATTCACCGCGCCTTGGTGATGGGTCGCCAACTCGTCGACGAGCCGCCGATACTGGTCTGAGGCCATCTGCCCCGCCCCGTCGGTCCCCTTGTAGACAATCGCGCCCGAGGGCCGCGCCGCATTGTCGAGGAGCGCTTTCGACCACCGCGATGCCGAGTTGTGGACGTCGAGGGCCGCCGCCGCCGCCTGCATCGGCGACAAGCCATAGTGGTCGTCCTGAGGATGGAAGTTCTTGATGTGCAACACTGGCGAGAAGTCGCCCCGCACATCGAACCGGTGCGTCCGCCCACCTGCGGAATACTCATAGCCCACAGGCCAACCATCGGGCCCCGGCACCACCCGCATACGTTCCGATCGCAAGACGAACAGCTCCGCCGGCAGACCGTCAACCGTCTCGCCGGCCGCCTCAAAATACCCGTCGCCACTCAACAGGATCTGTCCGTAGAACGCCTCGAAGAGCGCAGCCGTTCCCTGTCCGAGGTTCGGCCGTCGCAAAAGCGTCAGCATCGGATGTTCATCGTATCGACGGTCCGGGTCCTGGACCAGGATGGGCACGGCTGCGGCTGCCTCTGCGATCATCTTCACGCAACGAAAGCCGACGGGATTGCCCGAGAAACCGTTTCGCGTCAGCGACACGGTGTCCCGCGGGCTCCAAGCCACTCGCCCACTCGATTGGAACGCGATCACCGGCCCCGCGGCCGAGGCCTTGGCCTCGGGGGGCCGCGTCTTCGCCGTCAGTCGCCCAAAAATCATGCGTCATCCCTTTCGATTGCGCGCCCAAACCCACCGGGGGCCGCTTCCGTCCTCCGGAAGCGG
>JBCDHQ010000121.1:0-11760 GCA_038749815.1 Pseudomonadota bacterium | reverse complement strand
TCGAGAATGTCCTCAACCTCGGCGGCCATGCCGCGCGTCTGGGTCGAGGGATCGTAGCTCCACATCCGGCGGAAGTGGTAGTGGCCGCGGTTCGGCCAGTGGAGCTGGTAGAGGTCGACATAGTCGGTCTTCATCCGGCGGAGCGAGCCGTCGAGCGCGTCGCGGATCCGCGCCCCCGTGATCTGACCCGAGCCGGGGACAGCCGAGCCCGCCCCCGCAATTTTCGTCGCCAGAACCAGTCCGTCGCGACCGCCGCGACTGGAGAGCCAACTGCCGACGATCTCCTCTGTCCGGCCATGGGTCTCGGCGCGGACCGGGTTCACGGGGTAGAGCTCCGCCGTGTCCCAGAAGGTCACCCCGCGCTCAAGCGCGAGGTCCATTTGGGCGTGTCCTTCCGCCTCCGTGTTCTGGGTGCCCCAGGTCATCGTTCCGAGGCAGATCTCGCTCACCTCGATGCCGGTTCGGCCGAGCGGTCTCGTTCGCATACGTCTCTCCACACTTGGTCTGGGTGACACTATCGGGGTTTCTCCCCGGTGCCAGGGGCATCGGCTGGAGCGCCTTGTGTTTGACCTTCCCGCAGCCTTCTTTAAAGCAAAACCGAGATGGAAAGAGCGCAGAGAGTGTCGCGAAGATGGACCAATCCCAGGGATGAGTGCGCGGGTCGGGGTCGACATCGCATGCGCCCGGTTGCCGAGACGCGTTTGGGCCGACCGGGACCGGAGCCCCACAGCCGTCGACCGCCTGGCTTCGCCGGCGCGGCTCCACCGATGAAGGGCGCCGGAAGGGTAGAAGGGACGCACGCGTCGGCTCGTCGCCCCCTGAGCATGGGGTGGCTGGCGTGACCGGCCCAGTTCCTGCGTTTCTTCAGCTCGGCGATGAAAACGCCTTCACCGTTCTCGCCCGGGCGGCTGCCCTTTCAGCGGAGGGTCGCGAGATCATCAATCTCGGGATCGGTCAGCCGGATTTCCCGACGCCACCCCACATTGTCGAGGCCGCCGTCAAAGCGCTCCGCGACGGCCAGCACGGCTACACCGATGCACGCGGCCTTCCGCGCCTGCGGGAGGCTGTGGCCGCCGATGTTCACAGGCGCCTCGGCGTTGAGGTAGACCCGGATGCCGTGCAGATCCTGCCGGGCGGCAAAGTGACGATGTTCGCCACCATCCTGATGCTCGGCGCGCCGGGGGTGGAGATCCTCTATCCCGATCCGGGCTTTCCGATCTACCGCTCGATGATCGAGTTCACGGGCGCCACGCCCGTCCCGGTGCCGATCCGCGAGGCGGCGGGGTTTGGGATCTCGGCTGCGGAAACGCTTTCGCTGATCACGCCGCGTACGCGGCTTTTGATCCTGAACTCGCCCGCGAACCCCACCGGCGGTGTCACTCCGGAGGCGGAGATCCGGGCACTTGTCGCGGGGCTCGAGGCGCATCCCGAGGTCGCGATCCTCTCCGATGAGATTTACGGCCAGATGACCTATGGGGCCGCGCATGTCTCGCTCCTTTCCTTTCCGGAGATCCGCGATCGGTTGGTGCTGCTCGACGGTTGGTCAAAGACCTATGCGATGACCGGCTGGCGGCTCGGCTACGCGATCTGGCCGCCTGGGCTGCGCGAGCCTGCGCGAAAGCTGGCGGTCAACGCGTGGTCTTGCGTCAACACGCCGGCGCAGTGGGGGGCGCTTGCGGCACTGGAGGGGCCGCAGGACTGCATCGCCGAGATGCTTGCGGCCTTCCGGGAGCGGCGCGAGGTCGTTGTGGCCGGGCTCAATGCGCTGCCGGGGGTCACAGCTCGTGCGCCGGAGGGGGCGTTCTACGCGTTTCCGAACGTCAAAGAGGTTGGGATCCCGGCAAAGGCGCTCGCCTCGGATCTCCTCGAGGAGGCCGGCGTTGCGCTGATCGGGGGGCCCGATTTCGGCATCCATGGCGAAGGGTATCTGAGGCTCTCCTACGCCAATTCACGCGCAGCGATCGAGCGGGCGCTCGAGCGGATGGAGGCCTTTCTCAGCGCACGTCTCTGACCGGCGGGCTTGCAAACAAGGCCTGTCCCAGGCTATCAGCCTCGCGGGCAGGTCGTCGGTGAGGGCGAGCGGCGATCGGCTCAGCCATATCGCCCTGACGATGGAGCCGTCCGATGAGCCTCCCCCCGAAGCCCGCGGTGCTGCCGCGGCAACCGTCATTTTCGTCTGGACCCTGCCCGAAGCGCCCCGGTTGGTCTGCTGAGACCGTCGCCGCGAAGGCGCATCTCGGTCGATCGCATCGCGCAGCGGCGCCAAAAGCGCAGCTCGCCGCGCTGATCGAGCGGTTGAAGCGCATCCTCGGCGTGCCCGACGGTCATCGCCTCGGCATCGTGCCGGCGTCCGACACGGGCGCCTTCGAGCTTGCCATGTGGACGATGCTCGGCGCGCGCCCGGTCGACATGCTGGTCTGGGAGAGCTTTGGAGCGGGGTGGGCGAGCGACGCCGTCAAACAGTTGCGACTGCCAGACTGCCAGGTGATCGAGGCGGGCTACGGAGCTCTCCCGGACCTGTCCGCGATCAGAGCGGAGAGCGATGTCTGCTTCACGCAGAACGGCACCACCTCTGGCGTGCGCATCCCGGACTTTGACTGGCTGGCGCCGGACCGGCCGGGGCTTGCGATGAACGATGCGACCTCCGCCGCCTTTGCCCAGCCGATTGACTGGGCCAAAGTCGATGTCCTGACCTTCTCCTGGCAGAAAGTGCTCGGGGGAGAGGCGGCGCATGGCGTCCTCGTCCTCTCACCGAAGGCTGTGGCGCGGCTCGAAAGCTACGTGCCCGACCGGCCGCTCCCCAAGATCTTCCGGCTGACAAAGGGCGGCAAGCTCAATGAGGCAATCTTTGAGGGTGCGACGATCAACACGCCCTCGATGCTTGCCGTTGCCGATTGCGTCGACGCGCTCGATTGGGTTGAGGAGATCGGCGGTGTCACGGCGACGCAGGCGCGGTCGGATGCAAACGTCTCGGCGCTCCAGGCTTGGGTGGATCGCACGCCCTGGGTGGAGAACCTGGTCGCCGTGCCGGCCCTCCGGTCGAACACCTCCGTCTGTCTCTCGATCGTCGATCCGACCGTTGCGGGGCTCGAGCCCGCTGCCGTGCGGGATCTCATCAAGAGGATGGTCAAGCGTCTCGATGCCGAGGGCGCCGCCCACGACATCGGAGGCTACCGCGATGCCCCGCCGGGCCTTCGCATCTGGTGCGGCGCAACGGTTGAGACCACCGACATCGAGGCGCTGACACCGTGGCTCGACTGGGCCTTTGCCGCGGCCAAGGCCGAGCTCGCGGCCGCCTGATGCTCACGCTGCGCGCTGCGCGGCCCGACGACCTCCGGATCCTGCGAGAGTGGGAGCGCGCGCCGCATGTTGCGGCCGCTGGGATCGCCGACTGGCCGTGGGACGAGATGCTCGCAAGCTCCGTGCCCTGGAGCGAGATCCTGATCGCCGAGGTCAACGGTCGGCCGATGGGCGTGGTGCAGATCCTGGATCCGGCCGCCGACCCCGATGCCTATTGGGGTGCCTGCGGCCCCGGGCTCCGCGCGCTCGACATCTGGATCGGGGAGGCGGCCTATCTTCGCCGCGGCCACGGGCGGGAGATGATGCGTCAGGCCATGGAGCGGTGTTTCGCCGAACCGCTGGTCGAGGCGATCCTGATCGATCCGCTCGCCACCAACACCGATGCTCATCGCTTCTACGAGGCGCTGGGCTTCCGCTTCGAGGAGGCACGCCGCTTCGACGACGACCTCTGCCACGTGTACCGACTGACGCGCCAGCAGTGGCGCGAGGGGACCTGAGATGCCAAACGTCTTGATTTCAGACAGACTTTCCGATGCCGCCGTCGCATTTTTCAAGGACCGGGGCATCGAAACCACCTTCGAGCCCGGTCTCGGGAAGGAGCCCGAGCGCCTCGCCGAGGTGATCGGCGATTTCGACGGGCTCGCCATCCGCTCCGCCACCAAGGTCCGCGCCGAGCTGATGGAGCGGGCGGACCGGCTGAAGGTCATCGGCCGCGCCGGGATCGGCGTGGACAATGTCGACATCCCGGCGGCAAGCCAGAAAGGCATCGTGGTGATGAACACGCCCTTCGGCAACTCCATCACCACGGCTGAGCACGCGATTGCGATGATGTTTGCCACCGCCCGGCAGATCCCCGCGGCCGACGCCTCGACACAGGCGGGGCTCTGGGAGAAGTCGCGCTTCATGGGGGTGGAGATCACCGGGAAAACGCTGGGCCTTCTTGGGTGCGGCAACATCGGCTCCGTGGTGGCCACGCGGGCGCTTGGGCTTCGGATGAAAGTGATCGCCTACGACCCGTTTCTCTCTGCCGACCGCGCCACTGAGCTTGGGGTCGAGAAATGTGCGGATCTCACCGACCTCCTGGGGCGCGCTGACTTTGTCTCGTTGCATCTCCCGAAGACCGAGAAGACGGCCGGAATCCTCTCGGCCCCGCGGGTGGCGGAGATGAAGCCGGGTGCGCGGCTGATCAACTGCGCACGGGGCGGCCTTGTCGATGAGGCGGCGGTGGCGGACGCGCTCCGCTCGGGCCATCTTGCCGGTGCCGCATTCGATGTCTTTGCAGAGGAGCCTGCGACCGCGAGCCCGCTTTTCGGGCTGCCGAACGTTGTCTGCACGCCCCATCTCGGAGCCGCGACGACGGAGGCGCAGGAGAACGTGGCGCTGCAAGTGGCCGAGCAGATGTCGGACTACCTCCTCAAAGGCGCAATCTCGAACGCCCTCAACGCCCCCTCCGTCACGGCCGAGGAGGCGCCCATCCTGCGTCCTTGGATCGAGCTCTGCGAGCGGCTCGGCAGCTTCGCTGGCCAAGTGACCGAGCATCCGATCACGGAGATCGAGATCGAGTATGTCGGCCGGGTCGGCGCCCTCAACCTGACGCCGCTGACAGCGGCCCTCACCGCCGCGATGTTGACGCCGCTGGTGGGGGCAGGGGGGGTCAACATGGTCTCCGCCCCTCTGATCGCGCGGGAGCGGGGCATCCGGATCGCCGAGACGCGGAAGGACGCGCAAGGGGCATTTGGGTCCTATGTCCGGCTCCTCGTCCAGACCGAGGCGCAGACCCGCTCCGTCGCGGGCACGATCTACTCCGACGGGCGACCGCGGTTCATCCAGATCAAGGGGATCAACCTCGAGGCGGAGCCGATGGGCCACATGCTCTACACCACCAATGCCGATGAGCCGGGCTATATCGGCGCACTCGGCACGACGCTCGGCGCGCTTGGCGTCAACATTGCCACTTTCGCTCTCGGTCGGGCCGGCAAGGGGGATGAGGCGATCGCGCTCCTCGGTGTGGACGAGGCGGTCTCGGCCGCCGCGCTTGACCGGATCGCGTCGCTGCCCCAAGTCCGACAAGCAAAGGCCCTGGCCTTCTGAGGGGGATCGATGCTCGCACCGCCGTTCTTCGGGTTTGGCCCGTCCGCGATCCGCTTTTTCGAGGGGCTCGCGGCGAACAACACGAAGGTCTACTTCGAAGCGCATCGCGAGACGTTCGAGGACGACGTGAAGCGGCCGCTCGATCGCCTTTTGGGTGAGGCGGCTGAGACCTTCGGCGGGACCGTCAAGATCTTTCGTCAGAACCGCGACATTCGGTTCTCAAAGGACAAAAGCCCCTACAAGACCTCCACCTATGGCCTTGTCCGCGGCTTGCCCCGCGGGCGGGTCTACTATGCCGCCATCGGGGCAGACGGGTTTCACGCCGCGACCGGGCTCTACGAGATGGCCAAAGATCAGTTGGAGCGGTTTCGGCGCGCGGTCGACAGCGCCCACGGAGACGGTTTGGCGGAGGCGCTTGCCGCCGCGGAAGCGGCGGGCCTCGTCCCTTGGGGAGACGCGCTCAAATCGGCGCCGCGCGGCTATGCAAAGGACCATCCGCGGATCGATCTCCTCCGACGCAAAGCCCTGGTTCTCAGCGGTCGGATCGGCACAAGCGAGACCCTCGAGGGGCGCCGCCCGCTTGAGCATGCCTACGAGACCTGGCGCGCGGCGGCCCCCGTTCTCGACTGGCTCGAGGCCCATGTCGGCCCCTCCGAGCTTCCAGACAGCGGACGGCGCTGAGGAAGGGCTTTCCCGGCCCGGCGCGATGGCGTAGAGCCCCTTCGGGAGGTACGCCATGGCCAATGTCGTCGTGATCGGCGCCCAATGGGGCGACGAGGGAAAGGGCAAGATCGTCGACTGGCTTTCGGAGCGGGCCGATGTGATCGTCCGGTTCCAGGGCGGTCACAATGCGGGGCACACCCTCGTGATCGGGGGGGAGACCTACACGCTCTCGCTCCTCCCCTCGGGGATCGTGCGCCCGGGCAAGCTCTCTGTCATCGGCAATGGGGTGGTGCTCGACCCCTGGGCCTTTGTCGACGAGGTCGCGCGGCTCCGTGCCCAAGGGGTCGAGATCTCGCCCGAGACGTTGATGATCGCCGAGAACACGCCCCTGATCCTGCCGGTTCACGGTGAGCTCGACCGCGCACGCGAAAGCGTCAACGCGGTGGCCAGGATCGGGACGACGGGCCGGGGCATTGGTCCGGCCTATGAGGACAAAGTGGGCCGTCGCGCGGTCCGCGTTGCAGATCTCGGCGACGCAGAGACGTTGGAGGCGCGGCTCGACCGTCTCCTCCTCCACCACAATGCGCTCCGCCGCGGGCTTGGCCTTGAGGAGGTGGACCGCGCCGACTTGGCCGGGCGTCTCCGCGCCGTCGCCGCTGAGGTGCTCCCCTATGCGGGACCGGTCTGGAAGCATCTCGACGAAAAGCGCCGGGACGGGGCGCGGATCCTGTTCGAGGGCGCGCAGGGCGCGCTCCTCGACATCGACTTCGGGACGTACCCCTTCGTCACCTCGTCGAACACCATGGCCGGCATGGCCGCCACGGGCAGCGGTATGGGACCCGGCGCGGTCGGCTTCACGCTCGGCATCGTCAAAGCCTACACCACCCGCGTCGGAGAGGGACCGTTCCCCGCCGAGCTCCACGACGCCGACGGCGCGCGCCTCGGCGAGCGCGGGAGGGAGTTCGGCACTGTCACGGGGCGCAAGCGGCGCTGCGGCTGGTTCGATGCCTGTCTCGTGCGCCAAACCTGCCGGACATCGGGGACCGATGGCCTGGCCCTCACAAAGCTCGACGTGCTCGATGGGTTTGAACGTCTGCGGATCTGCACCGGATATCGCCTCGATGGCGACATTCTGGACCATCTGCCGATCGCGGCGGCCCAACAGGCGCGCGTTGAGCCGATCTGGGAGGATCTGCCGGGCTGGCGGGACACGACCGCCGGCGCACGCCGCTGGGCTGACCTGCCGGCCGAAGCGATCAAGTATGTCCGCCGGATCGAGGAGCTGGTGGAGTGCCCGGTCGCCCTCCTCTCCACCTCGCCCGAGCGAGACGACACCATCCTGGTGCGCGATCCGTTTGAGGATTGAGGCGTGTGGGGGTCGCTCGCGACGCCGCCGCGGTCTTGGCCGGGCAGCGGCGCAACCCTACATATCCCTCAAACGGAGGTATCATGGCGCTGTCCTACAAAACCCGCCGCCGCTTGGCGCTTTTGACGCTGCTCGTCGGCTTGCCGGTCTATCTCGTCGTCGCCGTCAACGTCGTCGAGCTCTTCGACCGGCCACCTCTTGTGGTCGAGTTCCTGATCTATCTGGCGCTCGGCGTTCTCTGGGCGATCCCGCTTCGGCCGATCTTCCGGGGGGTCGGTCGCGAGGATCCCGACGCGGGGGAGCCGAAGTGAGGGGTTTTCTGCTTGCGGCCCTCCTCGCCGCGCCGGTCGCTGCGGAGGAGGTCGGCTCGGTCGACACGGCCTTCCAGCTTCTGGGCTCGAACCACAAGATCGTGATTGAGGCCTTTGACGACCCGAAGGTCTCGGGCGTCAGCTGCTTTGTGAGCCGGGCCAAAACGGGCGGCATCACAGGATCCCTCGGACTGGCCGAAGACACGTCCGATGCGTCGATCGCGTGTCGGCAAACCGGGCCGATCACGCTTGCCGACGATCTCCAAGACGGTGAGGAAGTCTTCGGCCGGCGGACATCGGTCCTCTTCAAGCGCCTCCAAGTGGTGCGGTTCTATGATGAAGGCCGACGAACCCTGGTCTACCTCACCTACTCCGACAAGCTGATCGACGGCTCTCCGAAGAACGCGATTTCCGCCGTCGTCGTGCGCCCCTGGACAGGCGAGGCGTCCTAGCCGGGGCGCGCCCAGGCACCTGCCGCTGACCGCGTCAGCGCCGATCAGCTTTGGAGCTGGAGATCCGCGAGCCGAATTGCGTACTCGGCTCGCGCAGCATCGGACAGAACGAACTGGCCATCGTCCAGGCGGACAAAGCGGCCCGACCGCATCAACTTGCCGAACGATTTGATCCGCGCCTCGGCACTGAACGCGCCGCCGCGCCCGATCTGATCGACCATGGTCATGATCGCACCGCGGCTGAACGTGGCGCGGCCGTCGATGAGCACGGTGTAGGCCGCCGATGCCTCCATCAACTCAAGGAGCGTGTTCGTGCCCATCCGCTTGGCAAAGCCAACCGGCGTGAGGCGTCCGTCCGCCTCCTCAGGCGCGTCGCCAAAATCGAGCCCGGTCGTCGCGCGCGTCATGTCCGGCGTGGTCTCGAAGGAGGCTCGAAGCTTCGAGGCGATCTCATTGTCTTCCGCAGCCGATACGGCGGGTTTCCGTGCGCCGCTGCCGTCCGAGGGCTCGGGCGGTGGCGAACTCCGGCCCCGGATTGTGGTGGGCAGGATCGTTCGCGGCGCGCTGCGGACCGGTCGCTCGGCCTCCTCCGTCGGTTGCGGCGGTGGCGACGGCGCAAGTGCCGGTGCGGGCGGCACGTCGGCCTCTGGTGCACTCGACCGGCCGCCGAGGCGCCCGACCAGAGTGCGCACGCGGAACCCGTCGAAGCCGCGTTTGGGGGAGGTGCCGAGCCCGCGCCGCATGGCTGCCTCCGCCTCGTCCGGCGTCGCCTCCGAGACCTCGTCCGCATATGTCGGGCGCGCAGCAGGTGGCGCCTCCATCGCAGGTGCCGGCGTTTCCTCAGCGGGCTGAGACTTGCGGCGTATCCGATCGATGAACGTCTCACCGCGCTGGGGAGGCGTCGCCTCCGCGGTCTCCTGTGAGGGCAGCGTCGGTTCGGATGCGGGCGGGTTGCCAGCCTCATCCTGGTCGCCAAGGGGCGTCGTCAATCGGAGGGGTTCAACAGGCGCGCGCTCAACGGGCTTCGTTTGCGTCACCGGGGAGGCGTCGCGATGCGGGTCGTGGCGGAGCACGATCTCATCCACCTCGGACACCATCCCGCCAAGATAGAGAAGCGAGCTCGGCTGTGCTTTCGCAGGATCGCCGCCTGCCGATCCAACACCCGGCACATCGTCGTCCTGAGGTTGCGCGTCGTCTGGGGTCTCGTCGGATGGCTGGGTGGGGGGCGCAGCGACGGCTTGGGCGCCCACCGGGGGATCCGCCGGTGCCGTCGGCACGACGGTCTCCGCGCGTTTCTGCGCCGTGGCCTCGTCGGCGGCGAGGGCGCCTGTCGGTTTGACGGGCGGGGCCGGCGTTTCGCCCTCGGGCGCTTGAGCGCCTGTCGCCGTCAGGCGGGCAGCGACGCGCGCGGCCCGGCCCAGACCCCCCGCGGCATCGTCGGGCTCAGCCGGGCGTGACGGCGCACCGCGCGTTGGGCTCGCCTGCGCGTGCATCGGCGACATGCCGGGAAAGGATGTGTCGCCGCCGAGCGGGCGGGCGGGATCCGCGCGCGCATCGGGCGGAGCGGGTGTCTCTTCGGCCTGCGCCGGCTTGACCGGTCCCTCGTCAACGGGCGTTGTCAGTTGCATCGGTTCTGCCGGCGGGGGCGTTCCGGGCGCTGCATCGGCCGGAGGGGCGTCCTGATCCGCGTTCAGAAGGTCAAAGAGCGGGTTGCGATCGCGTGGACGCGCGCGGCGGACGCGGATTGCGCGCCCGCGCTGGGTCGGTTCGGGGCGTTCGTCCTCGCTCGACGCTGCAGGTTCTTCGCTCGGCGGTGCCGGTTCCTCGCTCGGGGGCGCCGACTGCTCGGGCTCCGCCGGCATGGTCAACAAGGCATCGATTTCTGCGTCCAAACCCTCTTGGCCTGCCGCTGACGGTGCGTCGGTCGCGTCGCCCACGGCATCGACGTCCTCGTTCGCGCCCTCCGTGTCCACGCGGTCTGGGTTGTTTTCGACGGTGCACTCGGCCTCCGCACTCTCGGGACCCTGCTCAGCAGCGGTGTCTTCCGTCGGCGGAAAACCGCTCGGCTCGGTCGGTTGATCGGCGGCGGGCGGGTCCCCCGCGTCTCCGGGATCGGCCAACGCGCTCTGGACGGCCTCGCTGAGGGTGTCGGGCTCGGAGGACGTGGGGCTGTCGGGAACTTCATCCGTGTCAGACGCCGCCTCGGATTGAGGTTCCGGCGGTTCGGACACCGCTGTTGCGAGGTCCTCCGACGGGGGCTCGCTGTCCGTCGCGGGGTCCGATGCGTCGTCATGTGCGGACGCGTTGGCGGGACGTGTCGGATCACCATCGGTTTGGTCTGCGGACGCGAGTGCCTGTTCGTCCCCGCCAGCTGCCTCCGGGACAGGATCGGGGCTGCTGCTTTGGTCGTCGCCCGTCGTCTCGGCCTCGGTCGTCCCCACGTCCACGGGGAGGGCCTGCTCACCGCCGAGCCGCAAGGCCGCGCGGCTCCGCGAAGCCGCCGCCAGACGCCCGAGCACGTCGCGCGCCTCGCGACCATCGCCGGCCGCCTCCGTGTCAGCGGTCGTCTCTTCAGATGCCGCGACCGGGGCCGCTGTCGGATCAGGCTCAACGGCAGCCGCCGTATCCTCTTCCTGCACGTCCGAGGAGCTATCTGGCGAGCTCACTGGCGGTTCGCCCTGATCCATCGCCGCTTGGGGGCCATCGAGGGGCTCTGTCTCTTTGTCGTCTTTCTCAGCCTCCGCACTCGCGGAGCGGAGTTGGCTGGGTGTTAGCGCACCACCATAGCTCGAGTCCGACGGCCGGGCTGTCGGTTCAGGGATCGTTGGCAAGGCGCTCGTGAAAATGTTCCCGCCTGTGCCCGCGCCGAGAGACGGGTTCAGGACCGGCGCAAGCCTGCGAATGCGCACGCCCCGCCCGGTCCGGACGGCCTCCAGTTTCGTGGTGCCGGCCGACGCACTCAGCCGCGTCGCAAGGGCGTCGATCGCCTCGGCGGAAGGGGAGATGGAAAACTCCGGGTCGTCACTCCGCTCGGAGAAGAACTCGATGACGTCGCGCATCAATGGAAACGGGTTGTCGAAGCCTTCCAGCTCACACGCGAACGTGTCATAGGATACTTTCAAGACCTTGGACTTGCCCATGTTCGACCTCGTCTCCTTGGGAACATCCCCACCCTTCAGACGCGAACGCCCGTGTCAAGTCGCCGCCCAGAGGGCAAACAGCTCGCGCCTGGAGATATGTGCCGAGGTCATGCGGTGACACCAACGTCGTGGCGTTTTGAGACCGGAGTGACACTCCTCGGCGCCGGTCCCGTTGCGCCTGACGACCTCAACCTTGCCCTGGGCCACGCCCCCCACCTCCTCGCGGCGGATGGTGGCGCCGACACTGCGCGAAAATTCAACAAAATGGTTACCGGCGTCATCGGTGACCTAGATTCGTTAAGTAGCCGTGAATTTTGGCAGTCTCTGGGCACGCCCGTTCTTCATCTCGCGGAACAGGATACAACTGACTTCGAAAAGTGTCTCTACTCGTCCTCAGCGCCCCTGACCTTGGCAGTCGGATTTCTTGGCGGGCGGGT
>JBCDHQ010000120.1:0-11782 GCA_038749815.1 Pseudomonadota bacterium | reverse complement strand
GCGCCGCCCGAGGACCCGCCCGGGGTGAGATCAAGGCTCCAGGGATTGCGTGCCGGGGGCAGCCCCTCGGGCTGGCTCGTCAGAGAGAGGCCAAATGGCGGCGTGGCCGTGAGGCCAAACGGAATGCACCCCGCCTGCCGAACCGCGGCGATCAGATCGCTGTCCACCTTGGGCACCGCCCCCCGCCGCCGCAGGGCGGCGGAGCCCGCTGCCGCACCAAGGCCCCGGGCCGCGCCGCCGAGGTCCTTGACCAAAAACGGCACACCGTGAAAGGGCCCGCGCTCCTCGGCGGGCGTGGCATCCGCGGCCGCGGCACCCGCGCGCCCCATCGCTGCATCGAGGCTGACCACAGCGCCGAGCGCCGCCTGCGCGGCGACCGCGGAGAGGCTCGCCTCCATCACCGCCGACGCTGTCACGTCGCCCGTTGCGATGGCGCCAGCGAGGGCAGTGGCGTCTTGGCGACGGCTCAGGCCGGCTCGCTTTCGTCGATCGGGACGTCCCACTCACCGGCTGCGATGGCGGCCTCTTTGGCCTCCATCGCCGGGATCGCCTCGGCCGGCACGTCGTCTGCCACATAGAGAAGCTCGTTTCCGCCATGCGACATGAAGGAGAACTCCGTGTAGTCGCGCCCGACGGGCGTGCCGGCCTGGACGTCTGCAACAATGGCTGCAATCGTCGGCCCGTAGTTCCAGATCGCATTGGCAAAAACAGTGCCCGGATAGCGCGGCGTGTAGTCGATCAGCGAGCCAATGGCCTTGATCCCCCGCTCCTCTGCGGCGTCCGCAGTTCCGATCCGCTCGCCGAAGAGGATGTCGGCCCCGGCATCGATCTGAGCGATCGCGGCTTCCTTGGCGCGCGCGGGATCGAACCAGGCGCCGATGAACCCGTTGAGGAACGTGGCCTCGGGGTTCACCTCGCTCACGCCGAGACGGAAGGCGTTGATGAGCAGGTTGACCTCGGGGATCGGATAGCCGCCAACGGAGCCGAAGACGTTGCTCGAAGACATCTTGCCCGCAAGCATGCCGGCGAGATAGGCCGCCTCGTGGTTTCGCGTGCCGAAAACGCCAAAATTTTCGCCCGACGGCCCACCGGAGGACCCCATGAGGAACGCGGTCTCGGGGTAATCCGCAGCCACTTCGCGGGCCTCGCGTTCGACGGCGTAGGACTCGCCCCAGACAAGGTCAACGCCGGCCTCCGCGTACTCCGCCATCGCCCGAGGGTAATCGGTGGGCGCGACGCCCTCCGAGAACTCGTACTCGATGGTGCCTGCGGCTGCGGCCTCCTGATAGGCAAGGTGGATCCGGCTGTTCCAGGCGTTCTCGACGGGCGACATGTGGACGGCGGCGACCTTGGTCACGGTTTGCGCGGAGGCGCGGCGCAGATAGGCGGGGAGCGCAAGGGTCGCTGCGGCCGCGGTCAGAAGCTGGCGCCGCGTGTTTGAGACTGTCATGCGTGGGGTCCTCTCTGATGGTCTGATGTTGGGGCGTCTTCGGCGGCTGGCGCGTATGCGGCCGGGTCGAGCGCGCCGGGGCGGTCGGGGAGGAAGAGCTCCGCCATCCGCGGCGGCGTCCGGGCGAGGATCTTGCCGTTCCGGATGACCGCGAGCCGCGTTGCCCTCAGCCGCACCGCCTCGATCGGGTCGCGTGCCTGGAGGACAACCATGCTCGCCGGTCCGCCCACCCGCAGCTCCGGATCGGGGAGGCCCATCGCCTTGGCGCCGTTCAACGTGATCGACGTGAACGCCCAGGCCATCGCATCGCGCGAGGTCATCGGGACCGCGTGGATCGCCATATGCGCCACGTCGAGCATATCGGCGGAGCCGAGCGGATACCACGGGTCCATGGTGCAGTCCTGCCCGAAGGCGACAGTGACCCCGGCCGCGCGAAGCTCGGCGACGCGCGTCAGACCGCGGCGGCGCGGATAGGTGTCCGAGCGGCCCTGAAGCGTGATGTTGATCAGGGGGTTGGGCACGACAGTCAGGCCAGCCTCGGCGATCAGCGGTATCAGTTTCGTTGCGTAGTAGTTGTCGTAGGAGTGCATGGCCGTCACGTGGCTTGCCACCACGCGGTCGCCGAGGGACAGGCGCGTTGCTTCGGCAGCCAGCGTCTCGATGTGGCGCGAGAGCGGGTCATCGCTCTCGTCGCAATGAAGATCCAGCATCAGGTCCCGCTCTGCGGCGATCTCTGCGAGCCGCGTCACGGAGCGGGCGCCATCGGCCATCGTGCGCTCGAAATGCGGGATGCCGCCGACGACATCGACACCCATGTCGAGCGCGCGGAGAAGGTTTTCCTCCGCCCCGGGCGCACGGTAGAGCCCATCCTGCGGGAAGGCCACGAGTTGCAGGTCGATATAGGGCGCGACCCGCTTCCGAACTTCAAGCAGGGCCTCGACACCGACCAGGGGTGCGGTCGAGACATCGACATGCGTCCGAATTGCCAGGAGCCCCTGGGACACGGCAAGATCGCAATACCTGAGGGCGCGCTCCATCACCGCCTCGGCGGTCAGAAGCGGCTTCAGCTCCCCCCAGAGCGCGATTCCCTCCAGCAGGGTTCCCGACTGGTTGAGGCGCGGCTGCCCGAGGCTGAGGGTCGCGTCCATGTGGAAATGCGGGTCGACGAAGGGCGGGGCGACAAGCTGCCCGGCGGCATCGATGTCCTCTGCCGCTGATGCGTCGATCTGCGGTGAGATCTCGGCAATCGTCTCACCTTTGACCGCAATGTCGAGCGGCCCGCGCCCGTCCGGCAGCCGAGCCTTTTTGACGATGAGATCCAGCATACCCCTGCGCCCACACTTCAGCGCGACGTTACGTGGCTCTGCCGAAACCGCCAGGGTTTTTAGCGTTCAGTCGGGCCCATCGCTCCGCACGAGTCCCACGGTGCCGGAAACGGTCGCACTTCGCTAGACCAGCGAAAGCCCGCCATCAACGCGGAGCGTCTGCCCCGTGATGTGCTCGGCCTCGTCGCTCAGGAAGAACGCGATCGCCGCCGCAACGTCGGCGGGCGTTGCCAGCCGCCCGGTGGGTGTGAGCGCGGCCGCGGCCTCCCACGCCGCGGTCGACATCGCAGTGTGACCGTGGCGCTCCTTCTCGGTGAACCCCGGCGCGACCGAGTTCACCGTGATCCCCTTCGGCGCAAACTCCACCGCCAGCGTGCGCGCGAGCGCGTCGGCAGCGCCTTTTGCCGCCGCTGTCGCCGGAAACGCCCGCCCGCCCGGCACCTGATCCACCACGAAGGAGCTCACATTGACCACGCGGCCCTGGGGGGCGGCCGTCAGCGCGGGTTCGGCGGCGCGGACGAGATCGAGGAACGCGCGGTAGATGACCTGCATCGAGCTCTCATGGCTCTCCACCGGCGTCGTGCTGAGGGAGCCGGCGACGGCGAACCCTGCGTTGGAGACCAGCCGGTCCAGACTGCCGTAGCGGCTGAGCACCGTCTCGACAACGGATGTGCCGGCTCCGGGCTCTCCAAGATCCGCGACCAGCGTCTCAACCGTGGCACCAGCCCGGCGCGCGTCATCCGCGACGGTCTCAAGTGCGCCGATCTTGCCCCCGTCGACGCCGCCACGGGCGGTCAGAAAGAGCGCCTCGCCCATCCCGGCGAGGCGTCGCGCGGTCGCCGCCCCGATCCCGCTCGAGGCGCCGGTGATCAGAGTGACGCGAAGCGCCGTCATGCAACAAGATCGGCCTTCAGCTTGTAGCCGTAGCTCCGGTCGAGCTCGAGCGCCGCCGCGATGTCGAGCCCGCGCTGCAAGGCAACGGGATCGAGCGGCTTCAGCGGTTTGCGGAGGGGGCCCGCGGGCAACCCGACAGCGCGCATCAGTGTTTTGATTGCGACCGGATTGATCGCCGAGTACGCAAAATGCAGCATGTCGAGATTGCCGAGATATGCCTCCTTGAAGGCCACCGCATCCTCAGTGCCCTCCCAGGGTTTCGAGATCACCGCGAACTCCCGCGGTATGATGTTGCCGGTCATGTTCGCCGTGCCATGCCCGCCGAGCGACATCGTCGGCACGACCAGCCCCAGATTGGGCGAGCAACAGCACATGATTGAGAGATCGGGTTTGGCCGCGCACATCTGCGCCACCTGACCCACCCGCGTGGTGCTCTCCTTCAGAACGACCATGTTGGGGTGCTTTGCCAATCGCAGCATGTCGTCCCAGTGGAGATCCGTCTTCACCCGCGGCGGGTTGTTGTAAAACCCGATGGCGAGGTCGGTCGCGTCGCAGATCTCCTCGACATAATCCGCGATGTCGGCGCTTGGCGCACAGATGTAGGAGGGTGCGGCGATTATGGCGCCGTCCGCGCCCGCAGCCTCGGCATAGCGCACCATCTCGAGGGTCGCTGCTGTGTTGTTGCCCGAGCAGCCGTAGTACATTTGCATGCCATTGGGGCGCATCTTGACGGTCTCGGTGATGATCGTGCGCTTCTCCTCCGGGGTCAGCAGCGAGACCTCGCCCGTCGAGCCCATGATCAGCGCCGCGCGCGTCCCGTTCTCGGCATGAAAGCTTAGAAGATCGCGAAAGCCCGGGTAGTCGATGCTGCCATCCGCGTTCATCGGCGTGATGAGCGCGACGAAACTGCCGGTCGGTTTGATGTGCGCCATGTGTGTCCCCTCTGTTGTTCCCTCAAGGATAGCGCGGGCGGCGCCAGAATTCGAATGGCGGCTTAGCTCACCGCCAGTGCCGCGCTGGCCCGCAGGATCAAAACGATGCTTGCCAGGAGGCAGAGCCCCAGCACGGCGGGGCGCAACCACGTGGCGGTTGCCGGCGCCCGGATGATGAAGCGGGCGGCGTGATACCCGAGGAAGACGGCCGGCAGAAGGGCGATCCCACGCATGATGTCGGCCCAGCCGAAGCGGTCGAAGGCCGCGAGGGAGACCAGCGAGACACAGGCCCCGAGGAGGAGCACAGCGTTCAGCGTCGCCCGCATCTGGTGCGGCGGCGCGTTCTGGAGGGCGATGGCAAAGGGCGGTGCACCGACCGAGGTCAATGTCCCCATGAAGCCCGAGAGCACACCGGCGAGGGCCACGCCCGGCACGCTCGGCCGCACGCTTGGCCCAAAGAGGGACAAGGGCACGGCGAGGAGGATGAGCGCCGCGAAGATGATCTGAAAGAGGACCTCCGAGAGGCTCGCCAGAAGCGACGCGGCGAGGATGGCCGCCGGCAGGCGACCCGCAATCCCGGCGGCGACCAAGGTCGCGTTCACATCCCGCGCGTCGCGCAAGGTCGAGAGGAGGCTCACCACGATGCCGAGAAAGATCACCGTGCCCGGCACGAAGTCCGGATCGATCAGAACGAGAAGCGGTGCGGCCACAAGGCCGAAGCCCACGCCGGAGGTCGATTGGACCACTGCCCCGAACATCACGACCACGAAGCCGATGGCGAAGGCCACCGAGATCACGCCGCTGCCGCCGAGACTGTCCACGCTAGGCGCTCTCCCTCCGCGCGTCGCCGATCTCCGGGACCGCGGCGAGGAGGGCGCGGGTGTAGTCCTTGGCCGGGTTGGCATAGACCTCCTCGACCGGGCCGATCTCGATGATGCGGCCGGCCTGCATGATGGCCACACGGTCGGCGATGTGGCGCACGACTGCGAGGTCGTGGGCAATAAAGAGATAGGTCAGCCCCAGCCGGGCCTGGAGGTCCTGCATCAGGTTCACGACTTGCGCGCGGATCGACACGTCGAGGGCCGAGACGGGCTCGTCCGCGATGATGAACCGCGGCTCGAGCGTCAGGGCGCGGGCGATCCCGACGCGCTGGCGCTGGCCGCCTGAGAAGGCATGCGGGTGCCTGCTGGCGGCGTCGGCGGGCAGGCCCACAAGCTCCAACAAGTGGGCCACGCGGTCGCGGAGTTTCGCCGCGTCGGTTTCGATCCCGTGGACCAGAAGCGGCTCGGCCACGATGTCCTCAACCGTCATCCGGGGGTTGAGGCTCGAATACGGGTCCTGGAAGATGATCTGCATGTCCCGCCGCATCCGGCGGAGCGCCTCGCGTCCGAGGGTTGTGATCTCGCGCCCGTCGAACTTGATCGATCCGGCGGTCGGATCGATGGCGCGGAGGACCGCTCGCCCGGTCGTCGTCTTCCCCGATCCGCTCTCGCCCACGAGCCCGAGGGTCTCGCCCGGCCAGATGTCGAAGCTGATCCCGTCCACCGCCTTGAGCACGCTGCGTTTGCCGAAGAGTGCGGCGCGCCCGATCGGGTAGTGCACGGAGAGATCCCGCACCTCCACCAAGGGCGCGTCGCGCCGGCCCGTCCGCTCGGGATGCGCCGTGCCCGTGACCGCGGCGATGGCGGACTGGACCGGGTTGTGGCAGGCGAGACGTCCCGGCGTGGTCTTCCGCACCAGATCCGGAGCCCTCTCGCAGGCGTCGACGGCGTTGGCGCAGCGGGGCCTGAAGCTGCATGCGCCCCTCGGCCGGCGGAGATCGGGCGGCTGACCGTCGATCGTCTGCAGCCTGTGGCGCGTCTCTGCGAGCGTCGGCGTCGCAGCAACCAGCCCGGCCGTGTAGGGATGGGCGGGCCGGTGCAACATCAGACTGGCCGGCCCGTCCTCGACGATCTCGCCGGCATACATCACCGCCACATCCTGGCAGAGCTGCGCCACGACGCCGAGGTCGTGGGTGATCATCAGGACGGCGAGCGAGAGCTCCCGCTGCAACTCCCCGAGCAGCGTCAGGATGCCGGCCTGAACGGTCACATCGAGCGCTGTGGTGGGTTCGTCCGCGATCAGGAGATCCGGCTCGCTCGCCAGCGCCATCGCGATCAGCACGCGCTGGCGCATGCCGCCCGAGAACTCGTGCGGGTATTGGTCGATCCGTTTGTCGGGCTGCCGGATCTGGACCAGATCCAACAGCTCGATCGCCCGCGACCGCGCGGCCGCGTGCGAGAGGCCGAGATGGTGCACCAGGACCTCGGCGATCTGGTCTCCGACGGTGAAGAGCGGGTCCAGGCTCGTCATCGGGTCCTGAAAGACCATCGCGATGTCGCGCCCGCAGACCGCGCGGCGATAGCCCTCCGCCTGGCCCCCCAGAAGGCTCTGACCCTTCCAGAGCACATCGCCGCCGACAATGCGCCCCGGCAGCTGTACGAGCCCCATGATGGCCTGCGAGGTCACGGACTTGCCGCAGCCCGACTCGCCCACAAGTCCCAGCGCCTGACCCGGGGCAATGTCGAAGGAGACATTGCGGACCGCGCGCACCCGACCGCTCCGCGTCAGGAACTCCACCTCCAGACCCGAGACGCTTAGGAGGGGAGGGCTCATCGGCCGGCCTCCGCCCGGCGGGCAAAGCGCTTTTCCCGCTCGACCGGGTCGGTCGTCACGCGGAGCCAAGAGGCGACGAGGTTGATCGCAAGCACGGTGAACGCAATGGCAAGCCCCGGGAGGGTCACGAGCCACCACGCCCGGAACATGTAGTCCTTGCCCTGCGCGACATCGAGCCCCCAGGATGTGGCGGGCGGCTGCACCCCGAGCCCGAGAAAGGAGAGCGCGGCCTCGGCGAGCACGATCCGCGCGAATTCGAGAGTGCCAATCGTCAAGAGCGGTGCCGCGAGGTTCGGCAGCAGGTGTCGGATCAGGATGCGGTGGGTGCGGCAGCCGAGGATCTCCGCCGCCTCGACGAAGGCTGTCTGTCGAAGGCCGAGCACGACGCTCCGCGTGATGCGCGCGTAGACCATCCAGCCGTTGAGGGCGAGCACGACGATCACCGTCACTGTGCTCGGCCCGATCACGGCGAGGATCAGGAGCGCGAGAAGGAGGCCCGGGAACGCAACCTGCGTGTCGATGACCGCGGTGATCACCTGGTCGGTCCGCCCGCCGGCATAGCCCGACACGAGCCCCATCATCACGCCGAAGGACCCGGCGAGGAGCACCGTCGCAAAGCCAACGAAGAGCGAAATGCGAGAGCCGTTCAGCAGCCGTGACAGGATGTCCCGGCCGAGATGGTCGGTCCCGAGCACATGGTCCCAGCTGCCCCCATCTAGCCAGACGGGCGGCTTCAGGCGCGCAATGATGTTCTGCGCCGCCGGATCGTAGGGGGCCAGCAGAGGTGCCGTGAGCGCAATCAGAAACAGAAGGCCGAGGCACCCCACGCCGAGGAGCCCAACGGGATCCCCTCTCAGATCTGCCCAGTAGCCGCCAGTGGCGCCTGAGTGCATCACTGTCACCGCTTGGGGGTCCGGCTCGGCGATGCTCATTCGGATCCGATCTCGATCCGCGGATCGATGGCCTTGTAGAGGATGTCGAGCACGATGTTGATCACGACGACCGCGATCGAGGTGACGAAGACAATCGCCTGGAGGAGGATCAGATCCTGGCGCTCGATCGCCTGGATCGCGGTGAGGCCAAGACCCGGCCACGCGAAGACGGTCTCGACCACAACGGTGTAGCCCGAGACGATGCGAATGAACTCCCACCCCGCGATGGTCAGGATCGGCACCGCGGAGTTGCGGAGCGCATGCACCCCCACGACCCGCCAGGGCCCCAAGCCCTTGGCGCGGAGGACCCGCACATACTGCGCGTTCAACTGGTCGATCATGGTCGAGCGCACGACCATCACCATCCGGGTCATCGCCGGCAGCGCCAGCGTGAGCGCAGGCAGGATCAGATGGTCAATGCCACCCGCCCCCGAGGTGGGCAGCCAGCCGAGCGTGAGCGAGAAGAGAACGATGAAAAGGAGCCCCAGCCAGAACTGCGGGATCGAGAGACCGAGAAGGCTGACAACCACAACGATCCGGTCCACGAGACCTTCGGGCCTGAGGGCTGCGATCATGCCGAGCGGCACCGCGATCAGAACCGCGAAGGCAATCGAGACCACGGAAAGAAGGATGGTCGCAGGCGCCCGCTCTAGGATGATCTCCATGACCGGGCGGCGCTGCCAGAGGGACTCGCCGAAATCGAGGACGGCGACGTTGCGCACATAGGTGACGAACTGCTCCCAGATCGGGCGGTCGAGGCCCAGTTGGGCCTCGAACACCGCGCGCTGTTCGGCCGTCGCCTCGAGCGGCAGCATCACGCGGACGGGGTCGCCGATCATCCGGGTGAGGACGAACACGACGACCACGACCGACAGCACGACGATGACGCCCTGCCAGAGCCGGTTGACGATGTACCAGCTCATGAGACGTGTTGGGCGTTACTCAACGCTCATCGTGCTCACAAACATCTTGCCATCCACCCGCGGGGTCCAGCTCAGGCGCTCACTCATACCCCAGATGTTGTTGATGTTCAGAAGAAACGTCAGGAGCGCCTCGTCATGCGCGTACTCCACGACCTCCTCGTAGAGCGCCTGACGGGCATCGAGATCGATTTCGGTCCGGGCCGTCGTGATCCACTCCTCGAGCTGCTCCACGCTGTTGGAGGCCCCGAAGCCCGAAGGCGCGAGATAGGCCGAGAAAGACCGGTCCGCATCGAGGAGCTCATTGCCGGAGACCACGAAAATGGCATCCGAGCGCTGGCCATCCTCAGATCGGAAGAGGCGCTGCAGGTACTCGCTGAACTCATAGATCTGGACATCGACCGTGAGCCCGACGGCGGACCAGTACCCGGCGACCACTTCTGTGAGCTCGCGGTCCTTCAGCCAGCGGCCGGACGTGCTGACGAGAGTGATCTCGCCGTCGCTCTGCCCGGCCTCCGCCAGAAGCGCCTGGGCGCGTTCGGGGTCGTAGGGATAGGCGGAGATGCCCTCGTTAAACCCGAAATAGGTGGGCCCGAGGAGCTGCCCCGCCTCGACTTGCGCCTCACCTTCGAACAGCGCGGAGGCCAGCGCCTCCTTGTCGACGGCATAGTTGAGCGCCTGGCGCACGCGCACATCGGCCGTGATCCCGCCATCGGCGTTCAAAAGGATCATCGGATGCTCGAGCCCGCGCATCGACGCGGCTTGCGGCACTTGACCCATGAACTCGGGCAGCAGGTTGGTCACGAGATCGACCTCACCCGCGAGCAGCGTGGACAGGCGCGTGCCCGGTTCTTCAATGAAGCGATAGGTGACTTTCGTGACCTCAGGCGCCCCGTCGGCGTGGTCCGGATTGGCCTCGAGCACAATCTCGTTGCCCCGGTCCCAGCTGACGAACTTGTAGGGGCCGCTGCCGACCGGCGCCGCGGCGAAGTCCTCCGACGTGCTGGCTTCGGGCGGCACAATCATGAAGTAATACATGCGGGCCGGGAGGATCGGATCCGGGCCGGATGTCTTGATGTGGACCGTCACCTCGTCGATGACCTCCGCCCCCGACAGGGTCGAGAAATAGGAGAGCTGCTCGGAATTCAGCTCAGGATCGATCATCCGCTCCACTGAAAAGGCGACAGCCGCCGCATCCAGAGCCTCGCCATTGTGGAAGGTGAGACCCGGCTCGAGCTTGAACTCCCACGTGGTCGCGTCGACCTGTGTCGGTGCCTCGGCGGCGAGGCCAAGCCCGAGATTGCCCTCTTCGTCGCGCACCATCAACGTCTCGAACACATTGTCGTTGACGGCTTTTTCTCCGCCGTCATCCGCGGCATGCGGGTCGAGCGTTGTCGGTTCGCTGCCGATCACGATCACGATTTCTTCGGACATCGCCGCCAGCGGCACGACAGCCAAACCCACCGCAAGACACCATCTGAGCACCGCTTTGGTCATCCGACCCCTCCCCAAGAGCTGCATCAGAGAGAACAGATCAAACTCCCCCCGGTTCATCAACCCGTGCTCAGCATCTCCGACAGGGCCAAAGGAGGGAAGGGCGGTAGTGATGAAATCCTGGGCTCCGCCGCAGATGATTTTGGTGTTAGAGTTCAACCGCTGGGACATCTTGCGGGACATGTTGATGAAACTTGCCGTTTTGCTTGGGATCGCTGCGGGGCTTGCCTCCGCCACTTGGGCCGACGCACCCGGAGTTCCGTCAGATCCGCCCTACATTGTGCTGAGCGACAACCACGATGAGCCGAACGGGTATGGCTTTTGCATCGACACCTTCGGCCCCGGCCAGTCCGACTTCCTCCAGACGCACTCCTGCAAGCCGGCGCGCGCGGGTGAGCCGAGAGGCTTTGCCGGACATGACACGCGGTTCGAGTATGACGTGGCCACGATGCAGATCATCTCCTACCCGTTCGAGGGACACTGCATGCAAGTCCTCCTGGCGCGCGGCCGTACGGAGTTTGCGCTCCTCCCCTGCAGCGACCATCCCCGCCAAAAGTTCGTCTACGATGCGGCCGATCGCTCGCTGCGCCTCCACGAGGACCAGAGCCTGTGTGTCACTGTGTCCGAGGCGACCGAACCCGCGGGCCCGTGGGTGAAGCGTGCGCTCCGCGTGACGGCCTGTGCAGAGGCCGAGGCCGCGCTGATGCAATGGACTTTGGTGGCGGAGTAAGGACGGGCTGTGAAGCGGATTTACGATTGGGCGGCGCGCCCGCAGCAACGGAACCTCACGGCAGCCGATCTGAAGGCGTTGAAAGGTGTGCGGACCCTCGTTCAGACGACCGCAAACACCGGCGAGGAGGCCGCGGCGGCGAGCGATGCCGGCATCGACCTCATCATGGGCAATGCCGAGAACACGGCCGCTGTCCGCGCAGGCGCGCCCACGCTCTTTTTCACAGCGGCGATCGGGCTGCCGGACCACCCGACGGAACACGATGTGCTGACGGCCGCGTTCAAAGCGATGAAGGACGGCGCCGACAGCGTCTACACCGCTCGCGGTCCCCACATCGTGGAAATGCTGGCGCGCGAAGAGATCCCGGTGATGTGCCATCTCGGCCTCGTGCCGCGAAAGTCGACGTGGCGGGGCGGGCTCCGCGCCATCGGCAAGACCTCGGCGGAGGCG
>JBCDHQ010000119.1:0-11852 GCA_038749815.1 Pseudomonadota bacterium | reverse complement strand
CTTGAGCGAAGGGTCGTCGTGGTAGATGCCGATCATGCCGAGCGCGTTGGGCCAGAGGCCGCGGCTCGTAAAGATGGCACTGATCTGTTCAAAGGCCTTTCCGATCTCGTGATACGGACCCTGGTGCCGCAGCGCCACGGCGCGGCGGGCCGGGTGATCCTCGATTTGGACGTCGTACATCGCAGTCTCCTCTCTTGCGGTGCGAAATGCGGGCGCGCGCGGCGGGCGGCCGGCGGCGCGGAACTGGGCGGGCGTGGCGCCATAGACCTCGCGGAAGGCGCGCGCGAAGCTCTTGGGGTTGGGGTAGCCGACATCGGCTGCGATCAGAGCGACGGGGCGGTCACTGTTGGTGAGGCTGACCGCGGCGTGATGGAGGCGGATACGGCGGGCAGCGGTGGCGAGCGTTTCTCCAGTGACTGCGGCAAACACGCGGTGCCAGTGAAACCGGGACATCGCGGCGATGTCGGCGAGCGCATCAAGGCTCAAATCGCCGCCTGGATTGTCGTGGATGTGGCGGATCACCCGTCGGATGCGCGCCTCATATGGGTCTGTTCGTCTGGTCATGGGCTGCACTCTGCCATGGGCCGAGGGCACATATCTTGCCGAGTTTGGCTGCGTTGCAATCCCGCGCCCGCGTCGCCATATAGGCGTCGGTCGGCAGGGCAGGGTGATGCAGAACTATCTCGACTTCGAGAAGGGCTTGGCGGAAATCGAGGGGAAGGCGGAGGAGCTGCGTGCCCTTGGCCGCCAGAACCCGGAGACGGATGTCGCGACGGAGGCTGCGGCGCTCGACACCAAGGCAGCGGCGATGCTGCGCGACCTCTATGCGAACCTCACGCCCTGGCAGAAATGCCTTGTCGCGCGCCATCCCGACCGGCCGCACTGCATCCAGTACATCGACGCGCTCTTCACGGAGTACACACCCCTCGCCGGCGATCGCGGGTTTGCGGATGACCACGCCGTGATGGGCGGTCTCGCCCGCTTCGAGGACCAGCCCGTTGTCGTGATCGGGCACGAGAAAGGGCACGACACCAAGACGCGGCTCGAGCGGAACTTCGGGATGGCTCGGCCGGAAGGCTATCGGAAGGCCATCCGCCTTATGGAGCTTGCCGATCGGTTCGGCCTGCCCGTGATCACTCTGATCGACACCCCCGGTGCCTATCCCGGCAAGGGCGCGGAGGAGCGGGGCCAGGCGGAGGCCATCGCCCGCTCGACCGAGACCTGTCTGACAATTGGTGTGCCTCTGGTCTCCGTGGTGATCGGGGAGGGCGGGTCGGGCGGTGCGGTCGCCTTCGCCGTCGCCGACCGTCTGGCGATGCTCGAGCATGCGATCTACTCGGTGATTTCACCGGAGGGCTGTGCGTCGATCCTCTGGAAGGATTCCGCCAAAATGCAGGAGGCGGCGGAGGCGCTGCGTCTGACGGCACAGGACCTCTACGCGCTCCGCGTGGCGGACCGGCTGATCACGGAGCCGACGGGCGGCGCCCAACGCGATCCGCAGGCCACGATCGAGGCCGTCGGCCGCGCCATCAGCCGGATGCTCGAGGAAGTCGCTGACGCCGCCCCGGAGGAGCGTCGCGATATCAGGCGTCAGAAGTACCTCGAAATGGGGAGCCGGGCGCTCAGCGGTTGAGGGCCTCGCTCAGGAGGGTCTCGGATGCGGCTTCCACCCGAGCCTCCAGGGTCTCCATGAGCGCCGCGACCTTCAGCCCGGCTGGGATCGGCTCCAGAAACTCGACCACGCCAAGGCCCGGCTTTCGGAAGAGGCTCTTGCGGCCCCAGAAAACGCCCACATTGGTCGCCGCGGGGACGCACGGGAGGCCCGTGCGCTCGTAGATCACTCCGGCACCGATCTTGTAGGGCAACTTGGCCCCCGGCGCGGTGCGGGTGCCCTGCGGATAGATCACCAGCTGTCCGGGCGTCCGCTTGCGCTCAACATCCTGCACCATCGAGTGCACCGCGCGGCCTTTCCGCCCCCGCGAGACCGGAGTGGATCCAATTCGCGTCGCGTAAAACCCGAAGATCGGCACCCATCGGAGCGACTGTTTCATGATGAAGCGGGGTGCGGGCAGCGTGGCGATGAGGATCAGAATGTCGAGAAAGGACTGATGCTTGGCCGCGATCAGAACGTCTTCGGTCGGCACGGGTCCGCGCACTTCGGTCTTCAGGCCGCAGATCCGCTCCAAAAGCCAGAGCGCCAGCCGTCCATAGAGCCTGACCGCCCAGTACGCGCCCTCGCGCGAGTGGATCGCCGCCGGCAGGAGGAGGATCCCCAGGATCAGGATCAGCGCATAAAGAAGCGCATCGAAGAGAAGCGATCGGAGGAGGATCATGCGTCGGCGGAGGCCCAAGCAAGCCGCGCCGCAGCCCAGGCAACAAGGCCCGCTGCCAAGGTCACGGCGAGCGCGACACCGAGCGTGACATCTTTGTCGAGCCAAACCAGGGTGGTGCCTCGTGTCAGCAGGTCCGCAAGGAGGGCGCTGATCCCGCCGCCGACAGCAGCGCCGAGGGACGCCCCGACCACCCAGGGTTGGACGATCCGGTGGCGGAGGTCGTGCGCTTCAGCGCCGATCAGGCGGAGTGTGCTCAGTGTCTCGCGCCCCGCGAGCAGCATCCGCCCCGCGGCGAGGTAGACCACTGCGCCGATCGCGGCGAGGGAGAGCGCCGCCAGCGCAAGGCCGCTCCACGCGGCCAGGGCCAGTTGGTGTGCACTATGTTGCTGTGCTGGAGATGGCGCCGTGACCCGTATGCCCGGGATCTCTGCGGCAAGCATCGCCTCGATGGACGCACGGGCGTCCGTTGGGGCGTCGACCTCGATCAGCGTGGGGAGCGCCAGAGCCTCGATCCCGTCCCTGTCGATCCCGAAGAGAGCCGCCAATCGCGCAGCCTCAATCGTGCGGGCGCTGCGGACCTCAGGTGCGGTGGCCAGGATGTCGAGCGCGGCGGCAGCGTCGTCCTCGCCAGGAAGCTCCACGAGCATGACCGCCGCGAGGCTCAGGCGCCACCGCGCACCCATGTCGCGGAGCGCAAGTCCCACCAACAGGCACAGGACGGCGATTGCAGCCAGCCCGGTGGCGACACCGACGACCAGGGGCAACCCCTCGGCCGGGAGGGCCTTTGAGGGCACCGTCACGGCGCATCCTCCTGCACCCGACCGCCGTCAAGCGTTAAGATGCGGGCGGCTGCCCGGTGACGGAGGTCGTCGGTCAGATCCGAATCTCGGCTCACCAGAACGATGGGCCTGCCGATGGTCTGAAGGTCGAGGAGCAACGACAAGAGATCGGCCGCCGCGCCCGGATCGAGGCCCGACAGCGGCTCGTCGAGGAGCAGAAGCTCGGGCGAGATGATCAATGCGCGTGCGAGGGCTGCGCGCCGTGTTTCGGCGGCCGTGAGCGTGGAGGGCCGGTCGTCTTCGCGCCCGTCGAGACCGATCCACGCCATCAGCTCCCGCAGATCCCGCTCCCGCCGCTGGCCTCCGGCAACGGTCATCGGCAGCCCGATGTTCTCAGCAACGCTCAGCCGCTCGATCAACCGGCTCTCCTCCGGGACAACGCCCATCCGACGGCGCAGCCTTGCAGCCGCGCGCTCGTCCCGCGACTGCGGCACCTCCCCCCACAGGCGGATCTGCCCTCGGTTCGGCCAGAGTGCAAGGTGGCAGAGCCGCAGAAGTGTCGACTTGCCCGACCCGGTGGCACCCGTCAGCAGCACGAGGCCGGTGTCGCCGATCTCGAAGGACGCGCCGTCCAGCACTGGGGTCTGCCCGTAGGTGAAACTCACGTCCTCGAAGCTGATCACCGTCCCGTCCCCAGTGCCCCTGTGGCGCAGGCTCAGAATGGCGGCCGAGGGAAATCTTGCAAGCGCTGCGTGTGGCTGTACAAAGAGGGGTGGGTGGTCCTTGGACCGACGTCGTCACGAGGAGTGTGACATGCGCATCATCTGTCCGAATTGCGGGTCGCAATACGAGGTGGATCAACGGCTGTTCGGGCCGGAGGGTCGTGATGTGCAATGTGCGCAATGCGACACGCAATGGACGCAGTACCCAGTGGAGGAGGCGCCGACGCCGCTGCGCACGGCACCGCCGCCCGCCGCCGAGCCGCCCTCCAGCCGATTGCCCGCGGAGGAGCGAGACGAGATTCGCGAGGCCGTCGCCCACGAGATCGCCGTCCGCGATGTCCCGCCGCCGCCGGCCGAGGACCCAGAGGCGAGTGGTGAGGATGACCTCATCCGTTCGCTCCGCGAGCAGCTGAAGCAAGTCCCCGAAGAGCCCGACGACGAAGTGCCCGACATCAGGCGCCCAACGGGGCGTCGCAATATCGCGAAGGCTGCCGATATCGCAGGCGTCACGGTCGTTGACGACGAGACTGCGCCGGACGAGCGAAAGTCGCGGCCAGCCAGGCCGCGCACGGCCGCGCGGCCGACCACATCCGTTGGCAGCCGTGACCTGGCCCAAGCCCTCGAAGAGTACGAGCGCGAGCGCAGACCGCGCAGTGGCGGTCGGATCGGCTTTGTGCTGGCTCTGATCGTTGGCCTTCTCGCCGCCGGCGGATATCTCGGCCGCGCCGAGATCGCGCGCCAGCTCCCCGAAGCCGCACCTGCCCTTGAGGCATATGCCTCCGGCGTCAATGCCGCGCGGCGTACGACGGAGTGGCTCTATGGCGAGGCCCGCGTGTTGGTCACGTCAGCGGTCAGCGAGTTGCAAAGCGCTTCCGAGGCGGACCAAACCTCCGAATAACCGACCTCGCTGCCCGAAGCTTCATCGCGGATCAATGGCGACAGAGGGCACCGCCCCTTTGTGAGCGCTAAAGGCGCTCTCGTCGCGCCGCGCAGCTTGTCCACGTCGATGGGCTGTTTCGTTTGACTGAGGCTGTACCGAAGGCATCCAGCGCCTATTCGCTGGATGTGAAAGGCAATGGACAGTCTTGAGTGCCCGACGCGCCGGTCGGCATGTACTGACAGCCTTTTCAAGGACCCTCGTCCGCCCATTGGACATCCACGCATGAACAGGCGGAGAAGACGGTGTGATGCTCGGAGAGGCAGACGACCGAGGGTCTGCCCTCGTCATTCGAAAGCGCCATGGGTTCAAGTCCCATGGCGCGCGACATGCGATCCGGACGCGCCACGCGGGCCGCTTGGACGCGGAGGCGCCCCATGCAGCGCTCGGCGACGTGCGCGGTGCCCCCCCGCGCTCCGTCCACTGAACGTGGCCCGAGGTTGATCCCACAGTCGTGGTGCCGATCGAAAAAGTCCGTCCATCATGGCGCCACCGGGTCTGATACACCTCCTTTAGAGGCGAGCCAGGAGCGCGGTGCAGCTGTGCCAGGCGGTGTTCTCGCCTCCGAGCCGGAACGGAGGGGCGAACATGCCAAGGCCCGACGGACCCGCAGCTCTGCCACCGCAGCGATGGCTGCTTTGAAGGGTGACAAGCGCGACGCGCATCCGAACCAGACCAAGGTGGGAGATACCAGCGTCCGGGCGGCGAGCCGGAGACGCTCCAAGCTCCCTGGATCGACACGATGTCGCTGCATCTGAAGATCACCTAGCGGGAGCTGGAGGATGGCGTTTCGGCGGGAGCGCCCGACTGGACCCGTCAGATGCTGAACGTGGAGATATGGTCGACCGATCCTCTGCACCGAGCCTCAGCTCTCAGGCCGCCGGCCCCGGACGACGAACCGCGCGCCGCCGGCGGCGCCGTCCACAGGCCGATGCGCCGGATCGATGCGGTGCTGATGGACGATCCCGCTGCGGTGGGCCGGATGAAGGTGGGATGGAGCATGACGCGGACGGACGTTGACGCTTTGGAACTGAGGGCGACCCAATCGGCATCGGCATCTGCTCCAGGCCCCAAGGCTCTCCGCCATTTGCCGAGACCGCCGCCGGCCAGAGGACTCGGACATGGACACCCCCATCGCGCGGTGGCCGCCTCTCCGCTGGCGGGATCTGCTGGATCGTCCCGGCTCGGGGCTGTCCACCGAGGCCGAGCCACGGCGCTGTGACCAACGCCCTGCGCTGCAACGGAAAACCGGAAACTCTGCACGCGGAACGGCACCACCGAGCCCCGCAGGTCGATGTCAGCCGAGCGCTTGCATTGAGACGACAAGCGCAGGCCAGGATGTGCGGCCGGACGATGGCTCACCCGAAGCGCCAAACACGAGGATGTTGGTCTGAGCGCCTCTACTCGCCGAGGAAACCAGGCCCAAGATCCGATGGTCGCCGCTGAGTGCGCAGACGCCCATCTAGGCCCACCCCGTCCCGCTGCCACTCGTCCCCGTCGGGGCGCGCCTGAGTGGGGTATCTCCTGAGGGAGAGCGGAAACCCTTCGAGAGGGCCCTCTAATTGGCGGCTTGAGCAAGTTGAGCGGACGCGGGTCTCAGGATCTTCCAGGTCTGGGGCGGGCTGGTGCGGACGAGATCCATAGGCCGACCAAAGCGAAGCCTTGGCGTTTGCCGAGGCTCCGGACGAGCGCTGGATCACGCGCTGATTTGGCGATCTGGACGCGACGCGCCGATCCAACCGCCGGTCTTGCCCCGGTGCGACGCTGGGATGGATCTCATCTATCGGGCCGACAGTGCGACGGCTCGGTGGTCCTGCTCCAAGCGGGTGCCCACCGCGCGGCCTGACCTGTTGGACCGCGCCTCCCGAACAACGGCATCGTTGCGCCTTTGTCTCGGTCGTCAGAACCGGTCGAGCAGGCGTTGCAGGTAGTCGAGTTCAAACTCCGGGCGTTCGCGGTCGGAGGCGCGGCGGCGGATTTCGTCGAAGAGCTCTTGCGCGCGCCGGAGTTGGTCGAGGCCCGGCAGCATGTTCTCGTCGGTGCGGAGCGAGCCGCGGGCGCCGTTCGGTCGACCGAGCGGATCGCGATCGTCCTCTGCCACGCCCTGGCCGGCATCCTGTCCCGTCTGGCCCTGGCTTTGTTGCGCCTGTTGTTGGAGCTCGTCCCCGAGCCCCCTGAGCCCGTCGCGGAGGGCATCAATCGCATCCGCCTGGCGGTCGAGCGCCCCGGAGAGGTTGCCCTCGTCGAGGTTGTCGCGTGCCTCACCCATCTGGCGCTCGGCCTCGCCGAGCGCGTCGCGCGCGGCCTGGCCTTCCTCGCTCGACGGTCCGGGCAGACGGCCGCGGAGATCGTCGAGCATCCGGCGAAGGGCCTCCTGCCGGTCGGCGAGTTGCTGCGCGCTCAGCCCCTGTTCGCCCTGGCCTGGCATCTGACCGTTCGGTTGACCCGGCTGCTGTCCCTGCTGCCCGAACTGCTGGCCTTGCTGTCCTTGGCCCTGACCAGGTTGTTGTTGTCCCTGCTGTTGACCTTGCTGACCTGGCTGGCCTTGCTGGAACTCCCGCTGGAGCTGCTGGAAGCTGTCATCGGCCAGACCCTGCTGTTGGCGGAGCGTGTCCTGCAGCTCCTGCATCATCTGCTGCCCCTCACCGCCCTGCTGGCCTGGACCCTGGGAGAGCTGCATCTGAAGGTTCTCCATCAGCTGCTGGAGCTGCTGGAGGAGCGCCTCCGCCTCTTCCGTCCGGCCCTGCTCGGCGAGTTCCTGGATGCGGTCCATGAGTTCCTGCAGCTGGTCCTGGGTCATGGACATCTGGTTCTGGCCCATCTCGTCGTTCTGGGCCATCTCGCCGCGCTCGAGCGCTTCCTGCGCGAGCTGCTGCATGTAATCCTGCATCGCCTGGCGGAGCTCCTGCATCAGCTCGGCGAGCTCTTCCTCAGTCGCGCCGTTGCGAAGCGCCTCCTGCAACCGCTCCTGCGCGCGGCGGAGCCGCTCGCGCGCGTCGGAGAGCGAACCGTCCTCGATCAGGAGAGCGACATTCCACAAAAGCTCAGCCAGATCGTCCCGCTCTGCATCCGAGAGACCGCCTTCCATGGCGTAGCCGAGCCGGCGCAGTGCCATGCGCGTCATCATGTAGGCTGTGCTGTTGGACCAGATGTCTTCGGGTGCGTGCGTGATCGTGCGCAGCATCTGGTCGATCCGCGGAGCGTTGTCGCGGTTCCAAAGAAGGTCGCGCCGCTGCTCGATCACCGCCTGCGCCAGGGGATCAAAGAATCGGCGGCCGGGCAGGATTGCCAAGGAAACACCGCTCTCACCGAGCTGACCCGCCGCGTCGCGGGCGCGAAGCTGCACGCGCACCGGCAACCCCGCCCAAGGGTGCGTCGTCAAATCCTCGATCAACGTCTCCTCAATGGACGTCATAGCGCCGGAGAGAGGCAGCGGGAGATCAAGCTCGATGGCCGGACGCGGCTCCGGATCCAGCGCGAGACCGTAGCGGCGATCGACATCCGTCAAGTCGAGGCTGATCGACAGATCGGCGCCTGTGATGCCGTAGTCATCGGCGCCCGAATACGAGAGTTGCATGGCGCCCGAGACGGCGCGCTCGATCTCACCGGAAAGCGCTATGGTCGGTGGGCTGTCGGGGATCACCGTGATCTCCCATCGCCCGAGCGTTCCGCCGGCGTTCGAGATCGCGAGGTCCCCGGACTGGCGCACGTCAAAGCTCGCGCTGCCGATGCCTTCGGCCGCGGCTTCAAGCGCCGCAGCGCCGCCCGAGAGGCTCTCTTCGAGCGCAAAGACCTCGGTGTCGCCGTAGACCCTGACGGTGACTTCAGTCCCGACCGGCAGCTCAAGCGCCGTGGTTCCGGTGTCGTTGAAATAGAGCGTCGGTTTCCCGGTGTAGGCCGGCGGGGCGGCCCAGGCTTCGAAGGACGGTCCGGCGGCGATCTGCGGCTCCGGGTCCGGCGCGAGCGCTTCGGTCAAGTCGACCCGGTCGGCCTGGCCGGCAAAGATGAGGGCTGCTATCACCGCCACAAGCGCGGACAGGCGAAGCGCCCAAGGATCGCGGGCGGCCACTCGAAGGTCGGGGCGCGCGGCGCGGGCCTCTGCCGCGCGGGCCGCCATCCGCTCAAGATGGCGGGTCCAAACGGCGACGGCGTCTGGATCGTTCGAGCCGATCGCCTGGCGATCGCGGAGCGCGGAGAGCGGGCGCCCGGGCAACACGGCATCGAGCCGCGCAACGGCCTCGCCCTCGCTCGGCCAAAGAAAGGTGCGGCCCCCCCGAACCATCGCGTAGGCGACGCCGAGCACAGCAAGCGCGCCGAGCCCGATCACCAGCCGCGCCGGGAGGGCGGATGTCACGCCCGAGAGAAACAGCGCGGCGGCGAAGAGTGCGACGGTCAGCGCCGGCCAAAAGGCCGCGACAAGACGTTCCGCGGCGATCGCCCAACGGGTGCGGCGGATCCGGCCGGCCAGGGCGGCGCGGGCGGCATCTAGGCGGTCTTCCGGGGCGCGGTCGGACATGGGGCGAGTGTTCCTCTGCCGGCGCTCGATCACTCGAGCCATTCGGGGATGGTATCGCGCGCGATCATCTCGTCAAAGGTTGGTCGACGTCGCACGACAGCAAATTGATCGCCTTTTACGAGAATTTCAGGCACCAATGGTCGAGAATTGTACTCCGAGGACATCACCGCTCCATACGCGCCGGCGGAGCGGAACGCCACAAGATCCCCATCCGCAACAGGGGGCATCAGCCGTTCACGGGCAAAAGTGTCGCCCGTCTCACAGATCGGACCGACGATGTCGACTGGCCCGACCTCGGTCCCGGGCGTGGGTTCGACAATCGGGATCACATCGTGGTGTGCCTCGTACATTGCAGGTCTGATCAAGTCGTTCATAGCGGCATCAAGCACGAGAAACGTTCGATCGGCGCCTTCTTTCCGGTAGATCAGCCGGCTCAGAAGGATGCCCGCATTGCCAGAGATCAGCCGACCGGGCTCCACTTCGATCTCGCAGCCGAGATGGCCCACTGTCTCGTCGATCACACGCCCATAGTCGAACGGCAGGGGCGGCGCGCTGTTGGCACGTTCATACGGGATACCGAGACCGCCGCCAAGATCGAGACGGCGGATGTCGTGGCCATCGGCGCGAAGCAGCTCGGTCAGTTCCGCCACTTTGAGAAAGGCGTTCCGATAGGGCTCAAGCTCCGTCAGTTGGCTGCCGATGTGGACGTCGACCCCGACGACCTCGATCCCGGGCAGGCGCGCGGCCTCCGCGTAGATCCGACGGGCTTCGCCGATCGGGACGCCGAATTTGTTCTCGGCTTTGCCGGTCGAGATCTTCGCATGCGTGCGGGCATCGACATCTGGATTGACGCGGAGCGTGATCGGCGCAGTCTGGCCCATGGACTGCGCGACCTGAGAGAGAAGCGCGAGCTCGGGTTCGCTCTCCACATTGAACTGACGCACGCCCTCCGTCAGCGCCGTCGTCATCTCCTCGCGCGTTTTGCCGACGCCTGAGAAGACAATCCGCGTCCCCGGGACGCCCGCAGCGCGTGCGCGCGCGTACTCACCGCCCGAGACGACATCCATGCCGGCGCCGAGCGATGCAAGATGCCGGATCAACGCCTGGTTGGAGTTCGACTTCATCGAGTAGCAGATCAGATGCGGATGGGCCGCCAACGCCTCTTCGACCAGCCGGTAGTGGCGGGTCAGGGTCGCTGTCGAATAGATATAGGCGGGCGTGCCCACCGCAGCCGCGATCTCGGAGACGGGAACATCCTCGGCGTGGAGAACGCCGTTTCTGTAGAGAAAGTGATCCATCAGTCGAGCGGGCGCGACCGGATGAACAGATAGAGCGGCAAACCGCAGCTGACGCCGATGCAGAAGGTTGCTGGGATCGCAATCAGGCCCATCAGGTCGTTTCGCGCCCGCGCCTCGGCAATGATGAAGACCGTCAGCGCAAGGGCTGCGACCGTCAGGTCATAGGTCAATCCAGTCGTCGCATCGTTTGCATGCCACGCCACGCTCGCCATCTCGACAATCGACCAACCGTTCTCACGAAACCACCGAACGAAATAGAACATGGGCCAGACCGTACCGAGAACGGCCAGACCGAGATAGGTGATGCGGAGGGGTGACATATTGTTCTCGAGCAGTGTGTGTCATCGTTAGGATAGGGGGATGCGGGGCAGGTGCAATCGTTGGAGGGCCTTTTGCAACCGCCAAAGCCGGATCGAGGCTGGAGACAGGTCCCACGGGTGACAGGTTTGCGGGTCGTGTCCGGCGAAGTAGCCGTGATCTGCACACCGCACGTGCCGTTGGGCTGTCTCGAAGCACTCAAGTGGCGTCTCGCATCAGGGCCACGACGCTTGGATCTGGGGCGCCGCTGTGGCGATCACGTCAAACGGAGCGCTGGTTCTGTCCTTTGACGGGGTTTCCAGAGCGGCTTTGGTACGCTCCAACCACCGGTGCGGACCGAGCGGTGCATAACGCGACAGCGAGACTGCGCGCCTCAGTGCAGAGCGGGCAAAAGGTCGAGTGCGCTTTCGTCGGTCTGCCAAGCGCCCATGGGCCACGGGTCATTTGGAGGTCGGAACCAAACTCCGGCTCCGCCGCGACGGTCTTGGGCGCCGACATGCACATCGGACGCTCGCCTTCTGCGACGCAAAACTCATCCGGCGCGACGCAATCACCAATCGATGACGGTCGTAAACTCGCTGACATAATAGTCCCAGGTTGCGAGATAGGCCTCAAAATTCGCACGCGGTATGCCGCCCCCGCGCATATTGATGGCCATGTCGAGAAACGGGTCGTTCTCTTCGTCGAGCCAGGCCTGACCGTAGAGCTCGACGCTGTTCCATTCGTTGATCCCCGCCAGGTCGAACCCATCCGGCAGGTCGAAGCCGACCGAGAAGATCACCTCCTGGCAGGCGACACCATTGTCGCAGCCGTAGAAAAACACGTCGAACTCGGCGCCTGCGACGCTGCTTTCGATCTTTGGATCGCCGACACCGTCGGTCGTCAGCGCTGCGCTGTATCCGGCATCCATCATTACGGTGAGAAGCGATTGGGGGCGCGACGCCTCAAT
>JBCDHQ010000118.1:0-11895 GCA_038749815.1 Pseudomonadota bacterium | reverse complement strand
CCCCCTCCCGCGCCTCGATCGAGACGGTGAAGGCCGTCTCATGGCGCGAGGAGTTTGAGGCGGCCATCAGCGGCAGCCCCAGTTGGTCGAGGCGCTGGCCGGTCAGCGCCAGACAGATCAGGCCGCGCCCATGAGTTGCCATAAAATTGATCGCGTCAGGCGTCGCCATCTGGGCGGGAATGACGAGGTCGCCCTCGTTCTCCCGATCCTCATGATCGACCAGGATCACCATCCGCCCGTTGCGGGCATCCTCGATGATCTCCTCGACGCTTGAGATCGCGTCTATGTAGTGGTCGTCTTTCATCCGAGGCCTTTCGCTGCGCGCTTTGAAATAGCGCAAGGGCGACCCGAACGCCAGCGGTGCCCGGTCGCACAAAGACGCGGATTGTCGCTATGTCAGGCCGCTGTCTCCGCCAGGCGCGCGACATACCGCGCGAGGGTGTCGATCTCCAGATTGACGCGTTGCCCGACGGACGTCTCGCCCCACGTCGTTTGGGCCTTCGTATGCGGAATGAAGTTGATCCCGAACCGAGTGCCGTCGACCTCGTTGACTGTCAGGGAGGTTCCGTCGAGCGCCACGGAGCCCTTGGGGGCGATAAACCGCGCGAGCGACGGGTGCGCGTCGAAGGTGACCCGGGTGCTGTCGCCGTCCGCCGTCACCGCAACGACGGTCGCGACGCCGTCGACATGACCCGAAACGATGTGCCCGCCGAGCTCATCGCCGACGCGCAGCGCACGCTCCAGGTTGATCCGAGAGCCGGGTGCCCACTCGCCCGCTGTCGTGGATGTGCGGGTCTCCGCCGACGTTTCGACCTCAAACCAGCCGGTTCCGTCCCGTCGTCCCCGATCGACCACGGTCAGGCAGACGCCCGCGCACGCGATCGAGGCGCCGATGTCGATCTCCTCGGGGACGTAGGCCGTTTCAATGCGGAATTTTTTATCGCCTCGTGCCTCAGCGAGCACAATCCTGCCGATATCTGTGACGATCCCGGTGAACATGGGCCAGACCTTCTTCAAACGTTCGCATGGTGCGAATACACGAGCCTTGGTGCACCCCGCAATAGACGGAAACAATTTGTATGAGTAGGGACTTGCGGGATCATGAGCGATGACGCACAGATGTTGCACGCGCGAGCGCTGAGGCCTATGGTCAGCCCAAAATGAACGAGCAGTACTTTCTCTTCCTGCAGGGACCTCATGGTCCCTTTTTCTCGCAGCTAGCAGGTCTGCTCGCCGAAGCCGGCGCCACAGTTCATCGTATCGGCTTCAATGCAGGCGATGCCGTCTTTTGGAAACACCGGTCTGCCTACACGCCGTTCAAGGGAAAACCTGAGGAATGGCAGCAGACCCTCGCCGCGTTTCTCGACCGAACGCCCGTCACAGACATCGTCCTCTATGGCGATACCCGCCCGCATCACGCCGCGGCGCGGGCCGAAGCGATGCGGCGCGGCATCACAGTGCACTGTTTTGAGGAGGGGTACCTCCGGCCGTATTGGGTCACCTATGAGCATGGCGGCGTCAACGGCCACTCTCCGTTGATGGACATGTCGGTTGCGGACATGCGCCAACAGATGGCGGGGCAGCGCCAACCGGTTCCCGATGCGCCGGCGCAATGGGGCGCACTCTGGCACCACGTGCTTCTCGGCGCGCTCTATCACTGGCATGTCCTGTTCCGGAACAATGCCTATCGGGACTACAAACCCCACCGCTCAATCAGCGTGTGGCGGGAGTGGGCGCTTTACATGCGTCGCCTGCTCCTCTTGCCGATCCACGGGATGGGACGGATCCTCGAGACGCGGAAACTCTTGCGGAGCGGGGCCAACTACCACTTGGTTCTCCTTCAATTGAGCCATGACAGCTCCTTCACGGAGCACAGCGATTTCCGCGACATTCGGGAGTTCATTGAGCTCTGCTGCGACGGCTTCGCCCAAGGCGCCCCGCGTCACCACCGACTGGTGTTCAAGAGCCACCCCCTCGAGGATGGCCGGGAGCCGCTCCGCCGGATCATCGAGGAGAGTGCGGCGCGCCACGGGGTCGAGGGCCGTGTCCTGATGATCCGGGGTGGAAAGCTCGGGCCGCTGCTTGATCACGCCGACACGTCTGTGACGGTGAACTCCACCGCCGGACAACAGGTTCTCTGGCGGGGGATGCCCCTCAGGGTGTTCGGTCGGTCGGTCTATGCCAAGCCCGAATTCGTCTCGACGCAGCCTCTGGCGGAGTTCTTTGCCAACCCAAAGCAGCCTGACTGGGATGCCTACCGCGATTACCGGCAATACCTGCTTGAGACGTCGCAGTTCACGGGGGGCTTTTACACGGCGACGGGGCGCGCGGAGGTGCTTCGCAACGTCGTGCGGGTGATGTTGGAACGGTTGGATCCGTACGAGGACCGTTGCCGAAAAAGCAAACTTCGCAAGGTTTGGGACGCCGAACGGGCGCTCTGACGTTGCCATTCGCGCAGCGCCATGACTCTATTGCAAAAAAATAGCCCGAACGCGGGGTCGAGCAGGACATGGCCACGATCACCACACTGGCACGCCGCGGCGTGCTTCTTGCCGCTGTGATGGCGCTCGCTGCCTGCGGCCTGCCGCGCGCGGGCCCCAATGGCGAGGAGATCGTCGCAGGCGCCAAGGCCGAGGGCGGCCCGATCAATGTCGTGCTGGTCGACATGGCGATCGCAGCGGCCAGCCGCTCGGACACAGCGCTCCGGTTTCCGCCATCCTTCATCAACGCGCCGGTCGCGGCGACGGATCGGATCAATCCAGGCGACACGCTGACGATCACGATCTGGGAGAATGTGGACAACGGGCTGCTCGCCAATGCCGGCCAGCGGGCCTCGGTGTTGCAGGGGGTCCAGGTCGATCAGCGTGGGCGGATCTTCGTGCCCTTTGCCGGGTCGCTCGAGGCGCGCGGGCGAACGCCCGACGAGCTCCGCCGCGACATCACAGCAAGCCTCGAGGAGCGGACACCGGACCCGCAGGTCGAGGTCCGGCGGATTTCAGGGGACGGGGCGTCGGTCTCAGTGATCGGGGGCGTGGGCGCTCAGGGCGTCTATCCGATCCTGCCCTCGAACGCGCGGCTCTCCTCGATGCTGGCAACAGCCGGTGGGGTCCAGATCGAGGCCGATGTGGCCCAGGTCGCCATCCGCCGCCGGGGCGAGACGGGCCGGATCTTCCTCCGCGACCTCTTCGACAACCCCGCCTTCGACATCGCCCTCCGACCCGGCGATCAGATCATTGTTGAGGAGGATAGGCGCACATACACAGCTCTCGGTGCAACCTCTGCGCAGGCGCGGGTCCGGTTCCCGCAAGGTCGCATCAGCGTGGTGGAGGCGCTCGCGCAGGTTGGCGGTCTCAACTCCAACCTCTCGAACCCGACCGGTGTCTTCGTCCTCCGGCGCGAACACAGCGACATCGCGACCCGCGTCACCGGGCAAGCCGACATCGCGGATGGCGAGCCCTTTGCCTACATCATCGATCTGACCGAGCCCGATGGGATATTCGTCGCGCGGGAGTTCGAGATCCGTGACGATGACACGCTCTATGTCACCGAGGCGCCCTTTGTGGCTTGGTCGCGCGTGTTGAACGCAGTGTCCCAAACCCTCGGCTTCACGAATAACGTTACGGCAACTGTGGACCGGCTGAATTGACGACGCGCCGGCTCGGCGTCGCATCGCTTGGGTTTTTTCGGGATCGGACGGTCCGGCGGATCCTCTCCCTCGCCGGGTGGGAGGTTGTGCCGGCCGTCTCGCCGCGGGGGCTCGACGCGATCGGCGTGTGGGGGCGGAAGCCCGTGTCGTGGCGGGGCAGAGCGCTCGCCAAACGCTGGAACCTGCCGCTTCTGACTGTTGAGGACGCGCTCCTCCGCTCCGTCCGACCGGGGAGCGGCGGGGGGCGCACGACCGGCCTCATCCTCGACGAGTGCGGGGTCTATTTCGACGCCTCCGCCCCCTCCCGGATCGAGCGGACGTTGGTCGAGGACGATCTCTCCGCCCTCGAGGAACGGGCCGCAGCCGGCATTGCCTTCCTGCGAGAGCGGCGGCTCTCGAAGTACAACGACTGGGTTCGGACACCACTTCCGCGCGCCGGGTTCGTCCTGATCGTGGACCAGACGGCGGGCGACGCGTCGATTGCGCTCGGCGGGGCGGGGCCCGAGACCTTTGCGGCGATGCTCGCCGCCGCCCGCGCGGAGCATCCGGAGGCGGAGATCGTCATCCGCACACATCCAGAGGTCGAGAGCGGCGCCAAGCGCGGCCATTTTGGTGCGGCCGATCTCGACGACCGCACGACGCTTCTGACCATCTCGGCGAACCCCTGGCTCCTGCTCGCACGGGCAAAGGCGGTCTATGTCGTGACGAGCAACATGGGCTTTGAGGCGGTGATGGCCGGTCACCTCCCCGTCGTTTTTGGTCAGCCCTTCTATGCCGGCTGGGGTCTGACGGAGGATCGGAGCCCGCCACCCCGTCGAGGACGGGCGCGGAGCGTCGAGGACGTCTTCGCCGCAGCAATGCTGGTGGCGCCGGTTTGGTATGACCCTGCCCGCGATGCCCTCACGTCGTTTGAGGGTGCGGCCCAACAGCTTGCGGCGGAGGCAGCGGCCTGGTCGGCCAATGGCGCCGGTGCCGTCTGCCTCGGGATCTCCGCCTGGAAGCATCGCCCGGTGAGCCGGTTCCTGGAGGGTCGAAAAGGTCCGCCGATTTTTGAGACTGAGATCAAGCCCGCGGTGCGGCGGGCGCGGCGTGAGCATCGGGACGTCATCGTTTGGGCCGGGAAAGAGACCGAAGCCCTCCGCGATGCGTGCGTCGAGTCCAAACTGACGCTCGGACGGATGGAGGATGGTTTTCTCCGCTCCGTCGGGCTTGGAGCGGCGCTGCTGCCGGCGGCGTCTCTGGTGATCGACCGGCTGGGGATCTACTTCGATCCCACGCGTCGCTCGGATCTCGATGCGCTGATTGCCGCGCGTGAGAGCTTGACGCCGGCTGAGGCTGCGCGGGCCGAGGCGCTCCGCCAACGGATCGTCGAGACCGGCGTGACAAAGTACAATGTCGGACGCCCGGCCCCGTCGTTCGACGCGGCGGGGCGGCAGCTCGTCCTGGTGCCGGGACAAGTGGAGGACGACGCGTCGATCCGCCTCGGAACGACGGAGGTGCGCACGAACCGCGCGCTCCTCGTCGCTGCGCGGGAGACGTTTCCGGCGGCGTTCCTGATCTACAAACCCCATCCCGATGTCGAGGCGGGGCTTCGAACGGGCGCGGTCCCGGACGCGGACGACCTCGCCGATCTGGTCGCGCGGGAGGCGTCGGCCGCCGATCTCTTGGCGCGGGTTGAGGTGGTCTGGACCATGACATCATTGATGGGCTTTGAGGCGCTCCTTCGTGGGCTCGACGTGCACTGCCTCGGGCGGCCATTCTATGCGGGCTGGGGCCTCACGACCGACCATGCGACGCCGCCGAGCTGGCGGCGCGCGCGCCCAAGCCTCGATGGCCTCGTGCACGCGACGCTGGTCGACTACCCCCGGTATCTCGACCCCGTGAGTGGGCGTGCCACGACGCCCGAGGTGATCCTAGACCGCTTGGCCGCGCGCGCGCCTGAGCTGGCGCGAAACCCCGATCTCAGCATGCGCGTGCTTGGCGCGCTGCAACACAGGTTTCGTCGCTGGGCACATCTCTGGCGCCGCTAGGGGGGAGACGGAACCCACCGGGTGAGGATGTCGCTGCCGATCGGTCGGACCTCCTCACAGTCAAAGCGCGGTGCGTCCGCGAGGGCCGCGAGGCCGAGCCCGCCGATCGCCGGCACGCCCTCCGCTCCAAAAACCTTGCCAGCCAAGAGGATCGCCAGCTCGTCGACAAGGCCCGCCTTGAGAAGCGAGGCTGAAAGGCGCCCCCCCCCCTCGCAGAGCACACGTGTCAGCCCTGCCGATCCAAGCGCTTGCATCAGGGTCGGTGTGTGGATGCGGCCGTCCACGGCGTCAACGTCGATCAGCCGGACGCCTGCACTCTCAAACGCTGCGCGGCGGGCCGGGTCGCCGCTGGGCGCCACCACGAGCCACAGCGGCACATCGCGTGCGGTCGCCACCAGTCGGCTCGTCAGCGGCAACGAAAGGCGTGCGTCGACCACAACGCGCACTGGCGGCCGGGGCGGTGCAGCGACATGGCGCACATCGAGCTGCGGGTTGTCGGCCTGCGCGGTCCCGACCCCGATCAGAATGGCATCATGATTGGCCCGCAGCCCGTGAACATAAGTCCGCGCAGGAGGGCCAGTGATCCACCGGCTTTCCCCGGTTTCCGTGGCGATGCGCCCGTCGAGGGTCTGAGCCAGTTTGAGGGTCAGGCGCGGTCGGCCGATCTCGATCCGCGAGAGGAAACCGGCATTGAGGCGCCGGGCGTCGGCGGCGCCGACCCCTTCGAGGATGTCGACGCCTGAGGAGCGCAGGATCTCCCGCCCACGGCCCGAGACGCGGGGGTCTGGATCCTCATGCGCGAAGACGACGCGCGCGACCCCGGCCTCCGCCAAGTGGCGGGCGCAGGGGCCGGTTTCGCCGGAATGGGCGCAGGGCTCGAGCGTCACAAACGCGGTCGCGCCCGCTGCGGAGCGTCCGGCGGCCGCGAGTGCGACGGTCTCGGCGTGGGGGCGCCCGCCCGGTTGGGTCCAGCCTTCACCGAGGATCCGGCCCTCCGCGACGATCACGCAGCCGACGGCCGGATTGGGCCACACCTGGCCAAGGCCGCGCGCGGCCAGGGCGAGCGCGTGCCGCATCCAGCCCGCGTCGTCCACGGGCTCAGTCGTCTTCGGCGGTTTGCGGACGGAGCTCGGCCACGAACTCCTCGAAGTCGTCCGGTGCCTGGAAGTTCTTGTAAACGCTCGCAAACCTGACATAGGCCACAGTGTCGATCCGGCTGAGGCTCTCCATGACGATGGCGCCGATTGTGTCCGAGGGCACATCCGAATCGCCGAGGCTCTCGAGCCGGCGGACGATGCCTGAGATCATCTGGTCGATGCGCTCCGGTTCGATCGGGCGTTTCTGGAGAGCTATGCGGATTGAGCGCTCCAACTTGTCGCGGTCGAAGGGCTCTCGCTTGCCGTTCTTCTTGATGACGACGAGGTCGCGGAGCTGCACCCGCTCATAGGTGGTGAAGCGCCCGCCGCACGCCGCGCAAAAGCGTCTGCGGCGGATGGCAACGTGGTCTTCGGCGGGCCGCGAATCCTTCACCTGGGTGTCGATGTTGCCGCAAAAGGGGCACCGCATGACCTGTTCCTCGTCTCAACCGTCACCCCATCACTATAGGGGCTCCCCAAGTGGTTGAGTAGTCCCTCGGGTCAACGCACGACATTTGCTGTGGCCGAGGCGCGTCAGCGGCGCGCGAACGTCAGCAACCGGGTGCCGTGTGCATTCAAGCGACGCTCGGACCGGATCTGGTAGCCGCGGTTTCTGAACACCGAGACCGGGTCTTCGTGCTGTTGATCCGAGAAAATCGGGAGCCCTTGGCCGAAGCGCACCGGCTCAACGGTCAACAGGACCTGGTCGAGGGCGTCGGCGTCGTGGAACCAGTCGTGAACGCGTGTGCCGCCGAGTACGAGGCCGCGCTCCAGCGGGTGGATATGGGCCACCCTCGCGGCGAGGTCCCGTGGGGACATGCCGTCGGGATCCAACCAAAGCTGTGTCGGGCGCTGCCATCCGCTGGTCCGCGTCGACAGAATGATCCGACGCCGGTGCGGCTTGTCCGCGGCCTCGTGGGTGTGGCGCCCCATGATCGCCCAGTCCGCCGCGTCGACAGCTTCAAAAAAGAGCGTTTGCTCCTCCGGGCTCGCCCAGTCCTGGGGGGCATGATCCGGGGCCTTTGCGATGAAGCCGTCGGCGCTTGTGACAACGGCGAGGCTAAACTGGACTGGTCTGGGGTCCACGGCGGACGTGAGCCTCTGTGGGATCGGGGCCAGATCTTGGTGCTGGGAGGGGTTCAGGGTTTTGCAAGCAGGGTGGCCGGGGATGTGCGGCGTGGCGGCGTCCTTGGAGTGAGTGGGTGTTGCGCAGTCTGTCCCCGGTGCGGCGGCTTCTGGGCGCCCCGAGTTCGCTGTGCTCACCGGCCCGCCCGCCAGCCTTGCTGGGGCGATCTTCAAGTGAAGAGCGTGTCGCCGCTCTCATCGATGACCTGCCGGGCCTTGCTGATCGCTGCTGTGCATGCGCTCTCGCGGCTTTCGAACATGTCGGCCCGAATGAGGGTGTGGGTCTTGGTCTCGCCGTCGATCTCTTTCTCGATCCTGGCCGCCAGCCGGAACTTGCCGCCATCGGCCATCGGCTCGGCAAAGATGAGAAAGCCGTTATAGGCCTCCGGCTCCGGCGTCTCCGGTTTCGATCCGCCAAAGAGGCGCGACAGCAGTGACATTGGACCCTCCGTTCTGGTGGCGTGGGCGGGTTTGGCGCCGGTCACATGGGGCCGGCGTGTGGATCTGTCCTGGCTGAGCGGAACGGGGGGCGTCGCTTAGGACTGAGTGACGTCACCCTTGCGCCCGATCGGGGCATGTCACTGATCGAGGAAGCTGCGCAGCTTTCGTGACCGGCTCGGGTGTTTGAGTTTGCGCAGCGCCTTCGCTTCGATCTGTCGGATGCGCTCTCGGGTGACGGAGAACTGTTGGCCGACCTCTTCGAGGGTGTGGTCGGTGTTCATGCCGATCCCGAAGCGCATGCGTAGGACGCGTTCTTCGCGCGGGGTGAGCGAGGCCAGGACCCGGGTCGTCGTTTCCTTGAGGTTGCCCTGGATCGCGCTGTCGAGCGGCAGAGTGGCGTTTTTGTCCTCGATGAAATCGCCGAGCTGGCTGTCTTCCTCGTCGCCGATGGGTGTCTCGAGCGAGATCGGTTCCTTGGCGATCTTCATCACCTTGCGCACCTTCTCGAGCGGCATCTGCAGCTTCTCGGCGAGCTCTTCGGGCGTCGGCTCGCGGCCGATCTCATGCAGCATCTGGCGGCCGGTGCGCACGAGCTTGTTGATGGTCTCGATCATGTGGACCGGGATCCGGATCGTGCGCGCCTGGTCGGCGATCGAACGGGTGATCGCCTGGCGGATCCACCAGGTGGCGTAGGTCGAGAACTTGTAGCCGCGGCGGTACTCGAACTTATCGACCGCTTTCATCAGGCCGATGTTGCCCTCCTGGATCAGATCCAGGAACTGGAGGCCGCGATTGGTGTACTTTTTGGCAATCGAGATCACCAGGCGAAGGTTGGCTTCAACCATCTCCTTCTTGGCGATCCGTGCTTCCTTCTCGCCCTTTTGGACCTGGGAGACGATGCGGCGGAACTCCGAGATCTCGACGCCGACGTACTGACCGACTTCGGCCATCTCTGCGCGGATGTCGTCGACCTTGTCGCGGAAGCGGTCTGTCAGGATGTCCCATCCCCGCCCGGAGAGGCCGGCGACACGCTCCATCCAGCCGGGATCGAGTTCGGAGCCGCGATACTCTGCCACGAAGTCGGAGCGGGTGATGCGGGCCTGGTCCGCCAGTTTCACCATCGCGCCGTCGAGCGACATGATCTTGCGGTTGATCCCGTAGAGCTGGTCGATCAGGGCCTCAATGCGGTTGTTGTGGAGGTGAAGGGAGTTCACAAGCTCCACGATTTCGCCGCGGAGCCGCTGGTAGGCGCGCTCTTGTCCAGCGGTGAAGCTTTCGTCTTCGTTGAGGGCGGCCGACATGCGGCTGTCCTGCATCGAGGCAAGCTGGGCGTAGTCTTCGGCAATGCGGTCGAGGGTCTCAAGCACCTTCGGTTTGAGTGACGCCTCCATCGCTGCGAGCGAGAGGTTGGCCTGCTCATCCTCTTCGTCCTCGTCGCTGCCATCGCCCGATTCGCCTTCGGGCTTCTGGCTCTCGTCCTCCTCGACCTCGTCCTCGGGCTTCTCGGCCTCCATCACTGCGGCGGGCTCATCCCCGTCCATCGCAGCGCCGAAGGTGGTTTCGAGATCGATCACGTCGCGCAGCATGATCTCCTCATCGAGGAGCTCGTCACGCCAGATCGTGATCGCCTGGAAGGTCAGCGGGCTCTCGCAAAGCCCGGCGATCATGGTGTTGCGCCCGGCTTCGATTCGCTTGGCGATGGCAATCTCGCCTTCGCGCGACAAAAGCTCCACCGAGCCCATTTCGCGGAGATACATGCGAACAGGGTCGTCCGTGCGGTCGAGCGATTCGGTCGCGGCGCCGGTGGTGGCGAGCTCGCGCGATTTCGACGTGCCCTCGACCATCTCGGTGCCGGTTGCGGGCGGCGTTTCGTCCTCCGCCTCCTCCGCCTCGATCACGTTGATGCCCATCTCGGAGAGCATGGCCATCACGTCTTCGATCTGATCGGGGCTGACCTGGCCCTCGGGAAGGGCCTCGTTCAGCTCGTCATGAGTGACGTAACCACGTGCTTTGCCTTGCGCGATCATCTTCTTGACCGCGGTTTGGCTCATGTCCAGCATCAGAGCGTGGCCGTCATCCTTCTCCTCGGTGGCGCTGGATTCGGTGTCTTTCGCTGCCATGGAGATCTCCTGTACCGCACGTGAGCGACATGGGGGGTGTTTGCGAGAAATCCAGGGGTCGGGAGCGATTCGCAACGCGATTCGTACCAGCGCACGGTCTCCGCGGCGACGAGTCGCCCGTTGGCCGCCCTTCAGGAGCCGCTGCGGTCGAGAATCGCTTTGTGGAGCGCGTCGAGGTCGGCCCGGGCACGTGCGTCGAGACTGGAGGTCTCTTCAGACGTCACCTTTGAGGCGTCTCGGCAGGCGGCGCCGGCCGCATTGAGGCGCCAAGTCAGCGCCTCGTCATCGGCCGTTGCGATCTCGCTCTCCGCTTCTCGGATTTCGTCGGCAAGCCCAGATTCGGCGCGGTGTCGGGCGAAGATGTCCGCCAGCGTGCGCTCCGCGTCCTCCGAGGTTGCATCGGCGCCGAGGCTGCGGGTGGCGCGCACAAGGGGCAGCGCTTCGAGCGTTGCAATCGGGTCTTGTCCGAGGCCTTCGGTCATCTTTTGGCGGAGGTCCGGTGCGCCGAGACAGTGCAACAGAGCTTGCCGAATGGGCTCGAGAGAGGCGTCAAAGCTCAGCGCCTCGAGCTCAGCCTCGAAGGTCTCGGCGAGGCTCGGATGGTGGATGCAGCCGGTGAGGAGCAGGCTCTCGCGTGTGCGCGCGGCGGCCGCGGCCTCGCGGGCGAGCGGCGAGGAGCGGGTGGAGATGCTTGGACCCGCCGGTGTCCGGTTTGAGCGCCAGCGCGGCCGCTCCGGCCGGCGAAAGAGCTCTGAGCGCAGGTCCCGGAGGGCGGTTCGGTAGTGCTCCCTCAGTCCTTGGTCCTCGATCCGGCCGAGGGCTTGGCGGAGGCGGGCGTCGAGCGCTGCACGTCGCTCGGGGCTGTCGAGCGTCTGTCCTTCGGTCTCGCGACGCCAGAGAAGCCGCACCAGAGGCTCGGCCCCGCCGATCAGGTCGGCCATGGCGGCTGCGCCGTCGCTGCGCACCACATCATCCGGATCCCGCCCGTCGGGCAGCAGACAGAAGCGCAACGACTTGTCATGTGCCAGGCGGGGCAGGGCCAGATCGACGAGGCGCATCGCGGCGCGCAAGCCCGCGCGGTCGCCATCGAGTGCAATCACCGGCTCACCGGAGATCTTCCAGATCCGCTCAAGCTGCGCCTCTGTGATGGCAGTGCCGAGGGGCGCCACGGCGGCCAATCCAGCGTCCGAGAGCGCGATGACATCCATGTACCCTTCCGCCACAACAAGCGGTCCATCCTTGGCGCGGGCCCGCGCGGCGCGGAGGTTGTAGAGCGTCCGTCCTTTGTCAAAGAGCGGTGTCTCGGGGGAGTTGAGGTACTTGGCGCGCGCGTCTTTGGCCATGGCGCGGCCGCCAAAGGCGATTGTCCGGTCGCGCTCGTCTCGGATCGGAAACAT
>JBCDHQ010000117.1:0-11986 GCA_038749815.1 Pseudomonadota bacterium | reverse complement strand
GTGGCAGCTCATCTATCTTTTGCGGCTGATCCATGAGGGCGTGAACTTGCAGGAGGCAATTGACGGGCCGCTCTTCCACACGTGGCACTTTCAGTCCTCGTTTTATCCCCGCGCGACGCGGCCGGGACATCTGATGGTCGAGCCCGCCTGGGGGGAGGAGACCGTCGCAGCGCTCCGCGCCCGGGGCCACGACGTGGAGGTGGCGGAGCCCTGGACGGTCGGGCGTCTGACAGCCAGTTCCCGAACGCCGAGCGGGTTGATGAAGGCCGCGGCAACGCCCCGGATGATGCAAGCCTACGCCGTGGGTCGCTGAGCCAAGACCCCGGCGCCCAAAACCGATCAGTCTCAGGGGCATACCTCCGCGGCGCAGGCGCAGGCGGATCAAGCGGAGCCGGCTCCTGGCCTTTGAGGTGCTTGGCCTATGACGGCAGAGAGGCCCCGCAGGACGCTCTGCCCCGGCGGTGCCCCGCCGTTTTCGGCAAGCGTCCGCTGAGTTGGCGTGGGTGACGTTTCTTGCATCCGAAGCGATGGATCGGGGCGGGAGCGGCGGCGATCGCCGTCGGTCGACGAGACACAGGGCATCCTTTTGGAGGGCCGCGCGCCAACGATGAGCATGGGGCAACGACATGACGACGATCCCGGCAGCTCCACAAATGGCGCAAGGGGCGGACCGAGACTGGCCTCATCGCCAAGGCGACGCCAGATCAGCCCCCTGTCCTTCCCGTAGAGCTTGCGCAACCTGAGCCGAACTCGCGCCGTCCACACACGGAAGACCTACGGGCCAGTCAAAGCCTGCCGAGGTGGCTTTGGCCAACACCCCGACACACCGTGTCGCCCCAGACATCGATCCCGAGAGGTTGCGGCGCCCAGTGCGTGCTCTGGCACCAGCGTGCGGGTTTCTCCACCGACATGCGCAACGGCACCGGCGGGCTTGCGGCTGCGGCCCAGGAGGTGCCGAAGCAGAACCCATGCTCGGGCGGTATCTTTGCGTTCCGCGGACATCGGCGCGACCGGTTGAAGCTGCTCACCTGGGACGGTCAGCGCTTCTGCCTCTGCTTCAAGGTGCTCGAACACGCCCGTCTCCGTTAGACGGCGAGACAATGGTCCAAGAGACACTTGCGAGCGTGCGGCTCACTCCGGCGCAGCTTGCGATGCTCTGTGAGGATGAGGAGGATCAGGAAACGATCCAGGGGTCGTTTCCCAAACAAGGACTGGCAGCGCCGAAGATGGAGTGCCCCACCCGGGCGTCTGGCCCGATTATCTCATTCGCTCAGACAGATAGTGCTTCGACCCGGGCAGATGCCGGGACCAACTCGAGGCATGCAGATCAGTCTCGATGCGCTGCCGTCCGACCCCGCTGCCGTGCAGAAGATGATCCGCGCGCTCTCGACCGAATTGCACTCCCGGGACACTCTGATCGACCGGCCCGAGGCGCAGCTCGCCAAGCCCCACCGCAGCCAGATCGGTCGCCTATCAGAGACGCTCGAGTTCGCCCTCAAGGACGCCGACCCGGCCAGCACCCCGTGCCGCACCGGCGCCGTCCCCCTGGGACAACAAACACAGGCCCGCGCGCCAACCGCTGCCGGGCCATCTGCCGCGCCAAGCGTGCCGGCAGGAGGCGGCGAGCACCTCCCCAGGCTGCGGGGGCAGCGATCTGCTCAAGCTCGGCCGGGACGGTGAGCCATTGGGTCAAGCACAGTGGCGAGAGAGGTGCTCACCATTGTACCGGCCTGGTTCGGCGTGACGCGACATGTCCGGCCGCGCTTCGCCCGCAGGTCGTGCGATACCCGCATCCACGGCCTACCGATCGAGCGAGCCAGGCCCGTGCCATGCCTGGTCGCCCATGTGCCGGTGGCAAAGTCCTGCGACCACCTTCCGCTCTATCGACAACCGGAGATCTGTGACCGTGAGAGTGTGGATCTCGCTCGTTCGACCATGGCCGAACGGGTCGGGCGTGCGGCCGCGCTAACGGACCCGCTGATCGCGGAGCTGCGGGCCCTTGTATTCGAGACACACCGGCTCGGCCGGGACGGTGAGCCATTGCGTCGCCATGCGTTCGAGACCGATGGCGAACGCGGTTCCGGTGCTCGATCCGGGACGTCGAAAGACGAAGGCGGGGCAGCCGTGGGTTTGCCGGCCTTGCTGTGTCCGCGGCGTTCCTCCTCTACAGATCCGACCGGAGCGGCGAGCACTTGCGCAAGCACCTCGTAGAGGTTCGCGGCGTCCTCCAGGCCGACGGCTATGCCGGCTTCAACGCCCTCGACCGCGTGAAGACACCTGGCACGCCATCCCGGATCGTTGAAGCAGCCTGGCTCGGGCCCATGTCCGGCGCAGGTTCCACGACATCTTGGCGAGCCAGCGGGCCCCGATTGCCGAAGAGGCGTTCGGGCGCATTGGCGACCCCTACACGACCGAGATGCGTGCCGGCGGAGAACAACCCGAGCAGCGACGACGGGTTCACCAGGCCGAGGCCTTGCCGGTCGTTGTGGCCCTCCGGGCCTTGCTCGAAGGCGATCTGACCAAACCACCCGGGCAGGACGGCAACTGCACAGGCAATCCGCCACGCGCTCAACCGGTGGCAAGCGCCGTCCTCGGTCGGCATGGACACTGCCGCGGAGCGCGAAAGCAGACCCGTGGCTCTCGGCAGGAAGTACAGGCTCTTCGCAGGCTCGGACGCAGGTGGCGAGCGCGGCGCATCGAGACCGCGACGAGGAACGGCCTCGGTCCGGAAGCCTGCCTCTATGACGTGCCGGCCCGCATCGCAGACCACCCGATCGGCCGCATCGAAGATCCGCTCTCCTGCACCATCGTCAGAGAAGGCTGAGCGCCTTCACCGGACGCTTTCGGTCTTCGGCGCGTTGGACGAGGCGGATCTTTGGCGGAGGCTGCCCTGCTTGGGTTGAGGCACGCGGGTGTGTGGTGCGGCCCATGTGGGACGCGGGGCCCGGAGCTGTAACGTCGGTCGGACTGACGCTCCGCACACTAAACCCAGTCCGCCCTGGGCGACCACAAGGGACGAGCCTGTGTTCGTTGAGACAAGCCGTCTTTGCCGTAACGCGAAGTTTGGCGGAGCAGATCGAGGGGCAGAGGTCGTCTGCTCCTCGTGGTGCTAAGGCGAGATCCCGATCAGTCGTGCGCGGCATCGGACGGGCTGTGCGGGGACGCCGAGACCTGCCGGGGGAGGCGCTGTCTAGTCGGGCACCAGCACGCCGGGCAGGGAGTTCACGGTCATGGTCTCGTCCGGTCGGAAATGAATGACCGAGCGGATCGAGGCGCCCGCCTTCAGGAGGTCGAAGGCAGTGTTGATCTGATCGTGCTTCATGTGGTGCGTGATGTAGGGATCGACGCTGAACTCACCGCTGAGCCACTCATCGACCATGCCGGGCAGTTGGCTGCGCCCGAGCACACCGCCGAAGGCCGTGCCGCGCCACACCCGCCCGGTCACAAGCTGGAAGGGGCGCGTCGAGATCTCCTGCCCAGCGCCGGCGACGCCGATCACGGTGCACTCTCCCCAGCCCTTGTGGCAGGCCTCGAGCGCGGAGCGCATCAGATCGACATTGCCCACAGCCTCGAACGTGTAGTCGAGCCCGCCGCCCGTCATCTCGATCAGGACCTCGTGGATCGGCGCGTCGTGATCCTTGGGGTTGAGGCACTCCGTCGCGCCGAGGGACTTGGCCAGGAGGAACTTCGAGGGGTTGATGTCGATCCCGATGATCCGGGATGCGCCGTTCAGGACCGCGCCCTGGATGACGGCCATCCCAACCGCGCCGAGGCCGAAGACGGCGACGGTGGCGCCCGCCTCGACTTTGGCGGTGTTGCGCACCGCTCCAATGCCCGTCGGGACAGCACAGCCCATCACGGAGGCCTTTGAGAGCGGCGCCTCCTTGGTGATCTTGGCCACCGAGATCTCGGGGAGCACGGTGTACTCGCTGAACGTGCTCGTGCCCATATAGTGGAGGATCTCTTTGCCCTTGTAGGAGAACCGCGAGGTTCCGTCGGGCATCACGCCGGCGCCCTGGGTCTTCCGGATGGTCTGGCAGAGATTGGTCTTGCCCGACTTGATGTAGGGACAGTCCGGATCTTCGGGCACGTAGAGCGGGATCACATGGTCCCCCGGGGCGACGGAGGTCACGCCCTTGCCGACCTCCTCGACCACACCGCAGCCCTCATGGCCAAGGATGCACGGGAAAAGCCCCTCGGGATCCTCGCCCGAGAGCGTGAAGACATCCGTGTGGCAGAGGCTGGTGGTGACGATCCGGACGAGGACCTCGCCCTCTTTGGGCCCTTCGAGGTCGATTTCTTCGATCTCGAGCGGACGGTTGGGCTCCCAGGCGATGGCTGCGCGTGTTTTCATGACTGGTCTCTTTGTGTTTTGCGCCTCAGTGCACGAACGGACTGTCCGGCTCTTCCTCTGGGTTGTCCACCGGTTCCATGACAAGCAGCAAGCGTGTCTCGCCGGTCCCCTCGATCGGCGGTGAGCGGTGCAGGAGCCCGGATCTCGGCTGCTCCGGCCAGAGCGTCCCGCGCAGGATGATCGGTGCGCCTGTTGGCACGGTGAAAATCTGGCTCGGCTCCGCCCCGTCGGTCGAGATGCCATACTGCGTGCCGGTGCCGCGATACGTGCAGACGAGCCGCGCCGTGACGGCGTCGATGTGGAACTTTCGGCAGGAGTTCGTGGCGACCACATCGAGGCGGATCCGCAGCCACTCCGCCCGCATCAGCTTGGTGAAGATCGCCGACAGGGCCGCGATGTCGTCGACAAGGCGCTCTCGCTGCAGGCCATCGGGCGTCCGCGCCGCGTCGCATGTCTTCAGAACGGCGTCGTGAACGGCCTCAGGGCGCAGGATCATGCGCACGCTCGGCAGCTCGTCCGGCGCGAGCGCATCGATCCAGGTCTGAAACTCCGGGAGCGGGTGCCGCCGCCAAACGGCAGCGGCACATCCCGCGCGACGGATCGCAGAGAGACCCTCCGGCGTCTCTGCGATGCCAACACCGATGGCGGCGTCTTTGACGACGTCGCGGACGAGCGTCACGCAGCGCTCTCCGACCGCCGCCAGACCGGGAACGGGTCGGGCAAATCGGACAAATCGGGCAGTGCGTCGGGACCCGCCGCGGCGCTCTCGGGCAGGAGAGCGGCGTCGAGGCGCGCTTTCAGCGCAGGCCAGTCGATGCCGACACCGATGAAGACAAGCTCCTGGCGGCGATCGCCCCAAGGCTCCTGCCAGTGCGACTGCATGTAGGTGCGGACGCCCTCGTGATCGGGCCAGCGCTCCTTCGGGACAGAGGCCCACCACGTGCCGAGCGGCTTGATCGAGGAGAGCGCGCCCGCGAGTGAGAACTCCATCACCCATTCGGGGCGCGTCGCGATCCAGAAATGGCCCTTCGCGCGGATCACGCCCGGCAGAGCGTTGTCGAGAGCGGCCTTGATCTTCTCAGGCTCGAACGGCCGGCGCGCCCGATAGACATAGCTCGCGACCCCGTACTCCTCCGTCTCGGGCACGTGGTCGGCGAACCCGTAGAGCTCCTTCGCCCACATCGGGTGATCATGCGCCTTGTCGTAGTCGAAAAGGCCTGTGTCGAGGATTGCATCGGCCGCGACGTCCGAGTGGTTGGTCTCGATGATTTCGGCGTCGGCATTGAGGCTGCGGATGATCTTGCGCGCCGCATCCGTCCGCTGGGGCCCCGCATCGTCGACCTTGTTGAGGATGACGACATCGGCAAACTCGATCTGGTCGGTCAGGAGGTGCACCAGCGTGCGCTCGTCGTCCTCGCCCAGGGTCTCGCCTCGGTCGCTCAGGAAGTCGTGGCTTGAGTAGTCCTGAAGCAGGTTCACCGCGTCGACCACTGTGACCATAGTGTCGAGGCGCGAGACATCCGACAGGCTCTCCCCCTCCTCATCGCGGAAATCGAACGTCGCGGCCACGGGCAGCGGCTCGGAGATCCCGGTCGATTCGATGAGCAGGTAGTCGAAGCGCCCTTCGGCGGCGAGCCTCCGGACCTCCGCCAGAAGATCGTCGCGCAGCGTGCAGCAGATGCACCCGTTCGACATCTCGACAAGCGTCTCATCGGTGCGCGACAGCTCCGTGTCGGCGCGGACGAGATCGGCATCGATGTTCACCTCGGACATGTCGTTGACGATCACGGCGACGCGCCGTCCGTCGCGGTTGTTGAGCACGCGGTTGAGCAAGGTCGTCTTTCCGGCGCCGAGAAACCCGGAGAGAACGGTGACGGGCAGGCGGGTGTCGGTGGCTGGCATAACTGGCTCCTGTCGCAGGGTCACAGAGTGATGACGTGATCGGGTTTGGCGGGGGCGAGCGCCGTGTAGAGTTGGGGGAAGCAGCCGACCTGAACGCCGTCGACCACGTCCTTCGGCACCACATCGCCGGTGCCGCACTGGGATAGCTCGCCCAGCGCGAGGTTGCGCCGCAGCGCGCATTGATCGCACATCATCAGGAGGATGCGTTTCTCGGCCGCGACCCGGGCGAGGCGTTCGCCCACGGGATCGCCCTGTCGCAGCACAAAGAGATTGTCGTCGAAGAAAAACATGCCGACGACGGTCACGCCGTGGCGATCCTCCTCAAGCTGAGGGAGGATCATCGTGGCGAGCTTGTAGGTCGCCGCCATATCCGTTGCGAACACATACGCGACGTTCATCCGTGCGTCCTTCTCATGTGGGGCCGCCCGCCCTCATCGGCGAGCCCGGGGCCGCGCCGGGGCGCGCGCGTCCCTTCAAGTGCAGTGCGGCGGCTCCGGTCCGACGGTGCGCCAAGCGGCTCGGCGGACGCGCCCGTTTGGCGATCAGGCTGACGCGGAGGGCCAGCCATGCGAAGCATTGGCGCCGTCCTCTGCTTCGCTGCATCTCCAACGCCGTGGACGGCGACGCGCGTGTGGCATGTGGCAGGTCGCCGTTGTGCCTCTCGCCTCGTCCGGAGACGTGCCGCACCACCAGAGGTTTGTCGCACCGCATGCCGAAAGAGCCGTCCCACGTTGGTCGCTCCGTCAGCCCGCGGCTGCGCGCGTGACAGGCCGCACGATCGACGCACGGATCCGCCTGTTCCGGGACCTCACACCAACGCCCTCCTTCAACGAACGACTTCTGAGGCTCGCACAGTATGAAATGTTATAACGTTACACAAGGGTGCTCAGGAGCCTCCGAACCCAAGGGACCCCGGTCGCCTTCGGTCGACCAACCCTGCTCCCGGGGCGGATGAACCGGGTCCCCATCTCTGCACAGCCTGAGCCATGCATCGCGGCCTTTGGGGTTTTGATCCGGCGTCAAAGGCCCGCAGACTTGTGCAGGCTTGGACGAGCGGCAGTCGGTGAGCAAGTGGGAAAGCGCCTCCACCAATCGCAGTATTTTTCGGCGTGCCTGTGGCCGGCCAAAGTGGGGTGAGCCGAAACATAGCAGAACTGAGGGAGGAATGCTCGCAGGAAAGCCGCCGGCACTCCCAGGGAGGCATCCGCGTTGTCGAGCGGGTCTTTCAAGGGGCTGCATGAGCGATGCCGGGACATCTCGGGCCAGGGGCATGCCACAGTCCCGCACTGACGAACCCTGGCCCTGGTCGCGCGGCTGCGCGTCCCCGGGCTGCAGCGCTCGGACGCAAAGGTGTGGCCGTGCCAACGCTGTGCCGATGGCAAGCGGGGCACCGAACATCCCGGCTCAGGCGCGTCAGAGGATCGGGAGGGTTTTGGGACCGACCTAAAGCGGCGGGCGCCCCGTTCACGGCGAGGCATCGCCGCTTTAGGCCTCTCTCGTCCGGGTTCCCAAAAGCACCTACGAGATGCCGCAAGGGGCCGCGGATCCGAGCCTGGGTCTCCTGATCACCGGCGCAAGGTGTGAGAAAGACCGGAGGCGGGCCCGGAGCGCACAGCCAGTGCGGGGGCAATCCACACGACACAGCGGGAGAGAACGTTACGGTCCGGTCGCAGGGATCACACTCCGGCACCCTCGCGCTCCGATCCGCCGTCCAGGGCGGAGTGCGCCTGCAAGCCACGCAAGTGTTGCGGTGCGCCCCTCCGGTGTCGACCGCGTTGCGGCGACGCGGAGGTCCGAGCGTGGCGAAGAGACCCGCCCGCCTCTGTCACGGCCGCGGCTTTCCGGGCCACGCAGGCTCTTTGCGTCCGGTTGCCGACATGGCAACAGCGGCTGCCGGTCTCAAAGGTGGCGTGCTCAGTGCCTTCCCGATGCGCTCCAACCTCTGGCCCTTTGGGCGGCACAGATCGGTCTGCTGGCCGAGGGGCGCGCGGGCGCGGCGACGGCTCGGGGCCTCCTGTCGAGCCGGTTTTTGCCGTGCCAAGTGGACCTCGGCCAGACGGAGCGTTCCCAGCCCTGACCCCCAGTCCGCGCCTGTGCTGTGAGCCTTCCGGCCTGCGGGTGGACGGGTCCTCGCCGGTCACTCAGTCTCACGACGGACCGGGGCGACCGCCGCGCTGGGGGGCGCGCTTTAACACACCGTTAGCATCGCGGCCGTTACCGTTCTTCCACCGAGAGGCCGGTGCGGCGAGGGCTCATGGCGATGCATAAGACGGACGGGCAGGTGACGGAGGCGCCTCTGGTGCCAAGGGCCAGGGCGGCGATGCCCGGCACCTCGACGTGAGGCCAGCGGTTCCGCCGCGCGGCGGCCTCGCCTGGCAGCCGTCGGCCGTGGCGCTCTCCGGCGACGCGACATCATGGTTCAATGTCGGCCTGGAGGCCATCGACCGCCCCGCCATGCTCAAGGCCATTGGCGCCGGGACACCGATCTGCGTCGAGGCGCGCGGCCTCTCCATCGGACAGGCTGCGCCCCTGGATCCGGCGGATGTGCGCCGCCTTGCGGCGCTCGTGCGCCGGTCCGCGCCCGGTCTCGTCTCGCTTGCCTCCGATCGGGGCGGGGCGGCGCATTTCGACCGCGACGCGGCGCCCTCCGTCATGCGGATCGCGACCGAGATCGACGCGGTGCAATGCACGCTCGGCCGTCCGATCCTCTTTGAGGGGCCGGTTCTCGGCCGGGAGATCGAGGATGAGACGGCGCGCCTTGCCGAGCTGGCGGTGCGGTCGGGCTGTGGGCTCCTCCTCGATGTGACGGATCTCGTGCTGCGCGCGGCCCACCACTGTGTGGAGGCGGAGGCCTACCTCGAGAGCTACCCGCTCCATCTTGTCGGCAAGATCCATCTGACCGCGCATCCGCTCCAACGGACCGGTCGCATGCGGTCCTACTTCGAAGCCCACGCGGCCGAGATTGTGCGCGAAAGCTGGGATCTCTATCGGGCGATCATCGCGCGGACAGGCCCGCTGCCAACGCTCATAGACTGCGCGGCGGAGACCCCCGATTGGGCCCGCCTCAGCGCGGAGGTCGCGCGCGCCGACGCGATCCTCGAGACCGTCGCCGAGTTTCGCCGCGCGAGCTGACGGCGCGCACACGCGTCCCGCCGGACGAGGCGCGGCTGTGACGGCGTCGTCGCGGGCGCGCACCGCCCGGCCCTCGCGGTGGTCCTGAGATGCGGGGCCCCCTCTACGGCGGCGGCGCAGTTGCGCCGAGCGCCTTGGCCGTGCGTCCCTTTGCGCCACCGCCCGGGCGGTGAGCGGCTCGGAGCGGGCGGCAATCGGTCTACCTCCCCCTCATGATCAGACTGTCTCGCCTTCGCCTCACGGTTCTTGCCCTGTCTGTCCTTCTGGGTGCGCTCTCGCTCCTCCAGCTTGAGGGCGCGCGACGCGGTCTCGCCATTGAGCGCGGTTTTGTCGGGCCGGCGCCGGCAACGATCTACCGCCCGGCGGAGCCTCAGGGTCTGGTTGTCGTCGCCCACGGGTTTGGCGGCTCGCGCCAAATGATGCAGGCCCTCTCACTAACCCTCGCCCGCGCGGGCCAGACTGTGGTGGCCTTCGATTTCCCCGGCCACGGGCGCAACCCCGAGCCGCTCTCCCCCGTCGTCACCGAGATCTCGGGCACCACGGCGCAGCTCGTGGCCCGCACCGGCGCCGTGATCGACGCGGCGGTGGCCCGCTTTGGCGGAGGTCCGGTCACCCTCGTCGGCCACTCGATGGCGACGGATGTGATCATCCGAGCGGCCGCCCCGCGCGAGATCGAGACGGTTGTCGCGGTCTCGATGTACTCCGAGGCAGTGACCCCCACGCACCCTGCCCGCCTCCTGGTCATCTCCGGCGCGTGGGAGGAGCGGTTGCGGCGCGCAGGGCTGCAGGCGCTGGCACAAGTCGACCCGACACTCGGCGAGGGCGAGACGGCCGCCGTCGGCGATGTTCTGAGACGCACCATCGCAGCCCCCCGTGTCGAGCATGTCGGCGTCCTCTACCACCCGAGCACTCTCGACGAGACGCTCGCCTGGGCTGTACCGGACGCAGTTGCGCGGCCGGTCATCCTCGGGCCGGCGATCCTGGCCCTTCTCGCGTCGATCGTTGCGGCCTATTGGGCCGCGGCTCCACTCCTCCCCGCAGCGGGTGGGGCGCCCGCCCCACTCGCCTGGCGGCGCATCGGGATTGCCGTCCTGATCCCTGCGCTCCCAGCCTTTGCGGCGGCCCACTGGATCGGTGGCCCACTGCTCGGCGCTGCCAGCTATGGGCGGCTGACAGTGTTTTTTGCCGTTTGGGGTGGGCTTCAGCTCTGGCTTCTCCGCCGTTGGGGCGTGTCGGCAGGGCCGGTTGTCCCGGGCGCTGTCATCTCGCTCCTTGTCTGGGGTCTCGGCGTTTTCGCGCCCGCGCTCGACCGCTATGGCTCGGCCTTTGCCGCCGTCGGCCCGAGGCTCCCGCTCGCGGTTGTGCTTGCCGCCGGCACGCTTCCCTTCATGCTCGCGGAAGCGCGGCTCACCGCTGGAGCCGGGTTCTTCCGGACAGCGCTTGTCAAAACCGTGCCCATTCTCGTCCTCGCGGGCGCAATGATCGCAACCCCGCTCGACTTCGGTCTTCTCTTCACCGTGCTCCCGGTGATGATCCTGTTCCACCTCGTCTACGGCGCCATGGCGCGCTGGACCGCCGCGCGCGCGGGGGCAGAGAGCGCGGGGTGGGCGCTCGGCCTCTCCCTCGCAGTCGCACTGGCCGCGTCGCAGCCGATTTTCGATGCGACCGGGTGAGACACATGGCCTCGATTTGGGCGGTTCGCCCCCGCCGCGGCAGATGAAACCCCACGGGCGCCTCCATTGCCCCAGAAGGGACTAGGCGCAGACGGCCCGGCCAGTGTACCCGGAACGCAGGCGCACACCTGTCGCGCACCAGAGAGGAGCATCCCATGACCCGCACCGCCATCGTCACCGGCTCCACCAGCGGCATCGGCCTCGGCATCGCCGAGGCGTTCGTCGGCCAGGGCTACAACGTGATGCTGAACGGCTTCGGCCCGGCCGATGAGATCGAAGCGACGCGCGCCCGGCTCGACGCGGCCGGCAGTGGAGCTGTCGGCTACAATGGCGCCGATATGACGAAACCCGACGAGATCGAGGGCCTCGTCCGCGCAGCGGAAGAGGCGTTCGGCCAGGTCGACATCCTCGTCAACAACGCCGGGATCCAGCATGTCGCCCCGGTCGAGGAGTTTCCGATCGCGAAATGGGACGCCATCATCGCGATCAACATGTCGGCCTCGTTCCACACGATCCGGGCGGCACTGCCGGGCATGAAGGCGCGAAAATGGGGGCGGATCATCAATCTGGCCTCCGCCCATGCGCTTGTCGCCTCACCTTTCAAGTCCGCCTATGTCACGGCGAAGCACGGCATTATGGGCCTCACCAAGACTGTGGCGCTCGAGGCGGCGGAGTTCGGCGTGACCGTCAACGCGGTCTGCCCCGGCTACGTGCTGACGCCCCTTGTCGAGAAACAGATCCCCGACACGGCCAAGGCCCGCGGCATCACGGAGGAGCAGGTCAAACGCGATGTCCTGCTCGCCGCGCAATGGACGAAGGAGTTCGTCACGGTCGAACAGCTGGGCGGTGTCTGTGTGTTCCTCTGCTCGGACGCGGCCGCGCAAATGACGGGCATCGCGCTTCCCGTCGAAGGGGGCTGGACTGC
>JBCDHQ010000116.1:0-12071 GCA_038749815.1 Pseudomonadota bacterium | reverse complement strand
TGGAGTGCTCTCACTGAAGTGGTCCGCCCACTGGGATGGGGTTATCCCGTTTGAGGAGGACCAGAGATGGCTGGGAAGCGAGACAAGCCGGAAGAGATCGTTGTGAAGCTGCGCCAGGTGGAGGTGCTGCAGGGCCAGGGAATGTCGGTAGCTGACGCGGTGCGCCGGATCGGCGTAACGGTTCAGACTTACGACCGCTGGCGGCGGCTTTGTGGAGGTATGGGACGGGAGCAGCTGCGGCGGCGGAAGGAGCTCGAGACGGAGAACCAGCGGCTTCGGCGTGCGGTCTCCGACCTGACGCTCGATAAGCTGATCCTGGCGGAAGCCGCGAAGGGGAATGTATGGTCCGCCCCTGGCGTGCAAGCCTGATTTCGGTCTGCGCTGAACTCTTGCGTCACTGTATCCGGCCTCTCTGCGGAGCGCCTGGCTCCGGGCCTTGATGGGTATCCGCATGCCGATTGGGGCTTTCTACGAGCTCGGCGTCGAAGAGCCTGTTTCCCTCGTCAGCTATCAATCGTTGCGGATCGTTGCAGCGCCATCCCTCAGCTCACCGCGCATGCCGTTCGTGGGGGAGTGCCCGCGCCCGTTCAGCTGGCAGCAGGCAGTCCTTCGTACTCTCGTCCTCCGGCGAGGACGGACCAGGCGATCCGGGCAAGCTTGTTGGCCAGCGCGACGGTCGCGACAGTCTTGTGCGCCCTTCCGTCCAAGCGATCGAGCCAGATCCCGATCCGGTGGCGCGACCGATCTCCGTTCAGCCGGAAGCGTCGCGCGCCGTGGATGAACAGGCGTCGGAGGTCGGTGTTCCCGCGCTTCGTGATGCCACCGAGCCGGGTCCTGCCTCCCGTCGACATCTGTCGCGGCACGAGACCCAGCCATGCAGCAAAGGTCGCCGTCGTTGCGCCATCGGTCCGAGCGGCGATGGCGACGCCGCGGCCGAATGCCGAGCCATCGGCGACCGCGGCAATCATGGCGGTCGCGACGAGGGGGCCGACGCCTGGTACGGTCATCAGCCGTCGGCAAACGGCATCTTCTCGGGCGAGACGTTCGAGATCGCGCGTCAGCGTCTTCACGGCACAATCGGTCGCGCGCCATTCCTCCCAAAGACCGCCGATCAGGCCGTGCATGGCCGGCGATAAAGGCCCATCTTCCAAGAGCAGGGTCGGCACGACGCCGCGGAACCCGCCCCGGCCCTTCCGCATCGTGATCCCGTGTTCGACGAGAAGGCCCCTTATCTGGTTGCTCACGGCGGTCCGTCGCGACACCAGCCGATCACGCACCCTGTGCATTGCTTGGAGGTCCAGCTGTTCCCGGGTCTTGATCGGGACAGGTCTCAGCCTCGGGCGCTGAACGGCTTCGGCGATAGCCTCGGCATCGAGGACATCGTTCTTCTGCGCGCCGAGAGAGGGCTTAACGGATTGGGCGGGCATCAGGCGAGCATCGTGACCCAACTCGACCAGCGTCCGGGCGATGACGTGCGCCGAAGCGCAGGCTTCCATGCCGACCAACACCCGCCCGAGGGTCTTGAAGAACGCGAAGAGCTGCGGTCGCGTACACTTGCGCCGCGTCACGATCTGGCCTGCCTCGTCCATGCAGACGAGATGAAAGACGTTCTTGCCGAGGTCGATTCCGACTGTCCGGATGTCGCTCATGGGGGTCCTCCTTCGGTTGCTCCTCCAGCCTGCCTCAGCTTCTCCTGAGGCAGGAGGGGCGGACCATCCCACGACGTCTGAGCCCCGCGCGCCGTCGGCGCTGGATCAAGAGCGTGCGGCAGTCGCTTGGCGGTTCCCCGTTGTGGCGCCATTGGTCCGAGCCCAATGGACGACGAGCGCCGCGCCCGGCCCGCACGCTTGGCCAGCATCGATCCACCCAGCGCAAGACACCTCGAGGCAGGCCAGATGAGGAGCTCCTGACCGAGGACATCATCGCGCTCGCCCGCGATTACGGACGCTACGGCTGCCGCATGGTCGCCATTGGGAGCGCCATTGGTCCGAGCGACAATGGCGACGGCCTGCTGAACAACGCCGGCTGGCACGTGAACCACAAGCGCGTGGAGCGGTGAGCCATCTGTCGCGCCATCGGTCCGAGCGACGATGGCGAACGGTGGCGCGAGGGGCTCAAAGTGCCACACAAGCAGGTAAAGAGGGGGCGTCTCTGGATGAATGACGGCTCCTGCGCCCGGCTGCGTCCGGAACGGCCCAACCACGTCCTCCTCTCGGGCATGCAGGCATGCCCTGCCGGGCGGCGGGATCCTACGACTTCGTCCAGGACCGCACGCATGACGGTCGGGCATTCAGGACCCTGAACAACGAGCCATTGATGCGCCATTGGTTCGAGCACAATGGCGAGTGATGAGTACACCAAGGAGGCGCTGATGATCCGCGTCGATCGCAAGCTCAACTCCGTCGACGTGGTCGACGCGCTCACCGATCTCTTCATCCTGCGCGGCCCGCCGGAGTACATCCGCTCAGACAACCGCCCCGAGTTCAGTGCCGAGAAGGTGCGAGCCTGGACAGCAGCCCCCTCTCGGCAGAGTGCTGCGCAATCGCCGGCCGGGCAATGGTCGGGGCCAAGACGGCGTTCAGAGAGCCGGGCTCACCCTGGGAGAACGGCTATGTCGAGTCGTTCAACGCCCGGTTCCGAGATGAGCTGCTCAACAGCGAGATCTTCTTCTCGCTCCGGGAGGCCCAGATCCTCATCGAGCAGTGGCGTCGGCACGACAACACCGCCCGACCCCACAGTGCTCTCGGCGACCGACCGCCGCCACCGGAAACCATCGTCCCGATGGACCAGAGGCCCGTCATGCACTAACACTTCAACCGCACCACTCAATCGGGGCAGTCCAAGTGAAACTCAGCCTTGCGCAGCATCACTTCGCGCTCTGCAACTCTCGGGTCAGCGGTCTTGAGTGCGCCCCGCAGGTGCGTCTTGCCGAAGTGGGCCTCTAGTGCGGGCGGGATACGCAGTTTCAGGAAGTATCTGTCACCACGAGTCTGCGTGCCCGCTACCTTCGCCAATCCCATCAAAGACCACCTTTGTGTTACAGTGCTGTAGCACAAAGTGTCTCGAAAAGGGGTTAATAGCCCCCTGTTTTCTTAGCGTATTGTTGAAAATCAAGGGGTTATAGCTGGTGCGGTCGAGAAGACTCGAACTTCCACGGGAGTTACCCCACAGCGACCTCAACGCTGCGCGTCTACCAATTCCGCCACGACCGCACGTGACCCGGCGGCTGTTAGCAGCCCGCCGCGGAGATGTGAAGCCGTGAAGTGCAAAAAGACGGCCAATATGCCGGCGCCCAATCCTCAAGCGACATGCGGGTCAGCGGCTTGACGTCAGCGCGCGTTCTGACCTGCCGGGGCGGACTGTCGGGCCGAAGACGGCCTCGAAGGCGTCGCGCAGCGCCAGGTCCGCGTCGGCCATGCTCACCGGGAGCCCGAGGTCGACAAGGCTTGTGACGCCGTGCGCATCGATCCCGCATGGCACGATGCCTGCGTAGTGGCTGAGATCCGGATCCACATTCAACGCGATCCCGTGATAGCTGATCCAGCGGCGCACGCGCACGCCGATTGCCGCGATCTTGTCCTCTGCCAGGCCACCTGCGCCTGCGCCCGCGCGATCGGGTCGGACAACCCAAACGCCGACCCTGCCCTCGCGCCGCTCCCCCCGGACCCCGAATGCCGCGAGCGCGTGGATGACCCAGTCTTCGAGGGACGTCACATAGTGGCGAACGTCCCGCCCACGGTGCCGGAGGTCCAGCATCGCATAGGCCACACGCTGTCCGGGTCCGTGATAGGTGTATTGCCCGCCACGCCGCGTCTCGAACACCGGCAGGCGGTGTGGATCCGGGAGGTCCTCCGGCCGCGCGCCCGTCCCTGCCGTGTAGAGGGGCGGATGTTCCACCAGCCAGACACGCTCACCTGCCTGTCCGGCGAGCATCCGCGCCACATGCGCCTCCATCTCGGCAACGGCCTCAGGGTATGCCACGGGCGTCTCGGCGATGTCCCAAAGCGCGGGAGATGCGAGAGATGTCATCATGGGGTCCCGCCTCTGCTGAAGTGAGCTCAGTGCGCTGCCAGGCTAGACGGTGTTCTCCGCCAGGATCCACCCTTTGGTCTTGTCGTCGGCTGCATGTTTATCGGTCATGTTTTTGGGCCAGTAGCAAGAGGAGATGCCGAGCACGTCCCCGTCGTACCGACCGATGATGTAGGCGTCGTCGTGGCTGCCGGCGATAAAGACCTTTGTGCCGTCGGACTTGACCCGGATGTGGGTGAGCACTTTGCTCTGATCCAGAGCATACTTGCGATAAGGCCCCAGTGCTTGCTGCAGAACGAAGTCACGGAGGTCTGGCTCCTCCTGGAGGCCACGCAGCACGAGGAACTTTCGCAGGTTGAGACCGCTGAGCGGCTTGGTGCCATCAAAGCAGGCCAGCTTTGCCGGCGTGCTCTTCTTTGCATGCGCTTTGTACTCACCGATGCTCACCGAAATCTTGAGCTTCTCCCAGCAGATGACCGCCTCGTCCTCTCCGTACTCCAGGAGTTCTGCCGTGGTCATGTCGCGACACACATGTTTGAGGGCGTGGCCGCGCACATTCGCGTCCGCGTCACCATGGTTGCCAGGGCCCCATTGCACGAAGCCCGTGAACTTCTTGTTGGGGCCAAAGTCGCGGAAGGCGCGGCAAAAATTGGCGATGGTCATGCTCGTGATCCCGCTCGGCTCGCCGAGTTCGCGCATCACGGCAACCACCACCGGGATCACGTGATCGCCGAGCCCCTCATCGGCCGCCGTCTTGTGGCAGGTGCCGAGATAGAGCGCCACGTCGCCGTTTCGCTTTTCGCAGAACTGCTGAACTTGAGGTTTCGACGTCGCCGGAGCCGCAGCACAGGCCGCCGCGAAGGTGGTCCACTGCGCGACCGTCAACGCGGCGTCGAGGCGGGTGGGATTGCCTTTGAGCAACCCGTTGATCTTGATGAGGGCGTCGAGCAGCGCGGCCGCATGCGCCCTGTTTGGGTCGTGGTCGATCCATTTTACGGTCGAGATCAGGTTGCTGAACTTCTGAGCGAAGGTGGGCTTCAAGTCCTCTGCGCGTGCCTCAACGGCGATCAGCGTGGCGCGCTGGACGGAGTTGAACGCGTTTTGCTGTCCCGCGCTGATGGCAACCCCTGTCGCCTTAGTGAGCTCGGCAAGCGCGTCCGCGAGAGACATTTGCGCCGTGATCATCGTTACAGACCTCCTAAGCACCACTCACTCAGCGCCGAGATACATGGTTTTCAATTCGAATGGTGCGAAAACTGCAACGATAGCGCGACAATAAACCCATGCACTTTGGGGCCCTGGGCGGTTGAGAGCCGCGATCACTGCTTGTAGGGATCACTTGAGGCAAACCGCTCGTACAGTCGCAGGAGACACGCATGGCAGACGCCGCCGCGCACAGCCACGCCGAACATGCCGGTCCCGGGTTCTTCACCCGCTGGTTCATGTCAACGAACCACAAAGATATCGGCATTCTCTACCTCGTGGTGTCAGCCCTCCTTGGGTTCATCTCGGTGGCCTTCACGATGTACATGCGCCTCGAGCTGATGGAGCCGGGCGTTCAATACATGCTGACGCCCGATGGGGCGCCGAACGGCCACATTTGGAACGTGATGATCACCGCGCATGGCATCCTGATGATGTTCTTCGTGGTGATCCCAGCGCTCTTTGGCGGCTTCGGAAACTACTTCATGCCGCTCATGATCGGCGCGCCGGACATGGCGTTTCCGCGCATGAACAACCTGTCCTTCTGGCTCTTTGTGGCTGGCGCAACGCTGGCCTGCCTCTCGGTGGTGGCACCCGGCGGCAATGGGCAACTCGGCTCCGGGATTGGGTGGGTGCTCTACGCTCCGCTCTCCACGACGGAGGGGGGCATGTCGACCGATCTGGCGATCTTTGCCGTCCACCTCTCGGGTGCGTCATCGATCCTCGGCGCGATCAACATGATCACGACCTTCCTGAACATGCGCGCGCCGGGCATGACGCTCTTCAAAGTGCCGCTCTTCGCCTGGTCGATCTTCGTCACTGCGTTCCTGATATTGCTGGCCCTGCCAGTTCTCGCAGGGGCGATAACCATGCTCCTGACCGATCGGAACTTCGGCACGACCTTCTTCGATCCGTCAGGCGGCGGCGATCCCGTGCTCTACCAGCACCTGCTCTGGTTCTTCGGCCATCCCGAGGTCTACATCGTCATCGTGCCGGGCTTCGGCATCATCAGCCACGTGGTCGCAACCTTCTCGAAGAAGCCGATTTTCGGCTACTTGCCGATGGTCTTTGCCATGATCGCGATCGGCGCGCTCGGCTTCGTGGTCTGGGCCCACCACATGTACACAGTGGGGATGAGCCAGACGCAGCAGGCCTATTTCATGCTCGCGACCATGGTCATCGCAGTGCCCACGGGGATCAAGATTTTCTCCTGGATCGCCACGATGTGGGGCGGCTCGATTGAGTTCAAAACACCGATGCTCTTCGCGATCGGCTTCATCTTCCTCTTCACCTTCGGCGGTGTGACCGGGATCGTCCTCAGCCAGGCGGCGGTCGACCGGGCCTATCACGACACCTACTACGTCGTGGCGCACTTCCACTATGTGATGAGCCTCGGGGCGGTGTTTGCAATCTTCGCGGGCTGTTACTACTGGATGGCGAAGATGACCGGGCGCCAATACGACGAGTTCTGGGGCAAGGTTCACTTCTGGTCGTTCTTCGTCGGCGCCAATGTCACGTTCTTCCCGCAGCACTTCCTGGGGCGGCAGGGCATGCCGCGGCGCTACATCGATTATCCGGAGCAGTTCGCGTACTGGAACTACATCTCCTCCCTCGGCGCGTTCCTCTCCTTCGCGTCCTTCCTCCTCTTCTTCTGGATCGTGTTCAAGACCATCCGCTCGGGCGCTCTCGTCGAGGAGCCCGCGTATTGGGGCCCCTATGCCGACACGCTTGAGTGGACGCTGCCGAACCCGCCGCCCGAGCACACGTTCGAGACGCTGCCGACCCAGGACATGTGGGACAAAGCCCCCGATCACTGACGTGGCAAAGGATCAAACTGAGGGCGACGCGCCGCCCTCAGACCCTTTTGTCCGGCGTGACGCTCCGATCTTTTCGGTGACGCTTTGGCCGCATCGCTCCCTGAGCGTCACCGGGTTCCGGTGGCTTCTGGGCGTACTCGCCCTCTGCCTCTCCATCCCTCTTATCCCGTTTCTCGGGACATCGGTCGCATGGGGGCTCTTGCCGTTTCTGGTCGGCGCCCTCCTCGCCGTCTACTGGGCCGTCATCCGGAGCTACCGTGACGGCCGCCTGACCGAGACACTCTGCCTCTGGCCCGATCTCATCACCGTCGTGCGCGTGGAACCGGGCGGCTCGGTGCGCCGTTGGCACGCCAACCCCTACTGGGTGACCACAGCCCTCCGCAACGACACACCGCTAGAGAGCTACTTGACCCTCACCGGCAATGGCCGCGAGATCGAGCTCGGCGCGTTCCTGTCCCCGGGCGAGCGCCGCGCCCTGCACGAGGAAATCTCAACCGAGCTCGCACGCCTCGGCAGGTGAGCCAAAAGGCGCAGCGTCCCGCGGAGGAGACGCGCCCGAACACGGCCGACTGTCCAAATTGGCAGCACCTGGCTGCACAGCAAAAAGGTGCTCGACCGGAACGCGATGCTTCGATCATGCCGTTGCCCTCCGCTGTCGGCCCGGGCCGCACCCGCGACCGGAGGCAAGTCCAGCCGACCCAGGCCTGCTTCGTCTTTGAGCGGTGGGTGGTCTCGGCCGAGCCACCCGATCCTGTGTCGATTCCGCCGAGCCCTCCAGCCCCCATCCGACCGCTATGCGCTGCGGCAAGCGCTCGTCCAGCGCTGCGCCAGAGTGGGTCCACAGTTCATGCGCGCATGCGCCTCGCCGCAGATCGCGATGGTCGACATCGGAAGCACACTGCCCGGGGCTCAGGGACCTGCCACAAGAAGGCGCTGTCCCAACCGCACGGGTTGCGCCTCAAGCGTAAACGCCCCGCGATGCTGCTCAGGCTGATCTGGTGATGGCCCAGGGGAGCAGAACCTCGATGCAGTTGATCTGCCTTGTGCGGGGTGACGCTGTGGAGGTAGGCTCAATTTAGGCCGTCTCGATCAGAGATAGGATGCCCGCACCGCGCCCACCGCCTTTGTCGGCGCCTCCCAAAAGCGAGGTCTTGCCGACGAAAGGGGACGGATGGCGCGCTCGGCATCGCTGTTCTTGATCTCGACGCGGCCCTCCTGGAGGTGGCGCTCAACGGCCGGCCATCTTCGAAGCGCGACCGGACATGGCGCCATTGCGCTTGATCCACTGGCTCGCCGTTCTCGGCAAGCTTCAGCAAATCGCCGCAGCCGCAGCCAGGGCAGGTGCTCACCGCTTCATGCCGGCGTTCTTCCCGCGGCAGATGGTCGGGGGGACCCGCGGGCGGACTTGACCTTCTCCTCCCCGGGCTGCAGGAACGTACGCATAAGCGCGGCGTTCGTCGTGTCGGCGCCCTCCTGCGCCAGCAGCTCGTTTGCCTGGTCGAGCTTCTCCTACGAGCGACCACACTGACGCTTCATGAGCTGCACCTTCAACCGGTCGATCAGCATGTCGCGTGAGCGGAGCTCGTCGGCGCACGCGGGCACGTTCTTCCGGCACGGCCAGCGGCGCCGACAGGCAGCGCGTCGAGCCGGGCTCACCCCGACGCAAGCTTGTGCCGATGTATTTCTTCATTGAAACAGCGTGATAGTGAGGCCACCCGCACCAGTGGAGTGCGTTGTCGCTACCGCCGCCAGTCGATGCCCTCCCAGATCATGGCAAGCTGTGCCAGCGTCAGCCGCACCGTCCCGTCCGCCGGCGACGGCCAGCGAAGTGCCCCGCGCGACGATCTTGTAGCAGAGGCAGAAGCCCTGACTGTGCCAATGAAGAAGCGTCAGCGGGTCACCACGCCCGAGCAAAGGTTCTGCTTCCGCGCCCCATGGGCCGCGGCGGCAAGCCCGCTGACCCTCTGGCGCCTGTCCGTCGGGACGAGCCAATGGGACGCCAATGGTCCGAGAGACACAGGAGAGCGGCAGGGTAAGTCCGAACCCCGGTGCCTGGCCCGACCACGCCTCCGCACGCGCACACCAGGCGATTCAGCGCCCCGACCTCAATGTCGGCTGCAACGCGAAGCTGCGGCGGTTCGCGTGCCCGATCTCGGCGAGCCGCGGCCGTCCATGCCGGGCGGTCCTTCAACTCCCGACACAAGCGACGTCGACGGGCCAAGGTCGCCGCAACCTTGGCCCCCATTCGGTCACGTCGCGCGAGGTAGACGCGATCGTGATTGCAAGAAATTTCAGCACATATTCTGTCGCCCCTATCCGCCAACTCCCTCCATTGAGTGGCAGACCGTCAGACCGACGCCCCGCAGAACAGGTGGCGGGCGGAAGGCCGCCTAGGGGAATGGCGTGGCTGGGGGCAGTATGGTGACACCCGTTGCAAGGGTGGCTCGATCTCGATGTACGGCCGTGTGGGTCAAGGGGGTGCGGATCAGCCAAGGACCATGTGGGACTGGGGCACGCCGTGCACCCAACGGCCGAGGTCGGACACCGGTTTGTCTGCGCGGCTTTATGGGAGGGTGTGCTCGGCCTGGATGGCCTTTGAGGACACAACCGGTTTGCGGCGCGGCTTGCGTCTTCGGCCCCGATTGCGGGGTCCAGCGTCGCCTCAAGCGCCGCTCGGACGGTCGCGACCTCGGCACGTCGAAATCGGTTGACCGCAGAGCGCTAAGCCACGTTGCGCACCCAGCTTGGGGCCCGCCCTGCTCGGCCACCGGTCCCCGGGAAACTCCCAAGATGCCAGAGTGTCCGAGCGGTTTCCCGTGGCCGAGCGCTGGCTCTCGAAACACGCTAGGACGGGTTGGGCCGGCCAGCTCACCGCCTGGGCCAATCACTGCGCGCCCGGCCGTCACGCAACACCGCCGCTACCCTGGGACAACCACACACTGGGCGAGGAGCGTGGCACCGGCGAAGGGCCGGTCCCGCGTCACTGGGCCTGTTGTGGGCAGAGCGCGGATTTCACAGTCGCTCCGGCCTTTGCGAAGTCCATTTGGCCCGGATACCGCGCCTTCAGCACACCCATGATCTTTCCCATGTCGCGGACGGTCTTGGCGCCGGTCTCGTCGATTGCTGTCTGCACCGCGGCCTCAACCTCGTTCTCCGAGAGGGGCTTCGGCAGAAAACTGCGGATGATCTCGATCTCGGCGCGCTCGCCATCGGCAAGCTCGATTCGGCCGGCCTCATCGTAGGCGTTTGCGCTGTCCTCGCGCTGTTTGATCATCCGACCGAGGATCGACAGAATTTCCAAGTCGCTGACGCCATCGGGCTTATCGTCGCCGCGCGCAGCAATGTCACGATCCTTGATCGCAGCCTGGATGAGGCGAAGCGTCGACAGACGGACACTGTCCTTGGCCTTCATCGCTTCCTTCATCTCGCGAGTAATGCACTTGCGGATCATGATCCACCTCTTGGCACATTTTGAGCACCGGAGAGCACCGGCGCAGGGCGGCATACACGCAAAGTTTCAACCTCGCAACCGACCGTGTGCAGCTATGGTGGATCGCCTTGACGCACCCTGGGTGAGCCGATACGCGACATCGACCCAGCCGGAGATTGTCCCATGTCGCGCGCACCCCTGACGGCCTGCCTGGTTCTTGCAGATGGTCAAGTGTTCCGCGGGCGAGGCTTCGGCGCGACCGGGACGGCCGTGGCGGAACTTTGCTTCAACACGGCCATGACGGGGTATCAGGAGATCATGACCGATCCCTCCTATGCCGGTCAGATCGTCACATTCACTTTTCCGCATATAGGGAACACAGGCGTCACCACGGAGGATGACGAGACCGCCGATCCTGTGGCCGCCGGCATGGTCGTGCGGTGGGACCCGACAGAGCCATCGAATTGGCGGGCGCAATCCATGCTGCCCGAGTGGCTTGCGCGGCGGGGGCGGATCGGCATTGGCGGCATCGACACACGGCGCCTGACGCGCGCGATCCGCCACCAGGGCGCGCCGCATGTCGCGCTCTCCCACGACCCCGATGGACAGTTCGATGTCATGGCGCTCCGCGCCCAAGCGGCGGCATTTGCCGGGCTTGAAGGCGCCGATCTTGCCCGCGACGTCACCTGCGGCCAGTCTTATACATGGGACACGGTCCGCTGGCGGTGGCCCGAGGGGTACCGGTCGGCCACCGAGACACGGCACCGCATCGTGGCGGTCGACTACGGCGCCAAGCGCAACATTCTGCGCTGCCTGACCTCGGCGGGCTGCGATGTCACTGTGATGCCAGCGACAGCGACGGCTGAGGACATCCTGGCCCTCTCTCCCGCGGGGCTCTTCCTGTCGAACGGGCCGGGAGATCCGGCCGCCACCGGCGTCTATGCCGTCCCAATGCTGCGTGAGATCATGGACAAGACCGACTTGCCGATCTTCGGCATCTGTCTCGGGCACCAGATCCTGGCGCTCGCCCTCGGCGCGCGGACGCTGAAGATGAACCATGGGCACCACGGCGCAAACCACCCGGTCAAGGACCACACGACCGGCAAGGTTGAGATCACCTCGATGAACCATGGCTTTGCTGTCGACAGCCAGTCTCTGCCGCCGGGGATCAGGGAGACGCACACGTCGCTCTTCGACGGCTCCAATTGCGGCATCTCAGTCGAGGGACGCCCGATCTTTTCTGTTCAGTACCATCCTGAGGCAAGCCCCGGGCCTCAGGACAGCTTCTACCTCTTCGAACGCTTTGTGGCTGCGATGGACGCACGCGCTGGCGTTTAGAGGGTTTTAACCATGAGCGCCCAAGGGTGGCGCCCGTGGACACACCTGTTGCATCCGAAGCACCTGACGCGCCCCTCCGCCTCGACGAGACGGCCGAGGTCGCTTCGCCGTCTGAGCGTCCGGCGCCGAGTTGGGCGGGCGACAACATTGCCGGCACGCTGCGCATCGATGGGCCGGTGCGGCTGTCGGGTCTTGCGGCGGACCGACGTCCCGATCCCACGCTCCTCGAGGGGCTCGATCCGCTGACATGTCTC
>JBCDHQ010000115.1:0-12109 GCA_038749815.1 Pseudomonadota bacterium | reverse complement strand
GGCGCCGCAGCCTCCAGAATCTCGGGCACGCGATTGAAATCCAGCGGTTGGAACCGTCGTGAGCCCGGGCGGATCAGGATATCGGGACGCGTGTGCGCAAGCCGCACGTCGAGCATCGCCGTCATCATCACGCGGATCGATCCCATGGCGGTGGCAATGGTCCCGGGAAGCGCATCGCTGCCTTCGACCGGCGCGCTCGCCACATCAACGGCAAGGCGCACATCCGCGCCCCCCAGGTGGTCGAACGGCACATTGTTGGTCAGCCCGCCATCGACCATCACCCGGCCCTGGCGACACTCCGGCCGGAAGACCAGCGGAATGGCGATCGAGGCCGCAATGGCCGGGCGGAGCGGACCGGAGGAGAAGGCGATCTCCTGGCGCGCGTACCAGTCCGTCGCAATCACGGTCACCGGGATGGGCATGTCCTCGAACCGCTCCGGCACAAAGTCAGCCATCAGCCGCTCAATCACCATGCCCGGGTCGAGCGCCACGGGCCGCGTCCAGCCGGGCGGCGCGATTGAGCCCGAAAACCGCCGGAGTGTCTCGAAGGGGCGCGCGGCGAGCCGCAGCGCCTCGGCCCGGATCTCGGCCGCGCTCATGCCGGCAGCGTAGGCCGCACCGAGGATCGCCCCCATCGACGTTCCCGCCACCGCAACCGGGCGTATCTGCAGATCGTCGAGCGCCTCGAGGACCGGGATGTGCCCGATGCCGAGTGCCCCACCCCCGCCCAGCGCGAGACCGAGCCGCATCACTCAGCCGCCTGCCGCGCCTCCGCCTCGGCGAGAAAGCGCTCCGCATCGAGGGCCGCCATACAGCCCATCCCGGCGCTGGTGACCGCCTGCCGGTACACGTGGTCGGTCAGATCGCCGGCCGCAAACACACCTGGAACCGAGGTCTCCGTCGTGCCCGGCTTCACTTTCACGTACCCGCCCATATGGGTCTCGAGCTGGTCGCGCACCAGCTCCGAGGCGGGCGCGTGGCCGATCGCGACGAAAACGCCCTTGGCCGGGATGTCCTGAGTGTCGCCGGTGCGCACGTCCGACACGCGGAGACCGTCGACCCCCAACGGCGTGTCGGCGCCCAGTACCTCCTCGACCTGGTGATGCCAGAGCGGCGTGATCTTGGGGTTCTTGAAGAGCCGATCCTGCAGGATCTTCTCAGCGCGGAGCGTGTCGCGGCGGTGGACGAGCGTCACTTTTGCCGCGAAATTGGTGAGGAAGAGGGCCTCCTCAACCGCGGTGTTGCCGCCGCCGACGACCACGACCTCCTGTCCTCTGTAGAAAAACCCGTCACAGGTGGCGCAGGCCGAGACACCGAACCCCTTGAACTTCTCTTCCGAGGGCAGCCCCAGCCACTTGGCCTGCGCCCCGGTCGCCAGGATCACGGCATCGGCCGTGAACCGCATCCCGGAGGAGGCGAGCGCCACAAAGGGTCGGGCCGAAAGGTCGAGGTGGTCGATCTGATCCCCGACAAGCTCCGCGCCCATAGCACTTGCATGCGCTGCCATCCGGGTCATCAGATCCGGGCCTTGCACTTCGGTGTCGCCCGGCCAGTTCTCCACCTCCGTCGTGATGGTCAGCTGACCGCCGGGTTGGAGACCCTGCACCAGGATCGGCTCAAGCATGGCGCGCGCACCGTAGACCGCCGCGGTGTAGCCCGCGGGTCCGGACCCGATGATCAAGAGGCGTGTGTGTCGGGTGTCGGTCATGGTGGAGCATCCCTTGCCTTGTCGGGCAGATGTACAGCCAGGGCCAGGCCATAACAAGGTCGGGAGGGACCACAAACGGCTCGGGCGGACCTGCCCTCTCCGTCAGCGGCAGAGCCGCTTCCATTCGATTGCACTGTCACGAGGCGGTCGGGCGCGATCGGCACCATCCAGCCATCACCGGGTTCGCGGCAAGCGCCCAACCTGATGCGCGGAACGGCCGGGACGGTTGCGCCGCCGATAAGCTCCTGCGCTTTATGCGACGGGATCGAGGTCGGCTTCAGTCGTCGGCGGGATGTCGAACGGCACGATCTCCTCAACCACATCCGCAACCACGCCGAAATCTGCGGCGACGATGCGGCGCACATCCGCAGCGAGTTCCACCCGGTGGCGGGCAGCCTCGGTCCGATAGATCTCGGCTGCGGCGGCGCGGCTTTGCCGGTCCTCCGCCAACCGTGAACGGGTCCTGGACACAAGGTCTTCATGGAAGGCCTGAAGCCGCGCGCGCTGCTCCACAGCGGCGAGCGCACGGGCCCGAGCCTGATCGGAGAGGTTGTCCTGCGCCTGTCGAATTAGCGAACTGACCTCCTCCACCACATCCAGAAACGCATCCTGGCGGCGGGCGAGGTTCGAGGGCTGGGCGGCAAGGCGATCCTGACGAAAGCGGGCGATGGCAGCAAGGCGTGTGGTGCGCGCAGGCATGAGGTGGCTCCCGGCTGAAGCAGTTGTCTCCACAGCCAAGGATCCACAATGCAAGTTAAAGATCCGTAACCCGCTCCGCTCAACACGCCTTCGTCTCTCGAGCCTTACCCAAGAGGCCGAGAGAGCCCCCTTGCCGCGCCAATCGTACGGTCTGCGCTCGGCGCTCCGCCTCGCCCCCGCTCCGTTGCGGCGAATTCACTCATGGCCTGCGGTCCTCTGGGCTCGACGCCCGAACACAGCCCAGACCAGCTCAAGCGACGCGAGAGTGGGCGTGATTATCGCCTTGCTCCGAACGCACGCACCAACGCCGGCGCGGCTGCCCGCCGTCCCACGCGTCTGTCGCGGCGGCTTGTCTCGGGCCGATGACGTGATCCGAACACTGTGCTGGCGGCGTGCGAACCGGACCGAACGGTGAGGCAGATGATGGGCATCGGGCCGAAGAGCGCGCCACTCGCCCCTGCGGAGACCACGGAGGGCCCGGCTCTTCAGCAATCTGACAACCGAGACCCACGCTTCGACCAAGCCCGACGCCCGGCCGCGAAAGGGCATGCTATGACCACGGTGACCCGCGCCCGCGATCCGAGACATCGCAGCCGAACGCGGCGCCCGGGAAACCCGTCCGCCCCGTGTCATCCGCACATGGGTCTCCCGATGGCGCAATCTGGTCGGCGGTTCTTCACTCGGATCAACAACTTCAGGGGCTTTGCACCGCGCTGCGGCCGCGCACCTGAGAACGTGCCTGCCGCCCTCAAGCTGGCGTCGTCTCGATCTGGCCGGCACATCGATGAAACCTCGCCCCAGAAGCGGGTCCGGCCTGTTGGGGTGAGGGTGCGGGGGACTGTAACGGGGTCGGGGAGCTCCCGTTTGATCCTGTCTCGGTGGGTCAGAGTGACGTATCCGACGCGGAGGTCGCCGGTCATCACCGATGGTGGCGGGCGGGGTCGCTGGTTCGGGGCTGAGATGCTGCGGTTCGCCGAGGAGAAAGGGGGGCGGGGCGACGTTTGCCCGACGACCGGCAGTGGCCAGGAGAGCACGCCATGCGGCGCAATGGGGGTGCTCGGGGGCCTCCCCTGTCGTTGGCATGAGCTCCCGAAAACGGTCCTGTGGACTGCCGAGGCCCAAGAGCAGGGCCGCGACCGGCTCGACAACGGCCGGCCCAATAACCATGTGCGGCTTCCTGAGGAGCGCATCGGTTTTCACGACTGGATGGGAAAGGTGGGGCGGATGTGGCGCCGCGAGGCTGCGGATGTTCCGACAAAGGCGCCTCTGCCCCTGTCGGATTGCAAAGCGGGTGCGGCCCCGGCTCCTTGCTCAGACCGCGACTGAAGCGGGGCAGCGCGCCTTCCCTCTGCGCATCAAGTGTCCTCAGCGTGAGGGGTCGATGCCCCCGGTGTCCGGCACCCCGCACCGGAGCACTGGTGAGCAGGTGGGGCGCCACCAAGGCGTTTGGGGTCGCAAGCCGGCAGATCGGCCCGCGGGAGGGAAGGCTATTTGGCCCGCCCTTGGCCGACAAACCGCCCGGCCCCGTCCGGAAGGGGCAGCGCCGCATGCTTCGCCGCCCAGGCCTTGAGGTTTGCCGCAACCTCCGCGGAGGGCGGAGAGGTGCGCCGCGTCCCGAGATCCATGTGGAGAAGGAGCGTCTCGACCGTAGCTGCACATGTCCCGTCACGCTCCACCCGATGAAACAAATGGAGCTTCTTGCCCGCGCCGTCCAAAACTTGGGTCGTGACTGTGAGCCGGTCTCCGGGCGCCACTTCGGCGAGGTACCGGACATGGCTCTCCACGGTGAAGTAACTGCACCCGGCCGCGACGTAGGCTGCGTCCGCGCCAATCAGCTCCATGAACCGGTCCGTCGCCTTTGAGCCGAGCTCAAGGTAATGCGCCTCGTTCATGTGGCCGTTGTAGTCGCGCCAACTGACGGGAACCTGACGCTCCGCCGTGACCGGCAAGAGGGCTGGGGCCGGCTCGGGAAGGCAACCCTCATGCGCATTGAGCACGTTGCCCGCGCCTTGCCCGGCCACGCGGAGCGCGCGGAGCATGCCGACAAGCGCGTCATCCCGCGTCCGCTCAAGCTCCCGCACGGAGCTGTGGCCCGATTGGGCGTCCGACTGTTCGGCGATCTTCGCCACGAGCGCGTCGTCGAGATCGGGCACGTCCATCAGCTTGGTCCAGGGCCAGGCGAGCGCCGGCCCAAACTGCGCCAGGAAATGCGCCATACCGGCCTCGCCGCCGGCGATGCGATAGGTCTCGAAGAGACCCATCTGCGCCCAGCGGAGCCCAAAGCCCATGCGAATGGCCTCATCGATCTCGGCCGTGGTGGCGATGTCGTCCTTGATGAGCCAAAGCGCCTCACGCCACACGGCCTCAAGCAGGCGATCGGCGATATGGGCGTCGATCTCCTGTCGGAGTGTCAGGGGATACATGCCGATGCCCCGCAGAATCTCAGAGGCGCGGGCGGTGATGCTGACCTCCCCCACAAGCTCCACCAGCGGCAGGAGGTAGACCGGGTTGAACGGGTGCGCGACGATGGCCCGGCTGCCCGCCGCGGTCAGCTCGGACGGCTTGAACCCCGATGTCGAGGAGGCGATGACAGCCTCCGCTGGCGCCGCCTCGGTCAGTGCGCCGAGAACGCGGTGCTTGACGTCCAGACGCTCGGGCACGCTCTCCTGCACCCAGTCCGCGCCGTTGACCGCCGCTCGGAGGTCGACCTCGAAGGAGAGACGCCCCTCCGCCGGCAACGCCCGGTCGTAGAGCGCGGGCAGGCTGCGGCGGGCGTTCGCGAGCACATCGCGAACCTTCCTCGCCGCGTCCGGATCCGGGTCGCAGACCGTCACATCCCAGCCATTCAGCAAGAACCGCGCCGCCCAGCCGCCGCCAATGACACCGCCGCCGATGATTGCCGCAGATCCGCTCATCCGCGCTTGGTCAGGCCGAGCGTCGCGCGCACCTCCTCCGGCCCCATCACCCGGGCGCCGAGCCCCTCGATGATCCCGACGGCCCGCTCCACGAGTTGGGCGTTCGTCGCAAGAACCCCTTTGTCGAGGAAAAGGTTGTCCTCAAGGCCGACCCGCACATGCCCGCCAGCGAGCACCGCGGCCGCCACATAGGGCATCTGGTCCCGCCCGAGACTGAAGGCAGACCAGGTCCAATCCGCCGGCACCGCCCTCACCATCGCGAGAAACGTGCCGAGGTCGTTGGGCGCCCCCCATCGCACGCCCATGCAGAGCTGCACAAGCGCAGGCGTCGCAAGCGTTCCCTCACCCACAAGCTCCTTTGCGAACCAGAGATGGCCGGTGTCGAACGCTTCGATCTCGGGTTTCACACCGAGCGCCGTCATCTCCGCGCCCATCGCGCGCAGCATGCCGGGTGTGTTGGTCATCACGTAGTCGGCTTCGGCAAAGTTCATCGTCCCGCAGTCGAGCGTGCAGAGCTCCGGCAGGCAGGCCCGGATGTGCTCGAGCCGCGCCGAGGCCCCAATCATGTCCGTTCCCCCCGACAGCGGCAGCGGCGCCTCGGGCGGACCGAAGACCATATCGCCCCCCATGCCGGCGGTCAGGTTGAGAACCACATCGACCTCCGCCGACCGGATCCGGTCCGTGACCTCGCGGTACAGATCGAGGCGGCGCGACGGCGCCCCCGTCTCAGGATCGCGCACGTGGCAGTGCACGATCGCCGCGCCCGCCTTCGCCGCATCGATGGCCGAGCGCGCAATGGCCTCTGGGCTCCGCGGCACATGGGCGGAGCGGTCCTGCGTGGCACCGGAGCCGGTGACCGCACAGGTCACAAACACATTTCGATTGATCGAGAGCGGCATCGCCTACCTCCCCCTCCAGACAGGATCGCGTTTCTCCGCGAAAGCGCGCGCGCCCTCTTTCTGGTCGTCCGACCGGTAGAGCGTCTCGACTGTCGCGAACTGGCTCTTGGTGATGCGGTTCATGGCATCCTGAAACTTCATGTCCTCCGCCTCGCGCACGATCTCCTTGATTGCCGCCATCACCAGAGGAGGGCCGGAGGCAAGCACATCAGCCATCGCCCGCGCCTCGGCCATCAACGCGCCCGCTGGGTGGATGTGGTTGATCAGCCCCCACCGCGCGGCCTCCTCCGCCGTCATCCAACGCCCCGTCATCAGCATCTCCATCGCGATGTGGTAGGGGATCCGCTTTGGAAGTTTGACCGAGGCCGCGTCGGCCACAGTCCCGGACCGGATCTCCGGCAGCGCAAAGCTCGCATGCTCCGCCGCGAGAATGATGTCGGCCGACAGCGCCAGCTCCAGCCCGCCGCCGCAGCAGATCCCGTTCACCGCCGCAATCACCGGCTTGTTGAGAGCGCGGAGCTCTTGGAGACCGCCGAAGCCCCCGACGCCGTAATCGCCGTCGACCGCGTCTCCAGCGGCAGCAGCCTTCAGATCCCAGCCGGGACAAAAGAACTTCTGACCCGCCGCTGTCACAATCGCCACGCGGAGCTCCGGATCGTCGCGAAACGCGGTGAACACCTGCCCCATGACCCGACTGGTGGCGAGGTCGATGGCGTTTGCCTTGGGCCGGTCGAGCGTGACCTCGAGTGTGTGGCCCCGCCGCACCGTCTTGATCGGTGTCTCAGTCACTTGGTCCTCCGGATCAGCGCATCAACGGCCACGGCTCCGTCGACGCCGCAGATGAGCGGGTTGATCTCCACCTCAAGCGGGCGTGCCGCAGCGACATACTCCTGCACGGCCATCACCGCGTCGAGCACCGCGTCAAGATCGGCCGGGGGCGCCCCCCGATACCCGAAAAGCACTTTGGCGATCCGCAGCGAGCCGAGCGCCGTTGCAACCTCCGTGCGCGTCGCGGGCAGGAGGAGGACGGCGCTGTCTGACATAACCTCGGTCAGCACCCCACCCGCTGCGAGGGTCAGAACGTAGCCGTGCGCGGGATCAGCCACAACGCCAACAAGAAGCTCCGCGACGCGGTCGGTCACCATCTCCTCGACCAAAAACCGCTCAGCCGCCATCGCCTCAGCAGCGGCTTCCACGGCCCCCGGCGTCGAAAGGGACAGCGCGACCGCTCCCGCCTCGGTCTTGTGTGCGTGGCCATCGCCCTTGAGGGCCACTGGAAACCTCAGCGACGCCGCGGCCTCGGCCGCCTCTGCGGGCGACGCGGCGCGCGCACCGGCTGGCACAGGAAGCCCCGCGGCCGAAAGGGCGGCCTTGGCCGCGGCCTCGTGCAGGGTCGGACCCGCGACCTCCTGCGGCGGCAGGATGAGGGGCTCGGCGCCGCTGGACCTCATGCCTGCCGCGATCGACATCGCGGCGACGGCCTCTCCCATACCCGCCAGGGGCACGATCCCGTCGCCGATCAGGCGCTCGGCCACCCCTTCGGGCATCGTTTCCGGCAGCGAGGCAATGATCGCCATCGCCCGCCCGGTGGCCGACTTAGTTCGCGCAACGGCACCGATCACAGGCTCCCAGGCAAGCGGGTCGCATCGGTCCGACCGCGGCAGGTCGAGGATGACACAGCCCATCGCGAGATCCTCTTGCATCATTGCGGTGAACGTCGCGGTCAGTCTGTCCTCATCGCCCCAGACGAACGTGTGGTAGTCGAGCGGGTTCGAGAGCGCCACCATCGGCCCCAGGACATCCCGGAGCGCCGCCGATTGCGCCGAGCTGAGCGATGGGAAGGTGAGCCCGGCGCCCTCCGCCATATCCGCCATCAGACTGGCCTCGCCGCCGGAGCAGGACATCGATGCGATCCGCGCCGAGCGCAGCGGCCCCGTCACGTGCAAGAGCTTCAGGGCTTCAAGGAGCACGGGCAACGACCGCGCTTCGCCGATCCCGAGCCGCTGGAAGAGCGCGCTAGCCCCCGCCGCACTCCCCGACAGGGAGGCCGTGTGTGTCACTGTCGCCGCCTGTGCGGCCGCGGACCGACCGGTCTTGAGCGCGACCACGGACTTTCCACGCGCCCAAGCCTCCGCCGCCAGCGCTTCGAGGCCTCGGAGATCGTCGATCCCCTCGATGTAGAGCCCCACCGCCGTCACCCGCGGGTCGCTCAGGAGCGTGCGCGCAACAGCCGTGAGCCCGGTCTGCGCCTGGTTCCCGACCGTGACGAGATAGGCCAGTGGCACACCCCGCCGCTGCATCGTCATGTTGAGCGCGACGTTCGAGGACTGCATCACCAGGGCCACGCCCCGCTCGACCCGCGCGCAGCCGTGCTGATCAGGCCAGAGCGCAAAGCCATCAAGGCTGTTGATGAAACCGTAGCAGTTCGGACCGAGAACCGTCATCCCCCCCGCCGCCTCAAGGAGGGCCGCTTGCCGTGCCGCCCCGTCCTCGGCTGTTTCGCCGAAGCCCGAGGCAAAGCAGACCGCGCCGCCTGTGCCCCGCGCGGCGAGCACCCGCACCGCCTCGACCGTCGCATCCCGGTTGATCCCGACGAAAGCCGCATCCGGCGCCTCCGGGAGATCCTCAATCCGGGGAACGGTCGGCACGCCCGCAACGTCCTGTCGGCTCGGATGCACGGCCCAGAGCGGACCGTCGAAGCCGATTTTCCGGCACTGCTCGATCACGCTGGTGCACCACGTTCCGCCCCCGATCACGGCGACAGTTCGCGGTCGGAGCAACCGCTCAAGCATCAGGCGCCGAGCGGTCGCAAAAGATCGCGGCTGATGATGTGGCGCTGGATCTCGGATGTGCCGTCCCAGATCCGCTCGACCCGCGCGTCGCGCCAGAACCGCTCAATCGGGAAATCCGCCATCAGGCCCATGCCGCCGAAGATCTGCAGGCTCTGATCCGTCACCCGCGCGAGCATCTCCGAGGCGTAGAGCTTTGCGCTCGCAATCTCGCGGTTTGCCGGCAGCCCCTGGTCCAGGCGGTCGGCGGCAGCCAGCGTCAGGAGGTCCGCCGCATCGATTTCGGTGATCATGTCGGCGATCTGGAAGCTCACGCCTTGGAACTTTCCGATCTGCTGGCCGAACTGCGTGCGCTCTGCCGAGTAGGCAAGCGCCTGGTCAAAGCAGCGCCGCGCCCGCCCGACACACATCGCAGCGACTGTGAGGCGCGTCGCGTAGAGCCAGGTGTTCATCACATCGAAGCCGCCATCGACCGTGCCGAGAACCTGCGCATCGGGGAGGCGGCAGCCATCGAACTCAAGAATGCTGTTCGCGTACCCCCGATGGCTGACCGAGGCATAGCCCGGTCGCACCTCGAAGCCCGGTGTGCCGCGATCGACCAGAAAGGTCGTGATCCGCTTCTTCGGCCCTTTGGGTGTCTCGTCGACCCCGGTCGCAACGAAGACGATGAAGAAGTCCGCGTGCTCCGCGCCAGAGATGAAGTGCTTGGTGCCCGAGACCACCCAGTCGCCGCCATCCCTGACGGCGCTGCAGCTCATGCCGCGCACATCCGACCCCGCGCCGGGCTCAGTCATGGCGAGCGCGTCCATCCGCTCCCCTCGGACGGCGGGGAGCAAGTACCGCTCCCTCTGCTCCCCTTCGCACGCCATCAGAATGTTCTGCGGCCGCCCGAAGAAGTGCGTCAGTGCCATCGAGCCGCGGCCGAGCTCACGCTCAACAAGGGTGAACTCGAGATGTGAGAGACCGGCGCCCCCCACATCCTCGGGAAAGTTGCACGCATAAAACCCAAGCTCGAGGCATTTGCGCTTGATCTCGGCGGCGACGTCATCGGGCACCGCGCCCGTGCGCTCGACCGCCGCCTCGAAAGGGTAGATCTCGCGTTCGACAAAGCTCCGCACGGTCGAGACGATCATCTCTTGCTCGTCGGTCAGCGTGAAGCGCATGGATCTCTCCCCGTGTTTTGCTTCCGGTATCACGCGAACCTCCGACACAAAACACGCGGCGTGGTGCGGAAGGCCGCATGTGTTCGGGCGCCCGAGCCATCGTTGGCCTCGCGGAGCGTCGCGAGATCCACTACGCTCCCCGAAACGGCGCCAAGCCCGCGCCCGGCCGCAAGACGACAGACCACCGCCGACATGACGTTTGCACTGCCCAAAGCGACACCGCACCTGACCGAAAGCCGGGCCACGTGCACTTGAAACTCCGCCATCTTGCGGTGTTTCGCGCCGTTATGGAGGAGGGCTCCGTCTCAAAGGCCGCCACTCGGCTGGGGCTGACGCAGCCCGCAGTCAGCATGGCCCTGACCAAGCTGGAGGAGATTGTCGGATACTCCCTCTTCGATCGGGCCAAGGGCTCCTTCGTGCCAAAGCCCGAGGCGCGCGACTTGCAGGGCGATGCCGAGCTCGCGATCCTCGCCTTTGAGAGCTTTGAGACAAAGGCTGAGCTCATCGGTCGGCGCACCAACGGATTGGTCCGGGTCGGCGCCATCGGCTCGGCCGCGGCAAACTTCCTGCCCGATGTGATCTCTCGTTTCACCGAAGGCGTTCCAGGCGTCGAGGTCCATCTCCAAGTGCGCTCCTCCGCCCAGATCACCGAGCTGGTCGCCGCGCAGCAGATCGACATCGGCCTCGTCGAGGGACCGGTCGCCACAGCCAGCATCGCCGAGCGTCCCTACCGGATCCCGTGCGTCTGCATCATGAAGGCAAGCGATCCAGTTGCGAGCGTGACCCAAGTCACCCCGCACACCCTCTCCGAGGCACGGTTGATCTCGGTCTTCCAAGACCATCCGCTCGACCGGCAGATCCGCAGCGCGTTCGATGAGGCCGGGCTCACCTGGCGCTCGGACGTGCGCTCGAACTTTTTCTCGATCATGCGCAATCTGGTGTCGCGCGGCGCGGGCGTTGCAATCGTCGACGCACTGAACGGCTGCGCAGACCTGAGCGACGGTGTCGTCTGGCGCCCCTTTGCGCCGCAGCTCACCTACGAACTCGCCGTGATCACCCACGCGACCGCGCCACTCAGGGCACCGGCCGCGCAGTTCCTGACAACAGCCGAAGCGCTGCTGAGCCTCGCCTGCAGTCTGCCACCCCGACCGTGAAGCCGGCGCGCTCAGCGGGCATGCTCGCACGCTGAACGCGCCGCGCTCTCACACCGAGGAGAGGCCGGCGGGGTCGGACGCCTAGAGCTCCCGCCAGAGCACTTTGCCCGCGCCGGAGCGTGGCAGCGCCTCACGAAACTCAAAGCGTTGGGGCACTTTGTAGCGGGCCATCCGCGCGCGACACCACGCCGTCAACCCGGCGGGCGTCGGACCCGGCCGCGGAACCAGCACAGCGCGCACGGCCTCGCCAGTGCGGGGATCGGGATCTGCGACCACGCAGGCCTCGGCGATCTCCGGGTGCCCATGGAGGATGGCCTCGACCTCAGCCGGCCAGACTTTGAGACCCCCCACATTGATCATCCGCTTCAACCGATCGACGAAGGTGAAAAACCCGTCCTCGTCCATCTGTCCGATGTCGCCGGTCCGAAAAAAGCGCTTGCCCGCAATCTCGAGGAACGCAGCCGCCGTCTCCTCTGGCCGCTGCCAGTAGCCCGCAAAGACCTGCGGCGCTTGGACAACGATCTCTCCCGCAAACCCGGGGGCGAGCTCCTCCAACGTGTCAGGGTGCACGATCCGCGCGTCGACATCGAAGATCGGGATGCCGAGGCACTGGGGGCGCGGCGCCTGCGGCGGGTTGATAAGGATGGGTGCCATCGTCTCGGTCAGACCGTAGGCCTCAATGTAGGGAAGCCCGATCAGGTCGGCCATTTTGCGCGCGACATCCTGCGGCATCTGAGCACCGCCGCCGCCCACGGCCTTCAGCGACGAGAGGTCGCGCGCCG
>JBCDHQ010000114.1:0-12217 GCA_038749815.1 Pseudomonadota bacterium | reverse complement strand
CCGCTCCGCGACATCATCAATCTCGCCCAATCCGTCGATCGTGGCAAGCTTGCCGTGGGCATGGTAGTATCCGATGAGCGGCGAGGTCTGTTTGTAATACGCGAAAAGCCGTGTTCGCATGCTGTCGGCGTTGTCGTCGGCGCGTATCGGTTGGCCTGCCGCCTCCGCTTCCTTGGCACGGTTGAGCACGCGCTCGACCATGACATCGTCATCCACCATGATTGAGATCACGGCGTCGACCCGCTGGCCCTTGCGCTCGAGAAGCGCGCCGAGCGCGTCGGCCTGCGCCAGCGTCCGCGGAAACCCGTCGAAGATGATGCCCCGTTCGCCCACGCCTGCGTCGAGTTGTTCCTCGATCAGACCGATGACAACCTCGTCGGTCACAAGCCCACCGCTGTCCATGATCGCCGCAACCGTCTGGCCCATGTCGCTGCCTGATGCGCGGGCCGCGCGGAGCATGTCACCCGTCGAGAGCTGCACCATTCCACGTTCCGCGACCAGACGGTGCGCCTGGGTGCCCTTTCCAGCCCCAGGCGGGCCCAACAGGATGATGTTCATAGGCGCCGTTTCTTCCGTCCCTTGCCGCGCAGCTTCGACTTCTCGATCAACCCTTCGTACTGGTGCGCGAGCATATGCGATTGAACTTGGGTGATCGTATCCATCGTAACGGACACCACGATCAGAAGCGAGGTGCCGCCAAAATAAAACGGGATTGCAAGCTGGCTGATCAGGATTTCCGGCAACAGACAGACCGCAGCGAGATAGGCCGAGCCGACGACGAGAATGCGCGACACCACATAGTCCAGATAGTCGATGGTCTTTTGGCCCGGGCGAATTCCGGGCACGAAGCCGCCCTGCTTCTTGAGGTTGTCCGCCACGTCCTCGGATTTGAACGACACGTTGGCCGTGTAGAAGTAGCTGAAGAAGACGATCAGCCCCACAAAGCTGAGAAGGTAGAGCGGCTGTCCCCGCCCGAAATACGCGTTGACGTAAGAAAGCGCACCCGACGTCTCCGGCCCGGAGAAGGTCGTGACGGTCGTCGGCAGGAGGAGGAGAGCAGAGGCAAAGATCGGCGGGATGACCCCGGCCGGGTTGAGCTTGACGGGGAGGTGCGAGCTCTCGCCGCCATACATTTTGTTCCCGACCTGACGGCGGGAGTATTGGATGACGATCTTTCGAAGCGCGCGCTCCACAAAGACGATGAACGTGATCACGACAATCGCCATCACGATGATCCCGATGATCACGGCGGGCGAGATCGCGCCGGAGCGGCCCTGGCTGAAGAACTGCGCCAGCGCGGCGGGCAGTTCTGCGATGATGCCAACGAAGATGATCAGCGAGATGCCGTTGCCGATGCCGCGGGCCGTGATCTGCTCGCCCAACCACATCAGGAACATCGTTCCGCCGACCAGCGTGATCACGCAGGACGCCCGGAAAAACCAGCCCGGATCTAGGACGAGACCTTGGCTCTCCAACCCCACCGAGATCCCGTAGGCCTGCACGGTGGCGAGCGCGACGGTCAGGTACCGGGTGTACTGGTTGAGTTTCTTCCGGCCCATCTCACCCTCTTTCTTGAGGGCCTCAAGCGAGGGGACCATCGCCGCCATCAGCTGCACGATGATGGAGGCGGAGATATAGGGCATAATGCCGAGCGTGAAGATCGCCATGCGGCTGAGTGCACCGCCAGTGAACATGTTGAACATGCCGCCGATGCCGGTGGTGACCTGGTCCATAAAGACCTGCAGCTGCACGGTGTCGATCCCGGGCACCGGAATAAACGTGCCGACCCGATACACGCACAAAAGAGCCAGAGCGAAGAGGATCCGCGACTGAAGCTCCTTGGCTTTACCAAAGGAGCCCCAGTTGAGGTTCGCGGCCATTTGTTCCGCTGCTGAGACCATGCCCTACCTCCCTTGTCGCGCCACTCCACACGAATGGCACGCTCCTTTCGATGTAAGCGCGGCGCCGAAGGCGGACAACCTCTATTCGGCCGCGGGTGCGCCCGTCAGGGTCACGCTCCCGCCAGCGGCCTCAACAGCCGCAACGGCGGCTTTCGAGGCACCGGTGACGGTGATGTTGAGCTTGACGTCGATCGACCCTTTGGCGAGCAGCCGCACGCCGTCCCATTTCCGGCGCACAAGGCCCGAGGCGACAAGCACATCTTCCGTCACCGCCTGGGACGCGTCGATCTTGCCGGCGTTGACGAATTTCTGGAGGACCAGGAGGTTGACCACGGCGTGCCGTTTGGAGCCGGGGTTGTTGAAGCCGCGCTTCGGCAAGCGCTGGTAGAGCGGCATCTGGCCGCCTTCATATCCCTTGATCGCAACGCCTGAGCGGGACTTCTGCCCCTTGATCCCGCGCCCGGCCGTCTTGCCCTTGCCGGATCCCGGCCCCCGCGCAATGCGCTTTTTCTTTCGGGCAGCACCGGGATTGTCCCTGAGTTCGTTCAGTCTCATATCGCTTCTCCTTCGCCGGAACCGCCCCCGAAGCGAGATGGGACGGACACGGCACCTAAATGTTGGACCGAGCGGATGCCCCTACGATCCAGTCAGGACCTCGGTGCGGCGCAAGCACCGAGCGAGGGCCCGTTTCGTTGAGCGTCGGATGTCCATCGACGACACGCCCGCCCCTTGCCACTTGTCGTCCAGCCCAACCGCCGGTCGGCGCGGCCCAAAAACTCAGGACAGCTCCCGGTCAAAGCTGGTCTGGCCGAGGCCAAGTCGACGGCGTGTCCGACCACCGACGCTCAGCCCCGCTCCTCAATGATCTCGACGAGATGCGGGATCTTGGCGACCATGCCGCGGACGGAGGGGGTGTCCTCCAGTTCGCGCACGCGGTGCATTTTGTTGAGGCCGAGCCCCTTCAGCGTCTCTCGCTGGATGGCCGGGCGGCGAATCGGGCTGCCGATCTGCTTGACGACGATGGTTTTTGCCATGGATCAGGCCTCCGCTTCGGCTGCGGCCGGTTGCGCCTCAGGACGCGGCGGCAGAATGTCGGAGACCTTCTTGCCGCGCCGTGCCGCAACCTGGCGCGGGCTGCTTTCTTGCTTGAGCCCGTCCATGGTGGCGCGGATCATGTTGTAGGGGTTTTGCGAGCCGGTCGACTTCGCGACCACATCCTGCACCCCCAGCATCTCGAACACCGCGCGGCATGGGCCCCCGGCGATGATCCCGGTGCCCGCGGGCGCCGTGCGCATCACCACTTTGCCTGCGCCCCAACGGCCGTTCATGTCGTGATGCAGCGTCCGCCCTTCGCGAAGGGGCACGCGGATCATGCCGCGCTTGGCAGCCTCGGTGGCCTTCCGGATCGCCTCCGGCACCTCTTTGGCCTTGCCCTTGCCGAAGCCGACACGGCCCTTCTGGTCGCCGACGACCACAAGTGCGGCGAAACCGAACCGCTTGCCGCCCTTCACCGTCTTCGAAACCCGGTTGATCGCCACGAGGCGGTCCTGGAACTCCGGCGCCTCATCCCGGTCGCGACCGCGACCCCGATTGTCATCTCGTGCCATGATCGCCCCTTAGAATTTCAAACCGCCCTCACGGGCGGCATCTGCCAAGGCCTTGACCTTGCCGTGGAAAAGGAAACCGCCGCGGTCGAAGAACACCTCCTCGACGCCTTTGGCCTTCGCCCGCTGCGCAATCGCAGTGCCAATCTTGGCAGCAGCCTCGACATTGTTCTTGGCGCGGAGCCCAAAGGCAGGCTCCAGTGTCGAGGCGGAGGCGACCGTCACACCGCTCGCGTCATCGATCACCTGCGCCGAGATATTCTTCGACGAGCGATGCACGGAGAGGCGCAGCCTGCCCGCGGCCATCTTCTTCAGTTTGGACCGGACGCGCAGCCGACGCTTCCGGAAGAGATCCCGTTTTGTCTGTGCCATCGTCCTACTTCTTCTTGCCTTCTTTCTTGAAGATGAACTCGCCCTTGTACCGAATGCCCTTCAGTTTGTAGGGCTCGGGCGAGCGCCACTCGCGGATCTTGGCCGCGACTTGGCCGACGACCTGTTGGTCGATCCCCTCGATCACAATCTCGGTGGGCTTCGGTGTCGCGATCTTCACGTCGTCCGGAATGGTGAAATCGACATCGTGGCTGTAGCCGAGCGACAGCTTGAGGACTTTGCCCTGAACTGCCGCACGGTAGCCGACGCCGTGGATCTCAAGCTCTTTCTTGAAGCCATCGGTCACGCCGGTCACACAGTTGGCGACTTGGCTTCGGCTCATGCCCCATTGCTGGCGCGCGCGCTTCGACTGGCCGCGCGGCATGACCTTCAGCGTGTCGTCTTCGAGCGTCAGCTCGATCTCGTCGCTTGCCTCGAAGGAGCGCACGCCCTTCGGTCCTTTGACCTCGACCCGCTGCCCGGAGATGGAGGCCGTGACCCCCTTGGGCAGCTCGATCGGCTTTTTGCCAATTCGTGACATCGCCCCCTCCTCAGAAGATCGTGCAGAGCACTTCGCCGCCGACATTGGCCTCGCGCGCGCGTGCATCGGTCATCACACCCTTCGGCGTGGAGACAATGGCGACGCCGAGGCCCTGGCGGACCTGCGGGATTTCCTTGACCGCAGCATAGACGCGCCGGCCAGGCTTGGAGACGCGCTTGAGCTCCCGGATCACCGGATCGCCCTCATAGTACTTGAGTTCGATCTCGAGCGTTGCGTGCCCCTTCACATCCGCCGATTTTTCGTAGCCGCGGATGTAGCCTTCGTCTTTCAGCACGTCGAGCACCCAGGCCCGAAGCTTGGAGTGGGGCGAGGACACTTTGGTCTTGTGGCGCATCTGGGCATTCCGGATGCGGGTCAGCATGTCGCCGATGGGATCGTTTACAGCCATCTGTCCCTCACCAGCTTGATTTCACCATGCCGGGGATCTCCCCCCGGCTCGCCAGATCGCGCAGCGCGATCCGGCTCATGCGAAGCTTCCGGTAGTAGGCCTTCGGCCGACCCGAAACCTCACACCGGTTGTTGAGGCGCACCTTGGATGAGTTGCGCGGCAGCTTTGCCAGCTTCATGGAGAGTTGAACACGCTCCTTCAGCTCCAGCTCATTGCCACGCGAGAGCTTTTCCTTCAGCTCAGCGCGCTTCTTTTCATACTTCATCACCAGACGCTCGCGCTTTTTCTGGCGTTCGATCATTCCAACTTTGGCCATGTCTTGCGCCTCAGCTCGAGAAGGGAAGGTTGAACCCGGCGAGGAGCGATTTCGCCTCCGGGTCGGTCTTCGCGGTGGTGCAGATGATGATGTCCATGCCCCAGATCTGGTCGACCTTGTCGTATTCGATCTCGGGGAAGACGATGTGCTCCTTGAGGCCCATGGCGTAGTTGCCGCGGCCGTCAAAGCTCTTGGGGCTCACGCCGCGGAAGTCCCTGACGCGCGGCAGAGCGATCGTGACCAGGCGGTCGAAAAAGTCGTACATGCGGTCGCCCCGCATGGTCACCTTGACCCCAAGGGGCATGCCCTCGCGCACTTTGAAGCCTGCGATGGACCGTTTGGCCTTGGTGATCACGGGCTTTTGCCCCGCGATCCGCATCAGATCGTCATGGGCTGCGCGGATCTTCTTGGAATCTGCAACGGCCTCGCCGACCCCCATGTTCAGCACGACCTTGTCGAGCCGGGGGATCATCATGTCGTTCTTGTAGCCGAACTCTTCCTTCAGCTTCGACTTAACGGTCTCGGCATAGAGCGTCTTCAGACGCGGTTTATAGTCGGATGCGTCAAGCATCGATCGCCTCCCCGGATTTCTTGGCGAAGCGCACTTTCTTGCCGTCCTCAATGCGGAACCCGACCCGCGTCGGCTCCCCCGTCTTGGGGTCTTTCAGTGCGAGGTTGGAGAGGTCGATTGGCATGTCGACCGGAATGCGCCCGCCCTCGCCCTGGCGATCCTGGCGGCGGTGGCGGATTGCGGTGTTGATCCCATCGACAATCGCCTTGCCGTCTTTCGGCATCATCCGCACGATCTCGCCCTCGCGGCCCTTGTCCTTGCCCGCCAGCACGATGACTTTGTCACCTTTTTTGAGCTTCGCAGCCATCAGAGCACCTCCGGCGCGAGGCTGATGATTTTCATGAAGTTCTTGGCGCGGAGCTCGCGGACCACCGGCCCAAAAATACGCGTGCCCACGGGCTCGCCCGCGTTGTTGAGGATCACGGCCGCGTTCCGGTCAAAGCGGATGCAGGTCCCGTCATCGCGGAACACCTCCTTAGCGGTGCGCACGACGACGGCCTTGCGCACATCGCCCTTCTTCACGCGGCCGCGGGGGATCGCCTCCTTGACGGAGACGACGATGATGTCACCCACGGATGCGTATTTTCGCTTCGATCCGCCGAGGACCTTGATGCACTGGACACGTCGCGCGCCGGAATTGTCGGCGACGTCCAGATTGGTCTGCATCTGGATCATACTTGGTTTCTCCCGACCTGCGGGGATGCCCCCGCGGTTTCGTTCAAACCGGAAGGTGTGCGCCTACTCGGCGATCACCTCCCAGCGTTTGGTTTTCGAGATCGGCGCACATTCCTGAATGCGGACGGTGTCGCCGATCTTGAACTGGTCCGCCGCGTCATGCGCGCGGTACTTCTTGGAACTCTTGATGGTCTTTTTCAGAACCGGATGCGTGAAGCGCCGCTCGACCAGAACTGTCACGGTCTGCGCGTTCTTGTCCGAGGTCACAGTGCCCTGAAGGATACGTTTGGGCATCAGGCGTCCCCCGCTTTTTCGGTCATGATCGTCTTCACGCGCGCCACATCGCGGCGCACCACACGCATCCGCGCTGTGTTCTCCAGCTGGCCCGTGGCCGCCTGGAAGCGGAGGTTGAACGCCTCCTTCTTCAGTTTTTCGAGCTCGGATCGAAGCTCATCGGGCGTTTTCGCCCGCAGCTCAGCAGCGTTCATCGTCATCCTTTCAACATCACCGGCAGGCCCCGAAGGTCACCCAAACGCCCAGTGGAGGCCTTCTCCTAAGGCCCTCGCTCGTTGAGTGCAACCGCTTTCTCCAGCAGTGGGCACTCAAAGACGGCCAAACAGCGCGCTCACCCTCCGAACAGGTGTCAACGGCTCGTCACACGTCTGACTCACAAAGTTCACGGTTCTGTTTAGGAAGCTTCAAGGTTGGATTTTATCCACAGGCAGCTCAGGACAAGGGGACACATTTCGGAACGGAGCAGCTTCGGCTGTCACCGCTGTAATCGCGCACATCCGATGCAAAAGACAGACGTGCGTGCCTTGGAACCTGAGCAACCTGAAATGGAAGGAGCGTTGTTGAATGCAAACTGGACTAAGTGAAGAGCCCGCCCCCTCTGAAGAGGGAGCGGGTCAAAAGGTGGTACCTCGGAAGGAAAAGCAGTGAGTTTTGAAGCCTTGACTGCTCTCCTAAACGTGGCGATCGCCTTGTTATCTGTAGCTCATTGGCTTGGCTACATTTAAACTCTAACAACGGCGTTGCCCTGTGACTTCGGGGCAACGTCCCTCCTCACCAATCCTCGCGCTGCACAAAGCGACACTTGACCGGCATCTTCATCGCGGCAAGGCGGAGTGCCTCGCGGGCGGTGTCTTCGGCGACGCCGTCGATTTCGAACATGATCCGTCCGGGCTTCACCTTGGCCGCCCAGTACTCCACCGAGCCTTTGCCTTTGCCCATCCGGACTTCGGTCGGCTTCTTTGACACCGGCACATCAGGGAACACGCGGATCCAGACGCGACCCTGCCGCTTCATGTGGCGCGTCATGGCGCGCCGCGCCGCCTCGATCTGGCGGGCGGTGATCCGCTCGGGCTCCAGCGCCTTCAGACCGTAGGCGCCGAAGTTGAGGTCGGTGCCGCCCTTGGCCAGGCCGTGGATCCGGCCCTTATGCTGCTTGCGGTACTTGGTGCGTTTGGGCGACAGCATCAGTTATCCCTCCGACGCGGGGGACGTCCGCCGACCGCGCCCTCTTGCAGTTCCGTCTGGCGCCGCTCCCGCGCTTGGGGGTCGTGCTCCAGGATCTCGCCTTTGAAGATCCAGACCTTGATCCCGATGATCCCATATGCGGTCAGCGCTTCGTAATGCGCGTAGTCGATGTCGGCGCGAAGTGTGTGGAGCGGCACGCGGCCCTCGCGGTACCACTCCGTCCGTGCGATCTCGGCGCCGCCGAGCCGGCCCGCGACGTTCACCCGGATGCCGAGCGCGCCCATCCGCATGGAATTCTGCACCGCCCGCTTCATCGCGCGGCGGAAGCTGACCCGACGCTCGAGCTGCTGGCCGATGTTCTCGGCCACGAGCTGCGCGTCAATCTCCGGCTTCCTGACCTCAACAATGTTGAGATGCAGCTCGGAGGCCGTCAGCTTCGCGACGCTCTTGCGCAGGTTCTCGATGTCCGCGCCCTTCTTGCCGATGATCACACCGGGACGGGCCGCGTGGATCGTGACGCGACACTTCTTATGCGGGCGCTCAATCACGACGCGGGAAATCCCGGACTGAGCGCAGTTCTTCTTGATGTACTCTCGGATCGCCAAGTCCTCATGGAGGAGGGATCCGTATTCCTTGCCATCGGCGAACCAGCGACTGTCCCAGGTGCGGTTCACCTGAAGCCGGAGGCCGATCGGATTGACCTTATGTCCCATCAGGCTTGCTCCTCGATTTGCCGCACTTTGATCGTCAACTGGCTGAAGGGCTTCAGGATCTTGCCGAAGCGACCGCGCGCCCTCGGACGGCCGCGTTTCATCACCAAGTTCTTACCGACATGCGCCTCGGCCACGATCAACTCATCCACATCGAGATTGTGGTTGTTCTCGGCATTGGCGATCGCGCTCTCGAGCGTTTTCTTGACCTCTCCCGCGATCCGCTTTTTTGAGAACGTGAGATCTGTCAGTGCTTTGTCGACCGGCTTGTTCCGGATCATCGCAGCGACGAGGTTCAGCTTCTGAGGGCTGGTGCGGATCATCTTGTTCACCGCCATCGCCTCGTTTTCGCCCACACGTCGCGGGCTCTTTTCCTTGCCCATGGGTTACTTCCGCCTCGCTTTCTTGTCGGCCGCGTGACCGTAATAGGTGCGCGTCGGCGAGTACTCACCGAACTTCTGGCCGATCATCTCTTCGGAGACGAGCACAGGAATGTGTTTCTGGCCGTTGTAGACGCCAAAGGTGAGGCCCACGAACTGCGGCAGAATGGTCGAGCGACGCGACCATATCTTGATGACTTCGTTGCGGCCCGATTCGCGAACCTTCTCGGCCTTCTTCAAGACGTAACTGTCGACGAAGGGGCCTTTCCAGACAGAGCGCGGCATTTAGCGACCCTTCTTCTTGGCGTGACGGGACCGGAGGATGAACTTGTCGGTCGTCTTGTTCTTGCGGGTGCGTTTGCCCTTGGTGGGCACGCCCCAGGGCGTGACGGGATCGCGGCCGCCGGAGGTTCGACCCTCACCGCCGCCATGCGGGTGATCGATGGGGTTCATAACGACGCCGCGAACGGACGGACGACGGCCGCGATAGCGGTTCCGACCGGCTTTGCCGTAGTTCTGGTTCGAGTGATCGGGGTTCGAGACCGCGCCCACCGTCGCCATACACTCCTGCCGGACCAGCCGAAGTTCTCCGGACGAAAGCCGGATCTGCGCGTAGCCGCCGTCACGGCCCACGAACTGGGCATAGGTGCCGGCGGAGCGCGCGATCTGGCCGCCCTTGCCCGGCTTCATCTCGACATTGTGGACGATCGTCCCGATCGGCATGCCGGAGAAGGGCATCGCGTTGCCGGGCTTGATGTCGGCCTTGGTGCCAGAGACGACCTTGTCGCCCACTGCCAAACGCTGAGGTGCGAGGATGTAGGCCTGCTCCCCGTCCGAATACTTGATCAGAGCGATGAACGCGGTGCGGTTCGGATCGTACTCGATCCGCTCCACCACGGCCTCCATACCCACTTTGCGCCGCTTGAAATCGACGATCCGGTAGAGGCGCTTCGCCCCTCCGCCGCGTCGGCGCATCGTGATCCGCCCGGTGTTGTTCCGGCCCGCCTTTTTCGTGAGGCCCTCAGTGAGGGCCTTCACAGGGCGACCTTTCCAAAGCTCCGAACGGTCGATCAGAACCAGCCCGCGCTGGCCTGGCGTTGTCGGCTTATACGACTTCAGTGCCATGCTTTCTGTCTTCCGCTTCGCTCTCTAAAGACCCGTCGTGACGTCGATGGTGTTGCCATCCTCGAGCGTCACATAGGCCTTCTTGACATCCTTGCGGGTTCCGAGACGTCCCCGGAACCGCTTCACCTTTCCTTTGGTCACGGTCGTGTTGACCGCTTTGACCTTCACGCCAAAGAGGCTTTCAACGGCCTCCTTGATCACCGGTTTCGACGCATCGATCGCGACCTCAAAGACGACCGCGCCGGCCTCGGAGGCCATCGTCGCCTTCTCCGTGATGATCGGGCGACGGATCACATCGTAATGCTCAGGCTTGATCATTTGAGCCGCGCCTCCAACGCCTCGACGCCCGCCTTGGTCAGAACCAGCGTGTTGGCTTTCAAGATGTCGTAGACATTGGCGCCCTGGCTCGGCAGCACGTCGAGCCCATCGATGTTGCGCGCGGCCACCGCAAAGTTCTCGTTGACCGCCGGACCGTCGATCACCAGCACGTTCTTCCAGCCGAGCGCCTTCACCGCCTTGGCGAGGGGCGCCGTCTTCGGCTCCGCCATCTCCGCGGTGTCGAGCACCACAAGCTCCCCCGCCCCGGCTTTGGCCGAGAGCGCGTGGCGCAGCCCGAGCTTCCGGAACTTCTTGTTCAGCTCATGCGCGTGGGAGCGTGGGGTCGGGCCCTTGTAGACGCCGCCTTTGCGGAAGATCGGTGCGTTCCGGTCGCCGTGGCGCGCGCCGCCGGTGCCCTTCTGGCGGTAGATCTTCTTGGTCGAGTAGGACGTCTCGCGCCGCGTCTTGACCTTGTGCGTCCCCTGCTGCCGCTTGGCCAGCTGGTAGCGCACCACGCGGTGCAGGATGTCGCGCCGGGGCTCGAGACCGAAGACCTCATCGGCGAGGTCGATCTCACCGGCGCCGTCCTTGGCGAGGGTGATCACATCAGCCTTCATTCCTCACCCCCCTCGGCGGCATCTGCTGGCGCCTCCGCCTGACGGATCGCGGCGGGGAGTGCGATGTTCTCGGGCGCGGGCTTCTTGACCGCATCCTTGATCGTCACCCAACCACCTTTCGAGCCGGGCACGGCGCCCTTGACCATGATCAGGCCACGGTCGACATCCGTCTTCACGACCTGCAGGTTCTGCGTCGTGACCCGGACGGAGCCCATGTGACCGGCCATCTTCTTGCCTTTGAAGACACGGCCCGGATCCTGACACTGACCGGTCGATCCGTGGCTCCGGTGGCTGATCGACACCCCGTGCGAGGCGCGGAGGCCGCCGAAATTGTGCCGCTTCATCGCACCGGCAAAGCCCTTGCCGACCGTGGTGCCCGCAATATCGACATACTGACCCTCGAGATAGTGGTCAGCCGTGATCTCCGCCCCCACCTCGATCAAGTTCTCTGGCGACACCCGGAACTCCGCGACCTTGCGCTTCGGCTCCACCTTCGCGACGGCGAAGTGCCCCCGCATCGGCTGTGTCGTGTTCTTGGCCTTTGCCGCGCCAGAGCCGAGCTGGACAGCCGTGTAGCCATCCTTCTCAGCCGTCCGCTGTGCGACGACCTGGCATTTTTCCATCGCCAGAACGGTCACGGGGATCTGCCGCCCGTCCTCTAGAAAGAGGCGCGTCATCCCGACCTTCCGTGCGATCACTCCCGAACGCATGGGACCCTCCTCAGAGTTTGATCTCGACATCGACACCGGCCGCGAGGTCGAGCTTCATAAGCGCGTCCACCGTTTGCGGCGTCGGGTCTACGATATCGAGCAGCCGTTTGTGCGTCCGAATTTCGAACTGCTCCCGGCTCTTCTTGTCGATATGCGGGCCACGGAGAACCGTGAACCGCTCGATCTTGTTCGGCAGCGGGATCGGCCCGCGCACGCGCGCGCCGGTCCGCTTGGCGGTCGACACGATCTCGGCCGTGCTGGCGTCGAGCACTCGGTAGTCGAACGCCTTCAGCCGTATTCTTATGTTTTGGCTCTGCATCTGTCGCCCTTGTCTGGCAGCGACCGGGGGCGGCGCCCCCGGCGCGCGGGGTTTACTCGAGGATTTTGGAGACGACGCCGGCGCCGACGGTGCGGCCGCCTTCGCGGATGGCGAAGCGGAGTGTCTCCTCCATCGCGATCGGGGCGATGAGCTCCACGTCGAATTTGAGGTTG
>JBCDHQ010000113.1:0-12324 GCA_038749815.1 Pseudomonadota bacterium | reverse complement strand
CTCGGGCGCGCGATCAACCCAGTGCTTGCCGAGGGCCAGATCGAGGGCGGCATCGCCCAGGGCCTCGGCCTCGCGCTGATGGAGGAGTTCGTGCCGGGCCGGACCGAGAACCTCCACGACTATCTGATCCCGACCATTGGCGACATGCCGGAGGTCGTCTCGATCCTGATCGAGAAGCCCGATCCCGAGGGGCCAATGGGCGCGCGCGGTCTCGGGGAGCATGCGCTGATCCCGACCGCGCCCGCGATCCTCAATGCCATCCGCGATGCAAGCGGGGCACGCGTCACGAAAGTGCCGGTGCTGCCCCACCGCCTCCGCGCTGCGATCGAGGCGCTCGGGTGAGCAGCGAGAAGATCCGCTGCGACGCGTGCCCGGTCATGTGCTACATCGCGGAGGGCAAGTCAGGCGCCTGCGACCGCTACGCCAATGAAGGCGGCCGGATCATCCGGTGCGATCCGCTGACCATCCTCGACCGCCGCCTCGCCAAGGGGGAGGCGGTGAAGCCTTTCCTCACGGCCGATTGGGACGGGCGCACGGCGCGGGGCGAGGATGTCGTGGTCTCCGCCATCGGCGCAGGCACGACCTATCCCGACTACAAGCCAGCGCCGTTCATCGTCAGCCGCGAGATCGAGGGCGTCGACTGCGTCACGGTCGTCACGGAGGCCATCTTCTCCTATTGCGGCGTGAAGGTGAAGATCGACACCGACCGCCATCTCGGCCCCGAGGCCGCCCCAGTGCGGAGTGCGGGAGAGGTCGTCGGCCATGTTACGACGTCGGAATATGGCTCCCAGATGCTCTCGCTTGGAGGCGTTGACCACTTGACCGGCGGCTCGAAGGCGGAGGGGCGCGCAACCTGCGACGCCCTCCTCCGGCTCTGCAACAAGGAGGCCGTTCCGCTCGAGATCGAGGGCGGCTCCGAGGTCGTGGTTGAGGCCGGTCAGGCCCCCATTGTCGATGGCACGCGAGAGGCGCGGATGCGTGTCGGCTGCGGCTCTGCCACGATCGGGATGTTCGCCTCGCAATGGCAGGGGCTTGTCGATGAGGTGGTGGTCGTCGACGACCACATCACGGGCGTCGTCTCCGAGCATCAGGCGGGCAAAGAGATCGACTGGCCAGACACCGGCATCCGCATCCGCGGCCGCCGCTCCACGCCGGGACGGTATTTCAAGGTGGCAAACCCAGGGCTCGGCTGGGGCGGCACGGACATCGAGGATCCGCTCTCGATCCTTGCGCCCTGGCGTCCGGAAAAGGGCGCACGTCCGGGCCTCCGCCTGCTGATGGTGTCAACGACGGGGGAGCACGCGGGCTACTACGAGCTGACCGACACGCTCGACGCCGTCCCCCGCGCGATGCCCGAGGCGCTTGCGGCCTCCGTCGATCTCATCGCCCAGAATTGCGAGCCGGCCCTCTGCACCGTGCTCTTTGTCGGTGGTGCGGGCGGATCGCTCCGCTCCGGCGTCACGCAGAACCCGATCCATCTGACGCGCTCGGTTCAAGAGGCCGCCACGCGGGTCACAATTGGCGGTGCGCCGGTCTTTGTGTGGCCCGGCGGCGGCATCACGATCATGGTCGACGTCTCAGCCGTGCCAGACGGCGCCTTCGGCTCCGTCCCGACACCCGCCCTCGTCGCGCCGCTTGAGTTCACGACGAGTCGGGCGGAGTATCTCCGCCTCGGCGGGCATGGCAGCGTCATCCGGGAGCTCTCCGATGTCCTCGAGACGGGCGGGGCCTACGGCGACGCGACCCGGGTGATCGGGGTGGGCGGATGAGCGGGGCGGAGGCCTCACTCCTCCCCGACGGCAAGCGCTTGCACCTCCACCACGGGCCGATTGATCTGATCTTGGAGGTGTTCGGGACGGAGCGAGGCCCTGCCTATGCCTGCGCGGTGAAGCGCTTCCAGGGTCTCCTCGAGGGGCTTGTCGAGGAGCTGCCATCCCTCCGCCGCCCGCTCGACGGCCGGGTCTTCGCCGACCCGGTGGCCCGCCGCATGGCCCGCGCGGTGGCGCCCTTTGAGGGCTTCGTCACGCCAATGGCGGCCGTGGCCGGCGCTGTGGCCGACGAGATCCTCGACGTGCTGCTGCAGTGCCGACCTGCCAAAGCCTATGTGAACAACGGGGGGGACATCGCGTTCTACCTTGCGCCCGGAGAAGGTCTGACAGTCCAGGGCGCCTCCGGGCCTATCCACATCCGCGCTGAGGACCGGGCGCGCGGTCTCGCCACCTCGGGTTGGCGGGGGCGGAGCCTGTCTCTCGGGATCGCCGATGCCGTGAGCGTCGCTGCTGGGACAGCCGCGGGCGCTGATGCGGCCGCGACGTTGATTGCCAATGCAGTCGACCTGCCGGGGCACCCGGGCATCCGCCGCGTGCCCGCCTCCGAGATCTCACCCGAGAGCGATCTCGGCGCGCGCCTCGTGACCACGGGTGTCGGCCCGTTGTCGGACCAGGACTGCCAGATGGCGCTCACCCGGGGGGCCGCCCTCGCTGAGCGCTTCAGGGCCCGCGGTCTCATCGAACAGGCACAGCTCAGCCTCGCCGGCCGTCGCCGGATCGTCGCCCCACGTGAGGAGATCCCCGCCCATGCATGACTTCCCGATCCGGAAGCTCCAGATGATCCTTGAGGAGGTGCGCCACGATGGCGGTCCGCCCCCCGAGACGCCCCGCCGGCTGGGCGCGATCCTCGCCTGCGTCGCGAACCCGTTCGCCGGCCGCTTTGAGCCCGATCTCCAGCCTGCAATGGAGGACCTGAAGCCCCTCGGCGCAGAGATGAGTGAGCGGCTCATCGATGCGCTCGGCGGCAAGGACGCGGTCGACGGCTACGGCAAAGGGGCGATCGTCGGAGAGGCGGGGGAACTGGAGCACGGCGCGCTCTGGCACGTGCCGGGCGGCTACGCGATGCGGGGGCTCTTGGGGCAGTCAAACGCCATTGTGCCCTCCTGCATGAAGCGCGGCGGGATCGGCACCCGCCTCGACATCCCCCTCGGTCACATCAACGCGGCCTATGTCCGGAGCCATTTCGATGGCATCGAAGTGGGCCTTCCCGATGGACCGCGCGCCGCCGAGATCGTCTTCGCCCTCGCCATGTCCTCCGGCGGACGGGTGCACAGCCGGATGGGCGGGCTCGAAGCCTGGCAGGTCACCGGCACGGATGGCCTGCGCTGACGCTCACTCCGCCACGGGCACGGCCTTGGCCTTTTTGTAGGCGTGCAGGACCGTGCCGCCGACCTGCTTGTGGCGGTCGATGACCACCGGTTGATCCGTCACCCAGCCCCGAAGCTGCACACCGCCTTTGGCGAGTGACCTCGTCACCACTTCGAACTTGCTGGGCACCTGCGGGAGGGTTGCGACCTCAGCAGGCGACAGGCAACTGGCGAAGAGGAAGTTGTCGACATGGCAAAACCGACCGAAGACGCCCAGATTGTGGAGGAGCCGCGCCGCGCCCGTCTTCGTCACCACGTAGCCATCCGAGCCCGGCGCCGTCTTCAGCCGGCCCTCCGGCACAATCGTGGAGCGCTCAAAGGTCCCGGGTTCAAGCGCCCGAGCCGCCCCGGAATGAAGCGTGTCGATGGCAAGAAGACCCTCTGGGTTCTCCGCCTCAGGCACCAGCCGGCGGTAGCGCACGACCCGGTCGTTGACGAAGATCAGGTCGGCCTCCTCAAGGCTCGGCAGCTGAGCGGCGAGCGCCCGCACCCGCGGCGTGATCTCGACATCGTCTTCGACGACGAGGGCGATCGGCACGTCCTCATCGAGCATCCGCTGCCAAATGGTCGCGTGGCTGAGGAAGCAGGCCGACATCGTTTGCTCGGGCATGTGGCGCGGCGCCTGGATCGGGCGCTCGACTGAAGCCGGCACGAAGGCGAGGGCGTCATATCCCTCGGTATAGGCATCGACGGCGGGAACTCGCGTCGGTGAGAGGGTGTCCCCGAATTTCTCGAGATGACCCTCGATAAAGGCGCGCCGTCCGGTGTCCACATCGCGATTGACGTAGAACGAGCGGAGTTTGGTGGCGATCGCGCGGGGCGCCTTCCGCCCGCGGAAAAGCCGCACATCGCGAAACCAGAGCTGCGCATATCCCGTCGGCTCGCCACCCTCTGGCAGCAACATCCGCTCAGCGAAAGCCTGCGGGTTTTTGGGCAGCCGCGCGGCGAGCTGGCGAAGCGTGTCCTGAACCTCGGCAAGGAGGAACGGCTCCTCGCGGCCGAAACACTCCTCTATGGCGTCTATGTCGAGCCGTGCGAGCGCCCGCTGATCGGCCCGCGACGGCTCCGCATAAGGGCGGGAGCGGTCGCGCTGGTGCAACACCTCGGCGGAGCCCGCAGCGTCGGCATCGATGACGGGGTGTGGATCCTCGGTGAGGAAGGTCGCGCACTGGCGGGTCACGCTTTGCCAATCGGCGAGGAGCGCGTCATGCGGCACGACCAGGATGCGTGTGCCGTCAACCTCCACCAACGCTTTCAGCAGGACGATCATATCGAGCGCGGCGTAAACGCCCGTCCGCTCCTGCGGCCAGTCATCGTTCGGGCGCGCGGCGCGCGAGGCGTAGGACCGCGCGACATCCCGCAAATTGCGGTAGGAGAGGAGGGCGCGGCCGCTGCCCGCGGGCGTCCCGATCCCCGCCATCAGGGGCTTGAGGTTGAAGAAGTAGCGGGGCGTCTTGTTGCCGTAGATCCGCACCCCGCCCCCGTCGATGGCATCAAGCGTGCGCTGGACGCTTGCCGTCATGCCCTTGCTGGCTTTGTCGAAAAAGCATTTCGGGGCAACGAGACGCGCATGATCTCGGCGGATCCCAAAAAGCTCCGAGCTGCAGTGGATCCCGTCGACCGCAGAGATGTAGTGGGTGAGCGCTGTCGTCCCGCTCCGCGGCACGCCAAAGATCACGAAATCGAGGTTGCGTCCGGCCGCGTGGTCGCCGCTGAGGGTTTCGTCCATCATACCTGCCCCACCGTCCGCCCCGACTGTCCCAAATTAACGTCCGCTGGGCGCGCCGGCAACCAGGCTTGCGCACCCGCGCCTCAGGTGCCATCCCCGAACGAGGATGGGGAGGGCCGGCCATGCGCCTCAAAAACCTGAGGGCAAGCGAGCCCTTCGACGCACTCGCCGCGCGGATCAAGGATCTGGCAGGGACGCGGGAGGTCATCTACGCGCCCAATGGCGGCAATTGGGGGGACGGGCTGATCCATTGCGGCACCGGCCAGTTCCTGGCCGCACACGGCGTCGACCACGTGACGCGGTATCGCCCGGAGATCGAAGCGCTCGTCAAGGAAGGTGGCGCAGCGTTGGAGCCGCTGCGCTCCTCGGTCCTCATTGCGGGCGGCGGCGGGTCCTGGTCGCGGAACTACTTCCGCTCCCGCGGGTTTGTGGGCTCGGTCGCCCCGTACTTCCACCACGTCGTGGTGATGCCGACGAGTTTCGATCGTGGGCCCGTGGCGCCTGAGAACGTCACCTACATCCGCCGCGACTTGAAGGAGAGCGCAGAGAGCATTCCGGCGTCCATCTTCTGCCATGACATGGCGTTCTTTATCGATCTCGAGATCGAGGCGCCCGAGGCCGCGGGATCCGATGGAAGCTTTTTCCGTGGCGACAGGGAGCGGAACCCGAATGCCACGCGCGGCAAGGGGAATGTCGATCTCAGCCGCCGCGGAAACGACCGGTCTGACGTGACGCCGTTTTTCGCGACCATTGCGGGGTATGAGCGGGTCTTCACCGACAGGCTGCACGTCGCTGTCGCGGCCAGCATGCTCGGGCGCCACTGCCACCTGCATTCCGGCAACTACTGGAAGAACGGCTCGGTCTACACGAGCTCCATCGCGCCGAACTACGACAGCTGCACTTGGGTTGAGTGGTGAGCGTCAGGTTGCCGGCACAAGCCCCAGATCGAGGAGCGCTTTGATGTCGGCCTCCCGCGTGGACGCGACGAGCCGGCCGAGCTCCTCTTCGCCGCGGAGCAGGACCAAAGTGGAGCGGCGCGGGATGTTGCGTGAGGTCGTCACCTCCTCCCGGCGAAAGGCATCCCAATCGACCCGGACAAACATCATCGCAGCGTCGTAGGCGGGGTTCGCCGCGCGAAGCGCGCCAATCACCCGCTCCTGCCGGGCGCAGGTGCTGCACCACTTGGCGCCGTACTCGACGAACACGGTCTCGCCGTTGGCGAGCGCCGTCTCGATCAGGCCATCGCTGTAGTCGAGCGTCTCGCTCGCCCGCGCCATCGGGGCGAGGAGTGCTGCAAGGCCAGTGGCAAGGACGGTGCGGCGGTGGAGATGGGGCATGGGGTCAACCTGTGTCAGAGGGCAATGGAGAGGTCTTGGAACCAGTAGGGCAGCGTCTCTATGGCCCAGGCTTCGACCACATGGTGCACACCAAGGAGAAGCATCAGGCCAACGCCGATGAAGATCACGCCCATCATCGATTTTGAGCGTTCGGCCAGGCCGCGGAGCCGCGAGGTCCGCGCTCGGATCGCCGATTGCGCGCCGAACCCGAGGCCGAGGATCAGGGTCGACACGCCGAGCGCAAAGAAGACCATGATCATGAAGGCGTGACCGAGGTTCGTCCCCTGGCTCGCGAGCGCGATCGCCCCGCCAAGGGTCGGCCCGATGCAGGGTGACCACACGGCGCCGAGGAGAAGTCCGCCGACAAACTGCCCGCGCGTGCCGGAGAGATCCATGCCCTGCATGCGGCCGTCCGCACTGGCCGCGATGCCGGCCGTCGCAAGCTCAAACCGGTGACCGAGAGTGGGGAAGACAAGGACGGCGCCAAAGGCGATCATCATGCCCGCCCCGATCTGCGCCAGGAGAAGCTGGTCGAGCCCGATGGCCGGACCGATCGCCGTCACGCCCATTCCAAACGCCACAAAGCTGACGGACATTCCAGCGGCGAGCGCCAATGGCCCGCGCCGGTCCGATTGCAGCGACGAGGCCAGGACAATCGGCAACACCGGAAGCACGCACGGGTTGATCAGCGTCAAGAGGCCCGCGCCATAGGCGAACAGGTATTCCAACATGCACACCATCCTGACCAGAGTTGATGTGCGACATATGTCGCGAGGCCGGCGCCGCCAAATGACACTTGTGTCAGTGCGCCGCGAGATCCAGCCGATGGCGGATGTCCCCTGGACAGATCCTCATCCTCCGGCGCACCGTGGCGGCGACATCGCAGAAAGGACTTGGGATGGAGTGTGCGTACGGAGGGCCGAACTTGTCAGGGCCGCATGTGCAGATCGCACGGCCCGCACCGTGACGCTCGAGCGAACCGTGAGGGGTGTGGATGATCCGCGGGCCTTTCTGATGTCGCTGTTTACGAGGGCGGTGGAGGTGGCGGACCCGATGCGCGTGGTCCCGCCTCACTTGCCGGGCCGCCCGAAGGGCCGCTTCGTGGTGATCGGCGCGGGCAAGGCCAGCGCTCGGATGGCCGAAGCGGTGGAGGCCGAGATCGGCCCCGCCGAGGGTCTGGTGATCACGCGCTACGGCTACGGCCGCCCGACGGCCGGGATCGAGATCGTCGAAGCCGCACACCCAGTGCCGGACGCCGTCGGCGAGGCTGCAACGCGCCGCATGCTGGATCTTGTGTCGGGTCTGACCGCCGATGACCTCGTCCTTGCGCTGATCTCAGGGGGCGGCTCGGCGCTGCTGTGCGCCCCTCGGGACGGGATGACCCTCGACGACAAGATGGGGGTGACGCGGGATCTCTTGGCCTCCGGCGCACCGATCGGTCAAATGAACGTGGTGCGCAAGCATCTCAGCCGGGTCAAAGGCGGGCAACTGGCGGCCGCATGTGCGCCGGCGGCGATCCGAACGCTTCTCATCTCCGACGTACCCGGCGACCGACCGAGTGAGATTGCCTCCGGTCCCACTGTCGCTGAGCCGAGCACGCCCACCGAGGCACGAGAGATCCTCGATCGCTGGGGCATCGAGCCGGCGGGCGCTGTGCGGGACGTGCTGTCCCGGCACGGCGCGGTTGTGCCGCCTTCGGATCCGCGCCTCGCGCGCGCCGAGACTGTGATCATCGCGGCGCCATCCCAGTCCCTCGCGGCTGCGGCGGAGCGTGCGCGCGGGGCAGGCGTGGACCCGCGGATCCACGGCGATGCGCTCGAGGGGGAGGCACGGGACTTGGCGGCTGCCCATGTCGCCTTGGCGCGTGACATTCAGGCCGGTCTGAGCGCCGGCGCGAGCCCGGTCGTGCTCCTCTCAGGGGGCGAGTGCACCGTGACACGTCGCGGCAACGGTGTCGGGGGGCCCAATGCCGAGTACGTTCTGGCAGCGGCCGGTGCGCTCGCCGGGCAGGACGGGATCCATGTTCTGGCCTGCGATACGGACGGCGTCGACGGGGCCGCTGAAGTGGCAGGGGCCTATGCCGGGCCGGGTACGCTTGCCCTGGCGGAGGCGCAGGGCCTCTCGGCGGAGACGGCCCTCGGCAGCAACGATGCGCACGGGTTTTTCGGCCAGATCGGCGGGCAAATCGTGACGGGTCCGACGCTGACGAACGTGAATGATTTCAGGGCGATACTGATCTTTCCGCCAGCCGCTCGGGACTGACGGTGCGGCGCTCGGTGCATCCGTTGCGCAAGTGACGAAGAGACGTCTCCGCCCGGCCCGGCGGAACTGGCGAGGCTGAAGCGTCACCGGCTGGTGAGAAGACGCTCGTTCAGATCCATGCGGAGGCCATGATCAACGTGCGGAGTTCGCGCGTGTGGTTCGCACGCTCCGCCACATGATCTTCGAAGAGATCGAGGGCGGCCGCACGGTTGTAGCGGGAGGGATCGAGCGCTTCGATCTGGCTCCGCGACCAGTCTTTGAGCGGGCCCTTGATCCACTCACCAATGGGCAGGGTCGGCATGCTCTTTTTGCGGAAGATGTGGTCTTCGGGGAAGTCACGCAGCGCGAAGGATTTCAGGAAGTGCTTGCCGATGCCGTTCCTCTGCTTTTGCGCCACCGGCGCCTGGGCAAACATCGCCGAGATCCGGTGATCCATGAAAGGGGAGCGCCCTTCGATGGCGAGGCCCGCACCCATGCGGTCGGTCTTGATCAGGTTGTTGCCGGGGCCGAGCGATGTGCACTCATAGGCGGCCACTTGGTCCACGGGCTCGAGCTGGCGCCACGGCGCGAGGATCTCCTCGAAAAGCTCGATCGGCTCCGGCATCTCGGCGGCGAACTCCGGCACGAGGAGGTGTTCGCGCTGCGCGCGGGGCATGAAGCAGAGCCGGTCGAAATAGCTCGTCAGCGGGAAGTTGAGACGGGTCTGATCGGCGAAAAATGCCTCGTTATGGGCGAAGCCGCTGAGCGCCTCATCCGGACCGTCGCCGTTGAAGGCGACGATGACGCCATCGGCATGCGCCTGCTCGCAGAGGCGGCGGATGAGGAAAAACGAAAAGTCCCCGTGGGGTTGGTCATTGTGGAAAAGGACATTCTCGATCGTGTCGGGGACGATGGTCCAGTCGTACTGGATCGGCGTCAGGTCAAAGCCGTATGTGGCGGCGACCCGCTCGGCCAGATGAAACTCCCCAAACCCCTCCTCGCGGGTGTCGAGGGCGTAGGCGCGCACTGTGTTGCGGTTCCACTGCCGCCGAAGATGGGCCGCGAGGACGGAGCTGTCGACACCGCCGGAGAGGAACAGGCACCCTTCCACATCGAACCGCATCTGTAGCCGGATTGCGTCGTCGAGGATCTCGGCGAAATGCTCCCCGTCGATCTCGCGCTTGTCGCCGGTGAGCGGCCAGGACCAGTAGCGCACCGCCTCGCGCTTGCCGCGCGCGTCGATCCGAAGAAACGTGCCGGGCGCGAGATGCGTCACGCCTTTGATGCAGGTGCGGGGCGGCAGGCAATAGTTGAAGGTGTGGACCATGTTGAGGCCCAGATCATCGATCTCGCGGCTCACGCCAGGCAGGCTGAGGATCGATTTGATCTCGCTCGCGAAGACAAACCCCTCGCCCATGTCCATCATGTAGCAGGGTTTGATGCCCTGGCGGTCGCGGGCGAGGATCCCGCGTCCCTCCCGCGTGTCCCAGAGGCAGAAGGCGAACATGCCGATCAGATCGTCGAGCATCGCCTCGCCCTTCTCACGCCAGAGATGGACCAGCACTTCCGTGTCGCAGCGGGATTTGAACGTGTAGCCTTTTGCCTTCAGATCCTCGCGGATCTCGACGAAGTTGTAGATCTCCCCGTTGAAGACGACCCAGACCGTGTCGTCCGTGTTCGACATCGGCTGGCCGCCATTCTCGGGATCGACGACGGCGAGGCGCGCATGGCCGAGAAGGCACGGGCCCTTTGCGATCACGCCCGCCTCATCCGGACCCCGGTAGCGGATCACGTCGATCATTTTGGCGACGTCCGCCTCGGTCAGATGGGGCACATTGATCGCCCCGGCGATGCCACACATGGCAGATCCTCCGTTCTAGAGCGCGCCGCCCGCCAGCTTCACCCGCCGGATGGGCGTCGAATAGGGCGCGGAAGCGGCGATTTCCGGCACGTCGCGCGCTTCGGCCACGATGTCGCGGATGATGCCGGCAAGCCGGTCGAGATTGTCCTTTGTCTCGGTCTCCGTCGGCTCGAAGAGCATCGCGCGGCTCATCGCCTCGCCGAAGTAGACACAGCCCGCGCCGACGAGCGTCGGTGGATGCACGCCAAAGTCGATCATCCGCTTGGAGAGGTCGAGGGTCGTGCAGGGAAGCGACGCGCCGTTGAGGAGCACCTCGTGCATGCAGTGCTGCGGGAACATCTTGGGCAGCACGTCGCGAAGGGCGTGCGCGAGGTAGTTCGCATTGAGCACGGCATCGGTCGAGACCTGCCGCAGGCCCTCAGCGCCGAGGGACCGGATGTAGGCGTAGGCGCGGATCAGGACGGAGACATGTCCGCCCCAGATCTTGATCGGCAGCGCCGCCTCGCCCGCGCGGAAACCCGGTGAGACATGGTGTGCGAGCGCTGCGGTCACACCGACGGGCCCCGCGCCGGGTCCCCCGCCGCCATGAGGGGTGCCAAGCGTCTTGTGGACGTTGATGTGTGCGATGTCGAAGCCCATCCGACCGGGGCTGGTGTGGCCCATGAGCGCGTTCATGTTGGCGCCGTCATAATACATCAGCGCGCCGGCCGCGTGGGCTTCGCGCACGATCTCCTCGATCTCGGTCTCGAAGAGACCGAAGGTCGAGGGATTGGTCATCATGACGACCGCCGTCCGGTCCGAGACGGCCCGTCGGAGCGCCTCGGTGTCCATCAGGCCATCCGAACGCGTCGGGATGATGCGGGTGCGGTATCCCACCATGGTGGCGGTCGCCGGGTTGGTGCCGTGGGCGCTGTCTGGCACGATCACCTCGTTCCGCGCCTCGCCCCGCTCTTCGAAATGGCGGCGGGCAATGGTCAGACCGCGAAACTCGCCATGCGCGCCGGCGGCGGGCGTCAGATCGACGGCTGGATAGCCGAGGATCGCGCCGATATGCGCCGCGAGATCGGTATAGAGCGTGCGGAGCCCCGCCATGGTCTCGGCCGGCTGGAACGGATGGAGCGCGCGGAAGCCAGGCTGCTCCGCCGCCGCATCGTTTCGCTTCGGATTGTACTTCATCGTGCAGGAGCCGAGCGGATAGGTCCCGGTGTCGACCCCAAAGCTCTGCCGGGAGAGGCCGGTGTAGAGGCGGACCACCTCGACCTCGGGCATCGGGCGGAGCTCGGGCGTGTCGGGGAGCTCCTCTGCAGGAAAGCCGGTGCCGCCTGCTGCCGCCATTGCGGTGAGCGCGGGCCACACGTCGGTGCCGAGGCCCGCTGCCGCGGCCTCGAGATAGGCCGCGAGATCCTCGGGCGTCTTGGTCTCCGTCACAGCGATCAGAAGCGCCCCGTCGCTGAGGCCCGGATGCTCACGCGGACCGATGCCGGCCCAGATGTCGGCGCGGGCGCAGGCGGCCTCCACCGCTTTGCGCCGTTCTTCGCTGCCGAAATCCACGACGCCCTCAAAGAGGATCTGCCCCTCAATCGGCTGAGTCACGCCCGGCAGGGCCGTGAGCCCGGCGATCAGCGCGCGGGCGCCGCGGGCGGAGGTCTCGGCGATCTCAGCCAGGCCGGTGCGACCGAGAAGGGAGAGGTGTGCGCCCACCCGCACTGCGTTCAGCGCCTGGTTCGAACAGATGTTGCTCGTCGCGCGGTCGCGGGCGACGTGCTGCTCTCGGTCCTCAAAGGTCAGCGCGAGGGCGGGCTTGCCGAACACGTCGCTCACCTCACCGACGAGGCGTCCGGGCACGAGCGCCCGCAGCTCGTCTCGGCAGGCGAGGATGCCGATATGGGCGCCGCCCGCGAACATGTGCACGCCGAGCGACTGGCCTTCGAGCACGGCGATGTCGACGCCCCGCTGGGCG
>JBCDHQ010000112.1:0-12415 GCA_038749815.1 Pseudomonadota bacterium | reverse complement strand
TGGCGTGATCGGACGGCTCGCCCCGGACCTCTTCCATGTGACGACGACGACCGGCGGGGCGGCGCGTGTGATGAACACGATGGAGGACTACCTCCAGACAGAGTGGCCGGAGCTGAGGGTCTGGCTGACGTCGACGACCGAGCAATGGGCGGTGATCGCGGTCAACGGCCCAAAGGCGCGGGAGGTGATCGCACCGCTGGTCGAGGGGCTCGATCTGTCGCCGGAGGCGTTCCCGCACATGTCGGTGGCGGAGACAACCGTCGCCGGCGTCCCTGCGCGACTGTTCCGGATCTCCTTCACCGGTGAGCTCGGCTTTGAGATCAATGTGCCCGCGCGTCACGGGCGCGCGGTCTGGGACAAGGTTGCGGCGGCAGGTGCGGATCACGGCATCACCCCCTACGGCACGGAGAGCATGCACGTCCTGCGGGCCGAGAAGGGCTACATCATCGTCGGCCAGGACACGGACGGCACTGTGACCCCGGCCGATGCGGGACTGTCCTGGGCAATCGGGAAGAAGAAGCCAGATTTCGTCGGCAAGCGCTCGCTCGCCCGCCCGGATCTTGTGGCGGCTGGGCGGAGGGAGCTCGTCGGCCTCCTCGCCGATGACAAGCTTGAGGAGGGGGCGCAGATCGTCCTCGACCCGTCCGAGCCGCTGCCGATGACGATGGTGGGTCATGTCACATCGTCTTACCGGAGTGCGGCGCTGGGCCGGCCCATTGCGCTCGCCCTCCTCGCCGACGGCCACAGCCGGATGGGGGAGCGTGTGCATATTCCGATGCCGGGTGCTACGCTGTCGGCCGAGGTCACAAGCCCCGTCTTTTACGATCCCGACGGCGATCGGCTGAAGCTCTAGGAGACCGACCATGAACGAGCTTGCCCGAGATCTGCTGCCCGCGGCCACGGTGATCACCGCTCTGGCGCCCGCCTGCCGCTTCTCGCTTCGCATCGCGCCGCAGGACGGGGCGGGGGCTGCCGGCCCGCTCGGGTTCGCGCTTCCGGAGCGGATCGGTGCCCGCGCCAGCGCAAACAGTGTCGAAGCGCTCATGCTGGGCCCCGATGAATGGCTGATCCTCGCGCCAGAGGCTGCGCGGGAGCGGTTGGTGAGCGGCTTCGAGGCGCTTTCTGCGATCCACAGTTTTGTCGACATCTCGGACCGCGAGATCTCGCTCAGCATCAGCGGGCCGGGCGCTTTGGATCTCCTCTCCGTCGGATGTCCGCGCGACCTCGCCGCCCTGCCCGAGGGCGAGGCGCGTCGGACAGTGTTCGACGGTGTCTCGGTCGTTCTCTGGCGCGACGGGCGCGAGAGCTTCAGGCTCGATGCCTGGCGGTCGTTCATGCCCCATATCGAGAGCTTGCTGGCATCCGCTGAGCGTGCGCGAGCGGCGGATTGCAACCGGACCTGACCCCTATTTGTGCGGCGCACGCCCCGAGAGATTGGCTTGCCAGATGCGGTAGCGTCTTTGGCCAGTGATTTCGCGCACGAGCCCAAGCGCTGCCATGATCTCAATGTTGCGGCGGATGGCGTCGCGGCTCGCACGCGTGTCGGACGCTGCGACCTGAACGGAGAGCATCGGCCAACTCGCAAACGCCCGTCGGAGGGCGCGGGGCGTCCGCCCGGACATCGAGGACATGGCGTCCGCCGCCGCCTCTTCCCAGAGTTCGAGCCGCTCAAGCTCGGCAAGGGCTGCGTGGGTTGCGGCATCGGCCGCCTCGATCCAGGCTTTGTACCAGGGGGCAGGCCGGTGCGGCACCAGACCCGGCCCACCGGCGAGCGGCAGGAAGAGCGCGCTGCGTCCGCCAGCCCGTGCCGCGTGGCGCGCGGCCGCGACGCTCGCCTCTGTCTCCAAGAGGGCGCCGTCGCCCAGCCATTGAAGATGGAGCCGGGCGGCCACCGTCACCGGATGCAGGTCGCTCTCCGGTGGCGGCTCGCGTCGGCCGTCCGCGGGGCGGCCCAGAAAGGTCTCAAGGTCATCAGCGGGTCCCGGACCGGCCGACAAGCGTCGCCGCGCCCAGTCTGCGCGTTGGAGCGCCAGCGTGTCGGTTCCCGCTCCGCCTTGCCGCGCCGCCGCCCAGAGCGCCAGTCGGTCAACAGCCACTCGGTCGCCCGCGCGCCAGCTGAGATGAGAGGCTTCGAGGAGGGCGAGGCGATGTCGCCATCCGTCGGGGGCGCGGCGCAACCGCTCATCAAGCGCTCCAAAGGCTGCGCAAAGACGCGCAAGCGCACCGGCCTGCGATGCCTCAGCTTGAGCCCAAACACTCTCCTCGAACTGCTCGCCATCCCCCATAGTGTGCCCAGCCTGCCAGACCCTACGAGATTTAGAAACCCCACCTCGTCGATCTGGGCCGTCCTTCGGCTCAGGGACGCAGCGGCCCAAGCCTGCCTCTGTTCATTGCCAAGGGAGAGATCCTGACATGAGCGACGTTCTGGTGCCGGGTTCGGTCACGCTCGGGCACCTCGAAGCGCTTTGGCGCGGGGGCAAGGAGGCACGGCTTGCGTCCTACGATGGTCTTGACGACGCGGTGCGGATCGTGGCGGACGCGGCCGCAGGAGGCCCGGCGATATACGGGGTGAACACGGGCTTTGGTAAGCTCGCCAGCGTCAAGATCGGCGCCGAGCGCACAGCGGAGCTCCAGCGCAACCTCGTCCGGTCGCATGCGGCCGGCGTCGGCGCCCCGCTCGACGCGCCGACGACCCGTCTGATGATGATCTTGAAGCTCATTTCGCTCGGGCGCGGCGCGTCCGGGGTCCGGCGGGAGACCGTGGCGCTCCTCGAAGCGATGCTCCGGTGCCATGTCACCCCATCGGTGCCGGTCCAGGGGTCGGTTGGTGCGTCGGGGGACCTGGCGCCGCTGGCACATATGGCGGCGGTGCTGATCGGGGAGGGGGAGGCAGTCTTCGACGGCGCCGAGCGCCCGGGGCGCGACGCCCTCCGCGAGGCTGGACTGGCGCCGGTGACGCTCGGCCCGAAAGAGGGGCTGGCGCTCCTCAATGGCACTCAGTTTTCGACGGCGGTCACTCTCGCGGCGCTCTTTGACGGATGGCGCCTCTTTCAAACGTCGATCCTGACCGCGGCGCTCTCCACAGATGCGATCATGGGGTCAACCGACCCGCTCCGCCCGGAGATCCATGCCCTGCGCGGCCATCGCGGCCAGATCGAGGCGGCGGCGGCCCAGGCGCGCCTGATGCAAGGCTCCGCCATCCGGGAGAGCCACCGCGACGGCGACGCGCGGGTGCAGGACCCGTACTGCATCCGCTGCCAACCGCAGGTGGCGGGTGCAGCGGCGGACCTGATGCGCTTTGCCGCCGCGACACTCGAAGTCGAGGCCAATGCGGCGACCGACAACCCCCTGGTGCTCGCCACCGGCGACATCGTCTCGGGCGGCAACTTCCATGCTGAGCCTGTCGCCTTTGCCGCTGACCAGATCGCCCTGGCGCTCGCTGAGATCGGCGCCATCGCACAGCGCCGGATCGCGCTGATGGTCGACCCGGCGCTCAGCTTCGACTTGCCACCGTTCCTCACGCCCGAGCCCGGGATCAACTCCGGCCTGATGATCGCGGAGGTCACCTCGGCCGCGCTGATGAGCGAGAACAAGCACCTCGCCAATCCCTGCTCGACGGATTCGACGCCGACATCGGCCAATCAGGAGGATCATGTCAGCATGGCGGCGCATGGCGCGATGCGACTGCGGAAGATGACGCAGAACCTGGGGGCAATCCTGGCAATCGAGGCCATTGCCGCCGCCCAGGGCATCGGGTTTCGCGCACCGCTCCGCACGTCTCCGCCCCTGGAGACGGCGATTGCGCGCCTCAGGACGCGCGTGCCGGACCTGAGCGAGGACCGCGTTCTGGCCCCGGACATCGCGGCGGCAACGGATCTTGTCCAGACCGGTGCGCTCCTCGAGGGGTTGGAGATGCCCGCGCTCAGCGAAGGATAACGGCAGGAGGGTCGGATGACGGCTTGGATCAAGATGATCTCGGATGAGGATGCGGACGACACGCTCAGCGCTGCGCTGTCCCTCGCGCGGACGCCGCACGGGACTGTGGACAATGTGATGCGCGTGCACTCGCTCCGCCCGTCGACAATGGTGGGGCATGTGACGCTCTACCGGGCGTGCCTTCACGACGAGACGAACACGCTGCCGATGTGGCTGCAGGAGGTGATCTCCTCCTATGTCTCGGTGCTGAACACCTGCCCCTACTCCTACGCCAACCACTGGGCGAACGCGCGTCACCTGATCGGAGATGACGCGCGGGCGGACGCAATTGAGTCGGCGCTTCGGGCGCGGCGCCCGGAGGACGCGTTCGAGGGCGCGGAACTCGCCCTTCTCCGGTATGCTCAGAAGCTTACGGTGGCGCCGGGGGAGATGGTGGAGGCCGATGTGGCGGGCCTCCGATCCGCGGGTCTCACCGAGGGCGAGATCCTGGAGGCCAATCAAATCGTCTGCTATTTCAATTATGTGAACCGACTTCTTAATGGTCTTGGGGTCACGACCTCCGGCGATGTTGTGGGGTACTACGCAGGCGAGGAGTGATCTGCGACGCTTTGCCTGGGGCACGCATGCGGGGGGCTCGTGCACCCTGGGGTTGGGGTGTCGAGGAGGCTGTCACGATGCGTCTCGTCTGTCTCGCCTGTTTGATCTTGCTCACCGCATGCGGCGGTGGGTCGGGTCTCGTCTACGGCGATCACGATCCCTACGACTGGGGCCGCCGGGCGCCCAATGACTACGACGTCCATGGGCTTGATGTGTCGCGCTGGCAGGGCGAGGTCGACTGGCGCGCTGTGGCGCGCGCCGGCGTCGCGTTCACGTTCATCAAGGCAACCGAGGGCGGAGACCACACCGACCCGATGTTCGAGGCGCATTGGACCGGCGCCGGGCGCGCAGGCATCGCGCGCGGCGCCTACCACTACTACTATTTCTGCCGAACGCCGGAGGAGCAGGCGGAGTGGTTCATGGCCCATGTCCCGCGCAGTGCCAATGCCTTGCCGCATGTCCTCGACCTCGAATGGACGCCGACCTCACGCACCTGCCCCTACCGGCCGGAGGGCGCCGTCATCCAGGCGGCGGCGGACCGTTTTCTCGACATCCTAGAGAGCCACTACGGCCGCCGGCCCATCGTCTACACAACGCCGGATTTCTACCGTGAGACGGGCATCGGGCGCCTCCGGGGGACGGAGTTCTGGCTCCGCTCCGTCGCCGGCCACCCGTCGGAGACCTATCGCGGGGCGGCGTGGACCTTCTGGCAGTACACAGGGACCGGGATTGTGCCCGGTGTGGACGGGCCGGTCGACATCAACGCGTTCAACGGCTCGCCCGCCGAGTGGGACCGATGGCGCTAGTCGTCTGCCTCGGTGTGGTCCGGCTCATAGAGGGGCACGCCGGTGAGAACGGCGGCCCGCCCGATCATATGCGCGCCAATCGGCGCGGTCAGAAGCAGGAAGATGATGATGGCCACGACGATCGCGATCGTGTGGCCATCGGCGAGCACCACCGCGGTCCCGGCAAGGATCAGACCTGTGGAGAGCGTGCCGATCTTCGTGGCGGCGTGCATCCGGATCAGCACATCGGGCATGCGGATGATCCCGACGCCGCCGATCACGGCAAAAATGCCCCCCGAGAGAATCAAGATGCCTGCGATGATCTCGCTCATGTCTCCTCCTGCTGGCGAATTTTGCGACGCTCGGCAAAGCGGGCGAGGGCCACAGTGGCAAGGAACCCGACAAGGGCAAGAACCGCCGCGACATCGAGGAAGGCTGTGACGCGGAACCGGATCGCCGCGAGGCCGCAAAAGGCCACCAGCGTCACCGTCATCATGTCGAGCGCGACAACCCGGTCCGGAAGGCTCGGCCCGCGGACGAGGCGATAAAGCGCCAGGGCAATGGTCAGAAGGACCAGCGCGAACCCGACATCAAGGGTGCGGGACAGGAAGAGTTCAGGGGTCATCAGGCCTCCACCGCGTCGATCACCCAGGCCTCCATGCCGCTCTTGAGTTGCCGGCACAGCGCCTCGGGATCATCGGCGAACATGGCATGCACACGGAGCGTCTTTCGATCCTCGGACACGTCGAGGGACAATGTGCCAGGGGTGAGGGATATGAGGTTTGTGACGAGGAGCAGCCCGGCATCGGTCTTGACGTCGAGCGGCATGTCGATGATCGCGGGTCGGGATCGGTGCTGCGGGGTGAGCACATCGAGCGCGACAGAGAAGCTCGACACAAAGAGCTCGTAGAGAAACATCACGATCAGGCGGATCCAGGCGAAGACGCGCCCGAAGTACCGGCTCCGGCCGGTCAGAGGTTGCACCACCCAAAGCGCCCCGTAGCCGAGCGCGAAGCCCGTCGCGAGCGTCAGCAGCGAGAACGATCCCGAGAGCGCCGCCCACGCGATTGCGAGGAGGGCGTTGGTCGCAAACGTGCTCATGTCGGCGCTCCCAAAACCGCGGTGATGTAGGCCGTCGGGTCGAGGAGATCTGCCGCTGCAGCCTCTGAGAAGGCGTAGAAGGGTTGCGGGAAGAGGCCGATCAGCACGGTGACGACGGCAAGCGTCGCGATCGGCCAGACGCTGGCGGCGCGGGTGGCGGGTGCGAGCTGAGCGAGAGAGGGGTCCCGGCCGTCCGGATGAGGCGACCAGAAGGCGCCTGCCCAGATTTTCGTCATAGAGTAGATCGTCAGGAGCCCCACGGCGAGGGCGACGGCGGCAAGAACCCAGGCCTCCACCTCGAGCGCGGCGCGGACCAGGATGTACTTGGCCCAAAACCCTGAAAGCGGCGGGAAGCCCGCAAGCGAGAAAGCCGGGATCAGGAAGAGGAGCGCGAGGAGCGGTGCCGTCGCGTAGAGACCGCCGATGCGCGACAGCTCGGTCCCACCCGTGATCCGGTCCGCCACGCCTGCGATGAGAAACAGGTTCGCCTTCACCACGATGTGGTGGAGGAGGTAGAACACCGCGCCGATGAGGGCGAGCGGCGTCATCAGCGCGAGCCCCATCACCATATAGCCGATCTGGCTCACGATGTGGAATGAGAGGATCCGGCGCATGTCGCTTTGCGCCGCGGCCCCCAAAACGCCGACAACCATGGTCAGCGCCGCAACCCAAAGCAGGATCGTGTGGGTGAACGCCTGGTCGTTGTCGAAGACCAGCGTGAACATGCGGATGAGCGCGTAGACGCCCACTTTCGTGAGCAGCCCTGCAAAGACCGCCGAGGTCGCGAAGGCCGGTGTGTGGTAAGACGCCGGCAGCCAGAAAAAGAGCGGGAAGACCGCCGCTTTGACCCCGAAGGCGACCATGAACATCATCGCGACGACAGTCAGGAGGCCCTGATCCACGGTGTCCGTCGCGGAGGCGAGATCGGCGAGGTTCAGCGTCCCCGTCATCCCGTAGAGGATCCCGATCCCGGTCAGGAACATGACGGTCGAGATGAGGTTCAGCGCAACATATTTCACGCCCCCATCGATCTGCGCCGGGCTGCCCCCCATGACCAGGAGCCCGAAGGACGCGATCAGCATCACCTCGAACCAGACATAGAGGTTGAAGAGATCCCCAGTCAGAAACGCGCCCGTCACGCCGGCGATCAGCACTTGAAAGAGGGCGTGGTAGCCGAGGCTCTCGGCCTCCTCCCCAATCTCGCCCATTGCGAAGACCGAGACGGTGAGCGCGATGATGGCCGTGATCAGAGCCATGGCGGCCGAAAGCCGGTCAGCGACGAGGGTGATGCCGAAGGGCGCCGACCAGCCGCCCATTTGGGCGGCAATCACCCCATGCTCCACCACTTCGGTCAGCAGGACGAGCGTCGCGCCGAGGAGGAGCGCGGCCCCCCCGATCGAGATCAGCCGACCAACTGGACCATGGCGGAGGAGGAATGCAAGGACGGCGGTAGCGAACGGGATCGCAATCGGCAGAGCGAGGATCCAGCTCATGCGGGGTCCTTTGGCTCGGCGATGCGCATGTCATCCGCCTCGAGCGTGCCGAGGATCGTCCACGCCCGCCAGACAAGGACAAGCGCGAAGGCAAAAAGGCCAAACCCGATCACGATTGCGGTGAGAACGAGGGCTTGGGGCAGCGCGTTTGCGACGGCCCCTGCGGGCGCCTCGGCGCCGTCCTCGATCAGTGGCGCAGCGCCCTCGGTCAGACGGCCGGCAACGAAGATCGACAGGTTGGCCGCGTTCGAAAGGAGCATCAGCCCGAACAGAAACCGCATCATCGAGCGGGCCATCATAAGGTAGACGGCCGAGGCGGCCAGGATGCCCACGACGATGGCCAGAAGGCTCTCCATCAGACGGCCTCCTCTAGGGCGAAGACGAGCGTCAGAGTGCCGCCGAAGACGACCAGATAGACGCCGATGTCGAAGACCAGAACGGTCGAGAGCGGCAGCCCTTTCGAGCCCTCGGTCGCCCCGAGGAAGAGCCAGAGGCCCTTGAAGAAGCTCTCACCGACCAGTCCGGGCAGAAGGGCAGCTGCAAGCGCGATGCCGAGCCCGCCCATCGCGATGGTCTCCGGCGTCAACCGGAGCGCCTCTCGGGCGTCCTTGGTGCCGCAGGCGATGGCGTAAAGGACAAATCCGGTTGCGCCGGTCAGCCCGCCGATGAACCCACCGCCCGGCTGATTGTGGCCGCGCAACAGCATGTAGACGGAGAAGAGCAGGAGAAGAGAGACCAGGACCCGTGTCCCGGCGCGAAGGATGATGGAGTTCATTCTGCGGCCTCCTTCTGCACACCGACATCGGTCTCAGCCTTGGTGCGCGGCGCGACCAGGAGGGCCCGCGCCGCGAGCGTGGCGATGACGACCACGGCGATCTCTCCGAACGTGTCGAGCGCGCGGAAGTCGACGAGGATCACGTTGACGATGTTGCGCCCGAACGCCTCGGACCAACTTGCCGCTTCGAAGAATGTGGACAGGCGGCGGTCGAGCGGGGTCGCGAGGACGGCGAGCATCACGACGGTGACCGCGCCGCCGACGCCGATGGCAAGCACGGCATCTGCGGGGCGATGATCGCTCTCGCCCGGTGCATCGAGGAGAGGCAGTTGCAGGAGCGCGGCGGCGACCAGAACGACGACGAGAGTCTCAACCAGGAGCTGGGTGATCGCAACATCGGGGGCACCGTAGGAGATGAAGACGAGCGCGGAGCCAATCCCGGTGACACCCAGGGCGGCGATGGCCGCAACGCGCACCCTCGTGATTGCTGCGAGGAGCGCGCCGACGACGATGAAGGCCGCAATGGCGGCATCGGTCCCGACGAGGCCGGTGAAATCGAGCTGCGGCGAAATGCCCGCCACCAGCATCCCTGCCGCGAGGGCTGTGAGTGCCGTCACAAAGGTCACGCGCAGATAGTCGCGAAGCCGCCCGGTCTGTACCGTTGCGGAGACCCACCGCGCGAAGCCAGCGAGCCCCGCCATGAAGCGATCGTACTCCCGATCGAGGACCGGGACCTGGGCGAAGGCGCGTTCGAGCGCGCGGCGCAGCGGATCCCGCCAAATGTACATCGCAATTCCAATGACATAGGTCGCGATCGACAGGAGAAGGGGGAGGTTGACGCCTGCCCAAAGCTTGAGCTCCTTCACCTCGTCCGCGCTGCCGGTGAGCGAGATCACCGTGGGTGTGACCAGGGACGTCTGGAGGAGGGCAGGGTAGATCCCAAAGAGCGCGCCAAGCGCCGCCAGGATCACCGGTCCCGCCAGCATTTGCCAAGGCGCCTCGTGCGGTTTGCGCGGCATCGCGCCTGCCGGCCCCCAAAACGGGCGGAGCGCAACGATGCCGGCCACAGCGAGCATCAGGGCATTCGAGAGCAGAACCGCGCCCGCCACCAGGACAGGCACGGACGCCACAGCCAGCGCGCCGGCATATTTGAGCTCCTTGCCGATAAACCCGAGAAACGGCGGGAAGCCCGCCATCGACAAGGCGGCGACCGCTGCGGCGAGCGCCGTGATCGGCATGACCGGACCGAGCCCGCCGAGAAGCCCGATCTCGCGCGTGCCCGTGGCATGGTCGATCGCCCCAACCGCAAGGAAGAGCGCCGCTTTGTAGAGCGAGTGGACGATCAGGAATGTCGCAAACGCGGTCATGGCATAGCCCGAGTCCTGACCGAGGAAGAGCGTCAGCGTGCCGAGCGCCATGAGCGTCGTATAGGCAAGGGCCTGTTTCAGGTCGCTCTGCCGGAGTGACATCACACTTGCAAAAACGGCCGTGACAGCGCCGGCAATCGTCAGGGTCCAGAACCAGACATCCGTTCCGGAGAGCGCGGGGTGCATCCGGGCCAGAAGATAAACGCCTGCCTTGACCATGGTGGCGGAGTGCAGGAACGCACTCACCGGGGTCGGTGCTGCCATCGCGTTCGGCAACCAGAAGTGGAAAGGCCACTGCGCCGATTTGGTGAACGCACCCGCCAGGAGCAGGATCAGGATCGGCAGATAGAGCGCGTGGGCGCGCAGCTCGTCCCCCATCCCGACGATCTCCGAGAGACGCGCGGTCCCGGCTGCAGCACCGAGGAGGATCAGGCCGGCCAGAAATGCCAGCGCGCCGGCACCCGTCACAAAGAGGGCCTGGAGCGCGGAGCGACGGCCCTTCTCAGTGGTGTGCGAAAACCCGATCAGCAAGTAGGACGTGAGCGTCGTCAGCTCCCAGAAGATAAAGAGCAGGATCAAGTCGTCGGCGAGCACGAGCCCGAGCATCGCGAGCATAAACGCCACGAGGAAGAGGGCGAAGCGCCCCCAATGCGCGTGCCCAGCGAGGTATGTGTTTGCGTAGAGCAGGACCAGCGTACCGATGCCCGAGATCAACAGCGCGAATGTCAGGCTGAGACCGTCGACCAGGAACGCGGCTTCGATGCCCATCGACGGGGCCCAGTCCAAGGACACCCGCACAAACTCGCCCGATGCAATGGTCGGGACGAGGCTGAAAAAACCCGCAAAGAGGAGGAGGGCAAACGTCGCGGGGAGCAGGCCGAGGGGTCCGTTGCCGCGGGCGCCAGCGCGGTCGTTCATCGAGCACCCTCAGGTCGCGTCACACGGATCCGAGGGCAGATATCGGGGGCGGCGGCCATTGATCCTCGGTCACAATCCGACGGTTGGGTGTGCATTTGCGTTGGGATGGCAGATAGATAACGTCCAGCCTGCGTCAACCCGCAATCGGTGTCGACCGCCGCTCTTGCCTGTCGTTTGTCCCCAGGCTGGCCACCAAGTGATGGAATTTTTCGCCCTGGACCGCAACATGTGCGCGCATCGCAGACGCCGCCGCCTCGGCCGCCCCGGCCTCGAGAGCGGCCAGGATGGCCTCATGCTCGGCCAGGGATTGCCGGAGCCGACCCCTCAGGCGGAGTTGCAGGCGGCGGAACGGGCGGAGCCGGCGGTGTAGGCGCAAACACTCCGCCTCCAGAAACCTGTTGCGCGCTTCGGCATAAAGCGTTTGGTGAAAGACCTCGTTCTCGGTGAAATACGCGTCGGCATCGGGCGCCGTGCGGCAGCGGGCGTTGATTTCGGTGAGACGGGCGATGGCGTCTTCGCTGATCCGCGTCGCCGAGAGACGCGCACAGACGGCCTCCAACTCGGCCATCACCTCGAACATCTCCAGAAGCTCGACAGGCCCTGGCTGTCGCACAAAGACACCGCGCCGGGGGCGATGCTCGACCAACCCCGTCCGCTGCAGGCGCAAAAGCGCTTCGCGAATCGGCGTGCGCGACACCGAAAAACGGTCCGCGAGGCCGGCCTCGTCCAGCCGCGCGCCATCGGCAAAAGCGCCTTTGAGGATCAGGTCCTCGAGCTCATCGGCGATGACATCGGATCTGCTGCGGGTCATGGCTCTTAGAAGCTGCACAAAAACAGGTTAATTGTATACAAGATTGTTGACTTAGGCCACCAGAACCATGCAGACGTATCAAACAGATCAAAAGAACACCCAGGGGAGAGATCCATGTCACATCACCTCACCGCCGCCGTTGCGGCACTCGCTGTCCTGGCCGCAGGGGGCAGTTCGGCAACGGAACTGCGCCTCTCGCACCAGTGGTCCGACAAGGATGTGCGGCACAAAGTTGCTGAGATCGTCGCGAGCGAGGTGGCGAGCGCCGATGTGGGCCTCGAGATCCAGATCTTCCCGACACAGTCGCTCTTCAAAGCGCGGGAGCAGTACCGCCCGCTCTCGCGCGGGCAGCTCGACATGTCCGTGCTGCCGCTCTCCTACGCTGGGGGCCAGCAGCCGGCCTACAACCTGACGCTGATGCCGGGTCTCGTGAAGAACCACGACCACGCGGCGCGCCTCAATGAGAGCCCGTTCATGGGCGAGATCGAAGACATCCTCGCCGGCGATGACGTGATGGTGCTGGTGCACGGCTATCTCGCGGGCGGATTTGTCGGCAAGGACAAGTGCATCACCTCACCCGACGACATGGAAGGTCTGCAAACCCGCGCAGCCGGCAAGGCGTTCGAGCAGAT
>JBCDHQ010000111.1:0-12470 GCA_038749815.1 Pseudomonadota bacterium | reverse complement strand
TCTGGGCCGCGGGCCCGCCAAAGGAGAGAAGGCCGATGCGGACGTAGACCGGCAGCGCGTCCGCAAGGCGAAGCGTGTGGTTCGCGTCTCTCATGCCATACCCCCTCGCGCCTCTCGCGGCAGCCCCGCGGCGACGGCCGCTTCGAACCCGCCCCGGAGATACGCCGCCTCTCGCCCCGCGACCAGCGCCATCGCAGTGGCATATTGGCTAACCTCGTGGCCATGAACGCAGTAGAAGACCAAAGGGGTCTCCGTGGCGAAGATCCGGTGCGTGAGGTGGAGGCTCTCGGGATCGATCCAGGTGGCACCGGCAAGCCGCTCAACCGCGGCCTCATAGGCTCGGCGGCGGCGAACGTCGATCAGGCGCGCGCCTTGGGGCAGGCGCTCTGGCACAAGGGATGGAAGACGAAAATCGGACATGGCCCATGTCTCCTCAATACGAGGTCGGGCGATGCTTGGGCGGATGCCGACGTCCGGGGGATCGCATTCCCCGCCAGACTGCGCTAGCACGCGTGTCAGCCTATTGCCAGAAGAGAGCGCGCGATGTTGGCCCTTGACCATCTCGTCTTCACCACCGCGGATCTGACCACGGGCACGAAGTGGATGAGCCAAGCGCTGGGCCTGCCGCCGACGGGCGCGGGTCGGCACGCTGCGATGGGCACCTACAACCGGCTCTGGCGGGTCGGCCATACTTATCTGGAGCTGATTGCGATCGACCCGGAGGCACCGGCGCCGCCGCACGCGCGTTGGTTCGGGCTTGACAGTGTGCCCCCCGAGGCGCCGCCCGCCCTGGCCACATGGGTTGCGCGGGCCCGAGACCTTGACGCCGCGTTGGTTGCAGCACCCCGCGATCCCGGGACCATGCATGCCCTGTCGCGGGACGGTTTGCACTGGCGCCTCACAGTGCCCGCAGATGGCTTGCCGCTCTGGTCGGGGGCCTATCCCGCGCTGATCGAGTGGGAGGAGGGGTCCCTGCCGCCGTCGGCAAGTCTGCCCGATCAGGGCCTACAGCTGAGCGCCTTCCGCGTCGACGGTCCGGCCGAGCTCTTCGCGGAGCTCACAGCCCTCGGCGCGACGTCGGCCATAAGCCTGGGACGCGAGGCGCCGAGGCCGGTCCTTCACCTGACGCTGACGAGCCCCGAGACCGGGCGCGTCCACTTTTCCACGGCGTGACTGTCAGATCGAGACACCTGTGGCGTCGCCCACAATGATTCGGATGGCGAGGATCCCCACAAGTACCACAAGCGGTGCCAGGTCGAGCCCGCCCGTCGACGGCAATATCCGGCGCACGGGCGCGTAGATCGGCTCCAGCAGACGGCCGAGGCCCGACCAGATCTGATAGACGATCGGCTGGCGGAGGTTCAGCACTTCGAACTGCACCAGCCAGCTCAGGATCACTTGGGCGATCACCAAGAACCAGACAACGTCGAGGACCAGCCCCAGAAGCTTTGCAATCGTGTCCACAGCCGTCTCCTGTCATGCGCCGTCGAGCCGACAGGTAAGTCCAAGGCGCAAGCGCCGCAACCCGCCAATGCCCGAAAGCTGACGCAACGATGTGCTTGCGCCTCGGCCGCCCGCGGGGCCTTCTGCGCGGGAGGGAGGGTATGGAATGTATCCATTTATCCGGTTCGCTCTGGCGGTCGCCGCCGCGCGCCGCGCGCCCGCGCTCTCGTTTGAGGACGCTCACGTCTCAAACCACCGCTGCATGCCCTGGGATCTCGACCCGTGGGGGGAGCTCAACAATGGCCGGACGCTGACGCTTCTGGACATCGGACGCTTCAGCCTCGGCGTCAGGACCGGCATGGTCGCAGCGTTGCAACGCGAGGGGTGGGGCCTCACGGTTGCGGGCACCTCGGTCCGGTACCGCCGCCGCATCAAGCTCTTCGATCTCGTCAGGGTGCAGAGCCGCGCGGTCGGGCGGGATGCCCGCTTTCTCTACATCCATCAGACGATCTGGCTGGGGGAGACCCCGGCCTGTTCGGCCCTTCTTCGAAAGGCCGTGACTTCCGCGGACGGGATCGTGCCGACGGACCGGCTTCTGGCTGCGGTCAAGGCCGAGGACTGGGATCCGGAGCTGCCCGCCTGGGTCCAGGCCTGGTGCGAGGCGGAGGACGCGCGGCCCTGGCCACCGGATGACGTGCGGCTCGGCTGAGCACCGGCTCGCAGGCCAGCGCCTAACCTGATATGGTCTGAGAAAAGCGACGCATTGAGGCCACGTATGATCCGCCTGCTGCTCTGCCTCTTCCTCCTCGTTCTGCCGATGTCGGTGCCGGCTCAAACACCCGCGAAACAGCTCTTCGGACGGGTGGCGACGGCCTCTGCGGCGCCGCCCGCCGCGCTCGGGACGTACAACAAGGGCTGCCTTGCCGGGGCGCAGCAATTGCCCGAAACCGGAGCGACCTGGCAAGCGATGCGGCTCAGCCGAAACAGGAACTGGGGCCATCCCGACGCGATCAGCTTTATCAAGCGTTTGTCGATCGCAGCCACCAAAGTGGGGTGGCGGGGTCTTTATGTTGGCGACATTTCTCAGCCGCGCGGCGGGCCGATGCTGACCGGCCACACCAGCCACCAGATGGGTCTCGACGTCGACATCTGGATGCGCCCGGCGATCCGCCTCGACTACAGCCGAGAAGACCGGGAGCGGGTGTCGTCGATCTCCGTGAGGGGGGCGGATCAGCGGAGTGTGAACGCGAACTGGACCTTCGCCCATCACCGCATCTTGCGGGCCGCCGCGCGCGACCCATCTGTGGCGCGGATTTTCGTCACCGCGCCGGTCAAGCTTCAGATGTGCGCCGATGAGCAGGGCGACCGGCAATACCTGAGAAAAATCAGACCCTGGTGGGGCCACCACTATCATTTCCACGTCCGCCTCAATTGCCCTGCCGGGAACCCCGAGTGTCAGGAGCAAAAGCCGATCCCCCCGGGCGATGGCTGCGCGGATGCGGTCTGGTGGGTCACCGACGCGCTGGACCCGCCGCCGCCCGATCCGAACGCGCCGAAAGTGACGCCAAAGCCGAAACGGGCCACCACGCTGGCCGATCTGCCGCAGCAATGCTCCACCCTTTTGCAATAGCGCTGACCCTCATCGCGACTGTCGCGGCCGCCGGCCCCATCGAGCGCACGACGCGTGTCGTCTGGCGCGCCGACACGGCGGAGTTTGGCCACTACTCAGGCCTCGCCGTCAGCCCGGACGGCTCCCGGATATGGACAGTGGGCGACAAGGGGCACTTCGCGGAGGCGGACCTGACGCGGCGGAACGGGGCCCTGACAGGCGTCACACTGCGCGAGAGTGGGCCCCTCCTCGACCCGGACGGCTCGGAAGCGAGCGGGTACCGGATCGACGCCGAGGGGCTTTCGCGCGGCTCGGATGGCAGGCTTTATGTGTCCTTCGAAGCGGTCGACCGGATCTCCGCCTACCGCCATTTCGAGGTGCCACCCGAGGCCGTTCCCACTCCCCGCGAGTTCGAGGCGCTCCAAAACAACTCCGCGATCGAGGCTCTCGCAGCCGGCCCCGGCGGCACGCTCTACGCCATTCCGGAACGCTCAGGTGCGCTTGACCGACCATTCCCGGTGTTCCGCTACCGGGAGGGCGCCTGGAGCATCCCGTTCTCCGTGCCGCGGCGTCCGCCTTTTCTGGTTGTCGGCGCCGAAATCGGACCTGACGGGCGGCTCTACATTCTGGAGCGGGATCACGGGCTCCTCGGATTTCGGAGCCGCATCCGACGTTTTGAGATCGGCGCGGCCGAACTGAAGGCCGAAGAGACCCTGATCGAAAGCGGCCGCGGCATGTTCGACAACCTCGAAGGGATGGCGCTCTGGCGCGATGCCAACGGGCAGATCCGGATCCTCTGCATCTCCGACGACAACGGCCGCTTTTTCCAGCGAACCGAGCTTGTGGAGTTCACGCTGGCCGCTGGCGCAACTTAACCCTCCCAGGTCTCGATCGCCTCGACCGCGGCTTCGGCGGTCTCGACATAGCGAAAGAGGTCGAGGTCCTCGTGCCCGATGGTGCCCGCGTCGGCGAGGGCGTCCCAATCGATGATCGAGCGCCAGAACCGCTCCCCAAACAAGAGGATCGGCAGCCGCGCCATCCGCCCCGTCTGGACGAGGGTCAGCGTCTCGAAGAGCTCATCGAGCGTGCCGAAGCCGCCCGGAAAGACCGTGACCGCCTCCGCCCGCATCAGGAAGTGCATTTTTCGAACCGCGAAATAATGGAAGTTGAACGCAAGTTCCGGCGTTGCATAGGCGTTGGGCGCCGTCTCGTGCGGCAGCACAATGTTGAGGCTGATCGACCGGCCGCCCGCGGCCTCGGCTCCTCTGCAGCCGGCCTCCATCACCCCGGGTCCGCCGCCGGTGATGATCACGCCCTCGGTTGCGCCGCCGAGTTTGGACTTGAGCGTGCAGAGGCGGGCGAACTCCTCCGCCTCCGCGTAGAAGTGGCTGAGATCGGCGAGCGTTTTGGTTCGCGCCCCCGCGGCGGCCTCCGGCGCCGGGATGCGCGCGCCGCCGAACATCACAATGGTGGAGCGGATGCCGGCCTCTGCGAGCGCGATCTCGGGCTTCATCAGCTCGAGCTGCAGGCGCAGGGGTCGGAGGTCCTCACGCGTCAGGAACTCCGGATCTGCGAAGGCCAGGCGGTAAGAGGGTGAGCGGGTCTGGGGCGTGTCGGGCACATGCTCGACATGGACCAGATCGTCCTTTGCACGCGACAGGGGGTGGCGGTCCCCGGACTTGGTCATCGGTTTTGTCCCTTCCGCTGGCCGGCCCTGAGCATGCCGTTCGGAACGCTGCCGTCAAGGCGGCACGAGTTGCGGCCGCAGAGGCCACAGGCTAAAGCGCGAGTGAGAGTTCCAGGGAGCGGGTGGATGGACAGGCAAGACCTCGAGACGGCGGTTGAGGCCGCATGGGACGCGCGGGATGGGATCAGCCCGGCCACAACCGGAGCCCCGCGGGAGGCCGTGGAAGAAACGCTCGCCGCCCTCGACCAGGGCACGCTCCGCGTTGCGGAACCGGGAGCCGACGGTGCCTGGACGGTCAACCAGTGGGCCAAGAAGGCCGTTCTTCTCGGCTTTCGCCTCAAGGACACGGAGATCCAGGCCGGCGGGGCGCAGGGCGGGACCTGGTGGGACAAAGTCGACAGCAAGTTCGCGGGCTGGGGCGACAACCAGTGGCGCGCCGCAGGCTTCCGCGCGGTGCCGACAGCGGTCGTTCGCCACTCCGCCTACATCGCGCCCGGGGTCGTTCTGATGCCCTCTTTCGTCAATCTCGGCGCGTATGTCGACAGCGGCACGATGGTCGACACCTGGGCCACCGTCGGCTCCTGCGCGCAGATCGGCAAGAACGTCCACCTCTCGGGCGGTGTCGGCATCGGCGGCGTTCTCGAGCCGCTGCAGGCCGAGCCGACGATCATCGAGGACAACTGCTTCATCGGTGCGCGCTCCGAGGTCGTGGAGGGCTGCATTGTGCGCGAGGGCTCGGTCCTCGGCATGGGCGTCTTTATCGGCAAGTCGACCAAAATCGTGAACCGCGCGACTGGCGAGGTCTCGACCGGCGAGGTGCCACCGTACTCGGTGGTCGTTGCAGGTTCCATGCCGACATCAGGCGGCGTGCACCTTTACTGCGCGGTGATCGTCAAACAGGTGGACGCGGGCACGCGGTCGAAGACCTCCATCAACGAGCTCCTGCGGGACTGAGCCACGTGCCGGGCATGGACGCTCTCCTCTTTGCTGGGCGCCTTGGGCGAGGCGGGTTCTTTCTGAACCTCGCCTTTGCCATTCTGATCGTCGTACTTGCCTTTGAGCACTACCTGCCCGGCCTCCCGCCCGAAGACCTGACCCAGATTTCCTTCGACGACTGGCCGAGGGAGCTTGCCTATGCCGGCATCGGTGCGGTCTGGCTCGTTCTGTCCTCCATTGTCCGGCGCCTCCGCGACGCGGGCAGTCCAGTGCCGGGGCTCGAGTTTGCGTTCGGGCTGCTCTTGCCCTTTGCCGGCCAAGCGTGGCTCTTTTATCGGCTGTTCCTTGCCGGCAGCCGCAGAGAGACGGTGACGGAGGTGAAACCGGAACCGGCGCCCCCAAGGCAGACCCCCAAGGAGCCAAAGAGCCGCCGCGCCCCCCCGCGCGCGACCGAGACCCCGCCGGCTGTGGCCAAACCTGCCCCTGAGCCCATCCAATCTGCGGTCCTCGGCCGCGAAAGCGCGCCAACGGTGCGCCGGCGCGGCCGTTCTTCGGGCGGCGCTCGACGCATCGGGTTTTGAGGCCCCGTCGACGGGACGTGTCCCGATCTGAACGTTCCGGCTAACGCCTGTTGGTCCGGCGGCGTTTCTCCGGGTCGGTGTGCTAGCGCGGATGAGCCAAAGTCACCACTCAGCGCGTCCGAGACGGCGGCCATGCGAGGGCTCTTGTGCGTCCGCATCAAGCGGTGGCGCACGACCGGCAACATACGCATGTGCAGAAGGCGCTCCAGCGTCGTGCTGAACCTGTTTGCCAGGCGAGCGCTCGCATCTCGGGGTCCTGACGCTCAACGCCTGACGTCTTGGCGGCGTTCCTGTCGGGACGGTCCTCAATCCCTCGGTCCGGTGCACGCAACGGGGGCGCTTGACGTCATCTTGCGATCGCTCTCCAACGCCGTCCACGTCACCTGCGCCATCCGGTGTCGCTCTGGCCGCGCTCATATTCTGGTTCGTGGCATGGACCAGAGACCAAATGCAGTTGCATCGGAGCTTGTGAGTGGTGACGTGGCGTACGGGTTGATCGCGATGCTCCGCCAAGCAGCATTATGTGGCGGTTGAATGTGGTCTCCTCAGACGGCGGAGACCCACGTGGAAGAGGCGGCTTAACTCCCAACCGTTCCTTGGGCGCCAGATCCGAGCGCACCAGTCCGGACGTTGCCGTCGTCTTCCTTCTCGCCTGTTTCGCCGCATTGCCGATCACGTCCGCGGAGCGCTGCTGACCTTGCGGGCCCTTTGGGACAGTGTCACCTGTATGCGCTGCCCAAATCATGCGGGGATCTCGCGGCACGCATCTTTCGTTGAGACGCTGCCGCGCGACGCTGCGCATTGCCAGGACGCCTGCTCTCGGTAAGCTGTTGCAGAGCACCGCGAGAGGATGACCCATGCTGCCTTGGCGAAAGCACAAAAAGAGAAAGCAAGAGAAGGCGGATGTGGATGCGCGGCTCCACAAGATCTGGCAGAAGGACCCGACCGCGCTCGGCGGACCGCCGGCCGCGCCCCTGGCCGTCACATTGCCGGCTGTGGAGCATCTGCTGATCCAGCTCGGCAATGTCACATCCCCCTTTGGCCGCCCGCTCTACATCGCCGAGCAGAAGCTCTTGAGGGACATATTCCAAGGCTCGGTTGATCTGAGCAGGATCAGGATCGTCGAAGCGGCGGTCGCCAATGCGCCCACGACGCTCGGAAACCAGATCCGCATCAGGCCGGGCCAGAGGTTCAACACAGCCTATGGCAAGGCCACGCTTGTCCATGAGACCATGCATGTGTGGCAGTACCAGAACCGGGGCACGCGGTATATCTCATGCTCCGTTTACCATCAGCTTGAAGCCCAGGTGACGGTCAAATCGCGAAACGCCGCTTACTACAACTACAAGCTCTCGGATGCGCAGAAGTTCAGCGACTATCCAGCTGAGGAGCAGGCGCAGATCGTCGAGGATTACTATATGCTCACCAAACTCTTCCATGTGGGCAGTCCGTACATCATACCGGAGTGGGTGAAGCAGCGCCGACCGGATCTCCATCACTATGAGCGGCATATGAAGGACGTGCGTGCAGCCAAGCCGCGGAGCCAGGTCGAGATCTACTCTTCCGGGCTGATGAACCAGCCGCGGCCGCATATGCCGGAGCCGCCCATTGACATGAACATCCCCTCGCTGCAGCTCATGCCGCTCGTCAAGATCATGTTCTGACATGGCCGACGTCTACACCTTGGTGGTGGAGGTCGGGCGGAAGGCCGGAGATGGTCTGCCAGAGGGGTCTACCGGGGCCGCGCTCCTCTGCTATGCCGCAGGCGTCGACGAGGCGGAGGCCGTGCGCGAGACGGTCGCGCTTCTCAAGACGGCCGATATGGCACCCCTCGATGTCCAGGGCCACGGCTCGCTCACCGAGCAGCGGGCCGAGGGCGTCGACATCGACGTCGAGGAGGAGGCGCTGATGCGCCGCGCCCTCGATGAGAACGCGGTGATTGTCGCCGCAGTCACACCCTTCGACGACTGAGCGACGGATCAGCGGACCGGGCGCGTTGAAAGGCCGCACAGCTTGAAAGGGTGCCCATGATCCGCCGCCGTCTCCGCTTCCGCACAGCCTTGGTGCGCTGCCTCATCCGCGCTTGACGCCTTCGGGGCGGCGCGCGACATCTGGGCCCTGGGATGAGGGGGATTTCCGATGGCCGACGCGCTGCTCGTGATCGATGTACAGAACGACTTCTGCCCGGGGGGCGCGCTGGCTGTGTCCGGCGGCGACGAGATCGTGCCTCTGATCAACGCGATGATGCCGCGCTTCGACACTGTGCTCTACACGCAGGACTGGCACCCGCCCGGCCACTCCTCCTTCGCGGAGAGCCATCCCGGGCGCACGCCCTTTGATGTGATCGAGATGCCCTATGGCGCTCAAGTCCTGTGGCCGACGCATTGCGTGCAAGGGACCGTGGGGGCGGCGTTCCATCCCGATCTCGACGTCGCGGGCGATCTCGTTGTGCGGAAGGGCTTTCGCCCGGCAATCGACAGCTACTCGGCGTTTTTCGAGAACGATCACAGCACGCCAACGGGGCTCACGGGATATCTCCGGGACCGCGGGATCGAGCGGTTGAGCGTGGTCGGTCTGGCGCTCGACTTTTGCGTGGCCTGGTCGGCGATCGATGCGGCCAAAGCCGGCTTCACGGTCGAGGTTGCGCAAGAGGCTTGTCGCGCGATCGACCTCGACGGCTCGCTGGAGGCCGCCCGCACCGCGATGCACAACGCTGGCGTCACGCTCACCTAGATCCGCCCCGCGTTTGTGAAGCCGTTGGAACGCTCCCTGGATTGGGACACGACGAGGGCCGTTTCGAGAGCCCAGACCGGTCGCGCGGCCTTTCGCAGAAGCGCTTTGTCGTTCGATCTAGGTCCGGTGTGTAGGGTAGGAGGATCACCATCCTCGCCCAAACAGCCGTCGCCAATTTGCGTGCGGGTGCGCTGTCGATGTCGACTTTGCGCCATGGCGGCGAGGGGTGGTTCAGCGCAAGTGGGGAAGACCTCCCCACCCATTGCGCCATCGACGACCTCTTCGCCGCACGTCCAGCGCGAGGTGCTGCACCGGTGTCGGCGTCACGCCGGAAAGATCCGCCGTGGCACGAGGCGACAGACTGCCGTCAATGGGAGCCCCCCGCGCGAGACATCGGGCCATCTTTGCAGGCCGCTTGATCCGGCTTCGACGACGCAGACATCTCGCATCTGGGGAGGGCCCTCTAGGTCAGGTCGATTGCGGAAGGCTCGAGGCGGACGGCTTGCGAGCCGCGACCCGCTCCTCCGCCTCCAAGACGATCTGGCGGAGCCGCTCGGCGGCGTAGACAAAGCCGGTGCCGAGCGCGAACGCGACGAACGCCAGCGCGGTGTAGAGCGGCGAGACCCCGAACTCTACCGACAGGATCGGCAGCATCGCCGCGATCATCGACACTGCGCCAAAGCCGAAGGCAGAGAAACCTGTCATCATCACGATGGCGCCCGCCCGCGCGGCGCGTCCCGTGTCCGGACACTCACTGAGCGCCCGCCCCATGAGCGCGATGATCAGGCAAAGCGCGATAAGCCCCGACAGCCCGATCCCGAAAAGGACCATTTCCGGTGTGGTCATAGCAGTCTCCTGTGCTTGGATGGTGTGTAGAGATAGGCGAAACAGGCGCCCCAGATGGGGGCGACCCCGCTCCCGATGATGAGGGTCAAGGCAGCGGTCGAGCTCTGGCCGGTGATCAGACCCTCGAGCACACTGTGGATCAGGGCGGCGAGGAGGTTTGCGACAAAGGCCATGCCGGCCAGTGCGGGTCGGCTCGCAAGATTTTGGCGAAGCGCGGACCAAAAGAGCGGCAGGCCAAAGAGCACGTAGAACGGCACACCCCAGAACAGGCCGACAATCAGGATCATTGCCGTGAAGCCGACACTGACGCCGGGCTCTGCCCCGGAGGCCCCCAACACAACCAAGAGCACGCCGCCGATCACAGCCGCGCCAAGGAGCGGCGCCAGCACTGCGGCTTTGGCAAATAGACGACCTTCAACTTTTTCAGTCATGACTGAAATCTCCGCGCAAAAAAACTAACCCTTCGGCACCAGACGAGCGATCCGAGCCCCCATCTTGGCAAGCGTGAGCTGAACGGACCGAGGCAGCTTGGCGATGTCTCGATACCACTGATCGAAGAGATCCATGGTCTCGAGCGTCGCCTGCATCCGCGCGCGCACGGGGGGAGGTGTTTGATCGCCCTCGGCCTCCAGAATTGCCGCGCGCACGGCCTCTATCGTCGGAACGAACTCCCGCGTGCGCCGTTCTTCGATCACGGTGACGGCGAGATCCATCATGTCGCGGATCGAGGTGAAGTGGTCACGCCGGTCGCCGAGCTGTCGCTCGACCCGCACCAGCTTCCACGTCTGCAGCTCCTTCAGGCCTGTCGAGACGTTTGAGCGCGCGATGCCAAGTGTCTCGGCGATCTCATCGGCGGGCAGTGGCCCGGGCGAGAGGTGCAGGAGCGCGTGGATCTGAGCAACCGACCGGTTGGTGCCCCACTTGGCGCCCATCTCGCCCCAGTGCAGGACAAAGGCTTGCATTGCCGGTGTCAGGTGCATCGTCAGATCCAGTAATTTCTGTTGTGACTGAAAATACAGACAGTGCTGGAGGTGTCAAGCGGTTTTCCCTATTGCGAGCGGCGCGCGAGCGTGCACACGATGTCGGAAAACGGGTGAGGACGCGATGATCGATCTCGCAAAGCGCGTGCACGACCACACCTGGAAGATCGATCCGATCGTCCGGTCGCTGCTCGACACCGATTTCTACAAGCTTCTGATGGCGCAGACTGTCGAGAAGCGGCACCGCGACGTCACGGTCACGTTCTCCCTGATCAACCGCTCAAAGGACGTCCCCCTGGCGCGCCTCGTCGATGAGGGGGAGCTTCGCGAGCAGCTCGATCACATCCGCACCCTCCACTTGAGCAGAGGCGAAGTCACATGGCTTCGCGGCAACAGCTTCTACGGCATCCAGCGGATGTTCACGCCCGCATTCATCGACTGGTTCGAGAGCTTTCGGATGCCGCCCTACCATCTGGAGCGGGTTGGCGATCAGTACGAGCTGACCTTCGAAGGCTCGTGGCCGGATGTGATGATGTGGGAGGTGCCGGCCCTTGCGGTCTTGATGGAACTCCGCTCCCGCGCCGTGCTCCGCCATCTCGGTAAGCTCGATTTGCAAGTGCTCTATGCCCGCGCCATGACCCGGGTGTGGGAGAAGATCCAGAAGCTGTCGGAGCTGCCGGACATTCGGATTGCGGATTTTGGCACCCGCCGGCGGCACTCCTTCCTGTGGCAGGACTGGTGCGTGCAGGCGATGATCGAGGGGCTTGGGGAGCGTTTCCTCGGCACATCGAACTGTCTGATCGCCCTCCGCCGCGAAGTGGAAGCGATCGGCACCAACGCGCATGAACTGCCGATGGTGTATGCAGCACTGACCGAGACCGACACGACGCTTGCCGCGAGCCCCTATCAAGTGCTCGCCGATTGGCACCGGGACTATGACGGCAATCTCCGGGTGATGCTCCCCGACACATTCGGGACGGCGACCTTTCTTGAGCGGGCGCCGGATTGGCTGAAGGGGTGGACGGGGATCCGGATCGATTCAGGCGATCCGATCGTGGGTGCCGAGACGGCCATCGATTGGTGGCGCGAGAAGGGAGAGGATCCGCGCGAGAAGCTGGTGATCTTCTCGGACGGCCTCGATGTCGATGTGATCTCGGCGCTCTACCATCGGTTCGAGGGCAAGGTGAAGCTCGGTTTTGGCTGGGGCACACTGCTGACCAACGACTTCCGCGGGTTGGGGCCCGATGACACTCTGTCGCCCTTCAGCCTTGTTTGTAAGGCAGTGCGCGCCAATGGACGGTCGACGGTCAAGCTCTCGGACAATGTCGCCAAAGCGATGGGGCCCGAGGCCGAGATTGCGCGCTACAAGCGCGTCTTTGCGCTTGCGCACCAAACCGCGGATGAGCCGATCGTCTGATGATCACCGTGTTTCTCGACCTCGACGGCACGCTTCTGGACCCGAAGCCGGGGATCACTGGGTCCATCCGCGCCGCTCTTGCTGAGCTTGGGGCCGAGGTGCCGGAGGCCGACGCCCTCACATGGTGCATCGGCCCACCGCTCCGGCAGAGCTTCGAGGTGTTGATCGGGCCCGGCGGCGACATCGAGGCGGCCGTGGACGCCTACCGGGAGCACTACCGCGCCGGTGCAATGTTCGA
>JBCDHQ010000110.1:0-12471 GCA_038749815.1 Pseudomonadota bacterium | reverse complement strand
GGTTGGCCGTCCCCAGGCCAGAGGCGCAGGGTGAGCGCCGGTGTTGGTTCCGTCGAGGTGAGCTCAAGCGCAAGCCAGGCGAGCGGGCTCTCCTCGGTCGCGGCGGCCCCCTCCGCCTCAATGCGCTCCGTGATCCGGGCCCTGTCGACCGGATCGAAGTACTGAAAGGCGATCGTGTGCATCACGACCCGGGTGAGACCGGGATGGGCTTCGGCCAGGCGTGCGTCGATCCAGCTTGCGGCGGCTTCGCTCTCGACAGAGATGCCTTCCGCGCCGGCAATCTTCGCCACGGCCTCCAGCCGCGCGAGCCGGGCCGGCTGATCGGGCCAGATATAGGCCGCGAGCCGCGCACGCATCTCCGCCGAACGGAGGTCGAGCGGCGTCAGATCGCAACCCCGCCGGAGCGCGATGCGGGGGGGCGGCCCTGCGGGCGGCGGCCCGGTCCAGTCGGGCGCGAGCGTGACGGGCGCGCTCGGATCTCCGAACTCCGCGCCGCCGAGGACATATGCGAGGCGGTCCGGAACAAGGTTCAGCCCGCCGCTTGCGCCGAGCTCGAAGAGGGCCATCGGACGGTCAAATGCCGCGGCGACTGCCATCAATCCCGGGTACACCGCCGCGGACCGCCCAACTTCGTTGGTTTGCGGCGGACGATCGAGCCACGGCCTGATGTCCGCATCCTCAGTCCGCAGGGTTTCGGCGATTGCATCGGCGAGCGCACCGGCCTCGGGCATCGGTGCGGGCGGGTAAAGCGGCGCGAGGGCCGGTGCCCCGCCGGCACGAACACGCGCGTGGAGGGCGCCCGCCAGGCGGAGCGCTGCCGCATCTCCGGTGGCGGTGAGATCACCCTCCCACGCGAGCAGCCGCTGGCCGGTTGTCGTTCCGTCATCGAGGGCGACGCCTGCCGCCCTCAGAAGGGCGGCCGTGAACGGTGCACCGAGCCGGTCGCAGGCGCGCGCTTGCGCCTCAAATGCCTGAGTGAGCCGGTCCGCGCTCATCCGAGCGCCTTCTCAAAGTTGATCCGCCGGAACCCATCTTCGACCACCCGCCCGGTCTCCGCGTAGCCGGCCCAGAGGTAGAAAGCGATGTTCGTGTCCATCTCGGCATTGGTCTGAAGGGTCACGCGGGGCGCGCGGCGCGCCCGCGCCTCCGCCTCGAGATGAGAGAGGAAGCGCCGGCCGAGACCCTGCCCCTGACGGGCGGGGTCGACCGCCACGGCGTCAATGTGAAACCCGTCCGCCGACGGGGTCACGACAGCGTAGCCCGCCATCACGCCGTCTTGCCGAAGGACGCGCACCCGGCCCTCTTCGATCCGGGCCGGGAAGTCCTCGGCAATCGGTGCGGGGCGGCGGCCGATCCGCGGCGTCCACACGTCGAAGGCTTGCTCGGCCAGTCGAGCGATGGCGGTGGCGTGGTCCGGGCTTGCGGTTTCGATGTCCATGGCCTTCACTCTCGCCAACCGCCCCTCTGGGTCAAGCATGGGAACACGCATGAAAGCGCTCTCCACCGCCCTTCTCCTCCTGGCCGGCCCCGCTGCGGCCCATGAGTTCTGGTTGGAGCCCTTGGACTATGTTCTGCCCGAGGGGGCGCGGATCGAGGCCCGCGCGCTCAATGGCGAGTTCTTCGAGGGGATCGAGTACTCCTACTCTGAGCGGGGCTACGCCCAGTCCGGCGTCGTGGCCGCGGCGGAGCGGCAGCCGATCCCGGGCGAAGCGGGCCAGCGTCCAGCCGTTTCCGTCCCGTCGCTCGGCACGGGGCTCCACGTGCTCTACCACGCGTCGCCTGCCTCGAAGATCGTCTACAAAGACATGGAAAAGTTCGAGACGTTTCTCAGGGGCAAACGCCTTGAGGATGCGCTCGATCTCCACCGCGCACGCGGCTTTCCGGAGGAGGGGATCGTTGAGGGCTATCACCGCTTCGTAAAGGCCCTTGTGGCCGTGGGCGGCGGCGCCGGTGAGGACCAGGCCGTCGGCATGCCGTTTGAACTGGTGGCCGAGACCAACCCCTACACCGACAGCGGCGAGATGGTGTTTCGGCTCCTCTGGCAGCAGACCCCCGACGCAAATGCGCCGGTCTTTGCGTTCATCAAAGACGCGGACGGCGCGGTCGAGGAGATCCTGCTCCGCACGGATGGCGAGGGCCTGGTGCGCATTCCCCGCCGACCCGGAGAGGTGATGGTGAACGCCGTGCGCATCGTGGAGGCGAACAGCGCCCTCAAGGAGCGCTTCGATGCCCTCTGGATGACCCTCTGGGCGGCGAGCACGTATCAAATCCCGGCGGACGAGGGCTAGGCGAACGGCCGGAGTAGACCGAGAACGAGCCCAAGAGCCGCGGCCGAGATCGATGTCGAGAGGGTGAAGTACGTCAGCCACAGCGTGCCGCCCGGCGGAGAGAGCAGGTCGGGCACGGTGCCAACGGGCCGCGCGTCTTTGAGGTCTTTGATCAGAGCGGACACCGGGTCCGACATCGGCGCTTTCGGCAGGAGGGCCACCACCGCTCGGGCAAGGGACGCCGGCGGGTGATCCCCGAGCGGGACCGGCTGAGTTGGGTCGTCGAGGCGAAACACCATCCCATCTGAGAGGTGATCCGGGACAGGAGAGCCCTCGGCTTCGATCTCGCCTTTGGCTTTGAGCCATAGGTCGGCTTGGGCCGTAGGACCGATGACCTTGGCCCAGGGCCGCCCCTCCAGGGTGGGGTGCATGTAGATGACGGTCTTCTCCGCATAGCCCGCCGCACGGATCGCGGCCAACTCAGCCTTGAGGCCATCTGTGGTGCCCGGGCAAAACACGATGCCTGCTGCGCCGCGGGCAGCCCGCTCGAACGCGGCGCGCCATGCCTCGTTCGAGGTCTCGAGCCAGACGACGCGGTGATCGCTCGGGAGGCTCAACGGCCCGCCGAGAACGACCAGGGCCAGGTCCTTGTCCCTGAGGCCGCGCTCAAGCGGGCCGATCATGCTGAGCTGGATGTTGGGGAAGGGCTGCCCCTCGGGCGAGATGTCCCGCAGGACGTGCTCATGTGCGGCGCTGTCCCGAAACGAGCGGAGGAGCAACAGGTATGACCGCGGATCACGGCGCATGTCGAGCCCGTTGCGGTGGAGACCTCTGACGCGGCGGAGGTTCTCGCCGATCAGGAGGGCCGCCCCCAGGATCTGGGCCGGGATGACCACACTCGCAAAGCGCACCAGCTCGGGCGTTGGGGCGATGGCGAGCGGTGAGGCCCAGAGGAGGGCCGGGACAACGGCGCTGATGAGGCTGACGACGGCGAGCTCTCGGAGGAGGGCCCGGCGCGGCGGTCCCCTCATCTCACTCGTCGAGCTGCCGGGCTTCGTCGATGAGCATCACCGGGATGCCGTTGCGAATGGGAAAGGCGAGGCCCGCCGCCTCGGAGACGAGCTCATTGTCGGCGCGCCGGTAGCGGAGCGTGGACCGTGTGACGGGGCAGACCAGGACCTCGAGAAGATGCCGGTCGATCTCATCCGTTGCGATGTTCATTGAAGCGCCCCCTCGTCATCACCGCCCCGAAGCGCGAACTCCATCAGTGTCACGAGGGTTTCGCGCCGGGTCTCGAGCGTCGGCGCTTCGAGGAGCGCCTGTTTCTCCTCCGGATCGAAGGGGCAGAGCATGGACAGGGAGTTGATCAAAAGCTCTTCCTCCGCTTCCTTCAGGCTGTCCCAGTCGGATTGGAGCTGTGCTGTCTCGAAGAACCGTTTCAGCACGTCGAGAAAGGCTGGTCGGTCAAAGCCGTCATCCACTTCCCGCCGGCCAAGGTCGCGCTCAAAGCTGGCCCAGGCAACCTCGGCGCGTGCGTAGGGCGTGAACCCGTGAAGCTCCTGCCCGATCCGGAACCGGCACACCCCTGTGAGCGAGATCATGTAGCGCCCGTCATCCGTCTCCTGGAAGGTGGTGATGCGCCCGGCGCAGCCGATCTTGTGAAGCCTGCCGGAGGTTTGTCCCTCCGGGACTTGGATCGGCTGCACCATGCCGATCAACCGCTCTCGCGTTTTCAGCGCGTCGTCGAGCATCGCCAGGTAGCGCGGCTCGAAAATGTTGAGCGGCAATCGTGCGCGCGGCAGCAGAAGGGCCCCCGGCAAAGGGAAGACCGGGATTGTCTCGGGTAGATCCGCGATCGCGAAAGTTTTGACCATCAAGTGCCCCTGTAGCGTGGGGCACCACTTAGGCGAAAATCATGGAGGACAAGCGCCGTCGGCCCTTTTGCGCCACCGGGTCCTTCGGACCCAACATGTCGAAAAGCTTGAAGAGTTGTGCTTTCGCAGCGCCGTCCTCGAATTCTGGCGCGCGACGGAAGAGATCGAGCAGCGTCTCAACCGCCGCCTCGTGGTTCTTGGCTGCAATCTGCGCGAGTGCGAGGTCGAGGCGGGCTTGGTGATCGTCGGCATTGGCCTCGAGCCTCGCCAAGAGCTCCGCCGCCTCGCCGGTCTCCGCCGTCTCAGCGGCGAGATCGAGCTCGGCATAGACAGACATGATCGCCGGATCGCCCTTCTTGGCGTCGGGCGCGCTGTCGAGGATGGCGCGGGCGCGGTCAATCTCGCCGAGGGCAATGTGGGCACGGGCCAGACCGGCGAGCGCCTCGGCATTCTCGGGCTCCTCCCCCAGGATGGCGGCAAAGGTCTGCGCAGCATCGGCCACAGCGCCCTCTGCCAGCATCTCGTTGGCTGCGGCAATCGCCTCACCGAGGCCGCCATCGCCCGCGGGGCTGTTTTTGATCAGGGTCTCGACAAAGTGCTTCAGCTGCCCGGGGCTCTGGTTGCCCATGAAGCCGTCGACCGGCTGCCCATTGATAAAGGCATAGACCGCTGGGATCGACTGGATCCGCATCTGTGAGGCAAGCATTTGGTTCTGGTCGATGTCGATCTTGACCAACCGGACTTTGCCGCGGGCCGCCGTCACCTCCGCCTCGAGGGCGGGGCCGAGCGTTTTGCAGGGGCCGCACCACGGCGCCCAGAAATCAACGATAACCGGGACCTTGCTCGAGGCCTCGATCACGTCGGCCATAAATGTCGCTTCGCTGCCGTCTTTGATCACGTCAGCCTCAGCGGCCTTGGCCTGACCGAATTCCAGCATTCGCGCCCCCTTATGCCCTGTCCGTCACTGGCGCGATATAAGGCCGGCTCGCCTCGATTGCCAGGGCGAAGCGTCTACCCCATGGCCGCCTCCAGCGCCTCGAAGCGGGCGAGGTAAGCGGCCTTGACGTCAACGGGCGGTCGCAAGTTCAAGGCAAAGGCGCCGAGGTCATCACCGGCCGGCGCCCCGAAGAACCGTGTTGCCTCGCGCTCAGAGAAGCCGGCGAGCTGGGTCGCCTCCAGCCAGGCGCTGATCCGGTCGGCGCGTTTGATTCGCCGCTTGATGGTTGCGGGCAGTGCCGCCGGCAGCCCGAAGCGGAGGTGGATTGCGGCTGTGAGGCGGTCGTCCATCGCCTTGTACGCTGGGCCGACAGCGGCCTTAACGGGCGAGATCATGTCGCCGATCACGTATTCGGGGGCGTCGTGGAGAAGGGCCGCCATCCGCCACTGCACCGGCGCTGTGGGCGCGATGCGACGAAAGAGCTCCTCCACCAGAAGCGAGTGCTCAGCGACCGAGTAGGGATAGTCGCCGGCGGTCTGCCCGTTCCAACGCGCAACGAAGGCGAGGCCATGGGCGATGTCCTCGATCTCGATGTCGAGGGGCGCCGGATCCAGAAGATCGAGCCGGCGGCCCGAGAGCATTCGCTGCCACGCACGTTGGGTCATGCACCATCTGGTGCCGCGTCTGGCGGCGTGGCTCAAGCCCTGTCAGATGCGGCGGTGGTATGTCTCGATCTGCTCGTCGCGGGTCAGCTGGACCGGCGTGATCTCGGCAATTCGCGCGCGGAGCCGCACTTCGCGGCGGATCTGGCGCAGGATCACAAGGACGAGGAGCGTGAAGAGAATGATCACGGAGAGATCGCGCCAGAGTGCCCCGGTGATGTCGAACACGGGCATTTCGGCGGTGAGGGCTGCGTTGAGCACATCCGTGACCCAAGGGGTCGAAGCTTCAGAAACCGACATAACTCCTCCACACAGGTGGCCCGGCTTGGGTCCCTGAGGTCGGACAGTCGGCCCGTTTACCGCTCCCGCCGGGCCCAGTCGCGGCTGAGCCGCAGGCTGCGGAAGTGGCGGGCGCGTTCAGCGCGCGAGCGGTGTCCGACGTTGATCGGGTAATCCCGGGCGTCATTCCGCTTGCTTTGTACCATGACAGTTCGCCCTCGACGAGCAGGCGCCAAGTTCCGCTCGCTTAAATGGGCATGTATCCGCCGAACAGCGGCGCCTCCAATCAAGACAAACATTGCAATAGTTGCGCCGAGACGGACTGTGTCGTCCGTGAGTAACCATTGCATTGCAGTCATGTTGGTGACGTCCTGTGCGGACCCCCCGCCAGGACCATAAACATAGTTTAGAATATCTGATTGTCGTCCATATGCCATTTTCGACACCCAACCTAATGCAGTACTAGGTTAATAACATTTGGGCTGAATTACGACACACTGTTCCTTTAAAAGTCGTTAACGTGACACTTAGGCATCGTCGAGGCCTTGGCGCTGACGTCGCAGCTCGCGCAGGTAGTGCGCGCGCTGCGCAGCATCTCTTTCCAGTGGTGTTTCCTCGTCTTCATCGGCCCGTCTGCTGTCCAGGCTGGCGCGGACTGCCATGCCGAGCACGGGAATCACCAGAAAGACCACCAGCGCGACCACCATAAGGCCCTGAAAATTATGGTCTGTGACAATCACCTCATACCAAACGGGCTCTGCGCCGGGGGCGTAGAGGTGCCTGATCCGCTCCAATTCCTCGAGGGTCCTCTCCTCCATCCCGCGCTCCGCCACGCTCACACATGTCGACACTTCAAGTTATGCCAAATTTCACCGAAAAATCGAGGCAGCATTGTCATCGGATTGAGGCCAGCATGCGTTTGCAGGGCATACCGGCCAGTGCTAAGAGGCGCTGACAATTTTGTGCACTGAGGACACAGCCATGCCGGACGATCAGACCCACGACTTCGTCGTCAAGGATCTTGCGCTCGCGGAGTTTGGCCGCAAGGAGCTCGACATCGCTGAGACGGAGATGCCAGGCCTCATGGCGCTCCGCGAGGAGTTTGGCGACAGCCAACCCCTGAAAGGTGCGCGGATCGCGGGCTCGTTGCACATGACGATCCAGACTGCGGTGCTGATCGAGACGCTGACAGCGCTCGGCGCGTCGGTCCGCTGGGCCTCGTGCAACATTTTCTCGACCCAGGACCACGCGGCGGCCGCCATCGCTGCGGGGGGCACGCCGGTGTTCGCGATCAAGGGCGAAACACTGCCTGAGTACTGGGAGTATTGCGACCGGATCTTCGACTTCCCAGAGGGCACGGCCAACATGATCCTCGACGACGGGGGCGATGCGACGCTCTACATCCTGATCGGCGCCCGCGTCGAAGAGGGCGAGGAGGACTTGATCGCCACGCCGACCTCCGAGGAGGAGGAGGCGCTCTTCGCGCAGATCCGCGCGCGGCTGGCCAAGTCTCCGGGTTGGTTCGTCAAGCAGCGCCACGCCATCAAGGGTGTCAGCGAAGAGACGACGACGGGTGTCCACCGCCTCTACAAGATGATGGAGAAAGGGCATCTGCCCTTCCCCGCGATCAATGTGAACGACAGCGTCACGAAGTCGAAATTCGACAACAAGTACGGCTGCAAAGAGAGCCTCGTCGACGGCATCCGGCGCGCCACCGACACGATGATGGCCGGCAAGACCGCGGTTGTCCTCGGCTACGGCGATGTTGGGAAGGGCTCGGCCGCCTCGCTTCGCGGGGCCGGCGCGCGCGTCCAGGTGACCGAGATCGACCCGATCTGTGCGCTTCAGGCCGCGATGGACGGCTTTGAAGTTGTGCTGCTCGAGGATGTGGTCTCGAGCGCCGACATCTTCATCACCACGACCGGCAACAAGGACGTGATCCGCCTCGAGCATATGCGCGAGATGAAGGACATGGCGATTGTCGGCAACATCGGCCACTTCGACAACGAGATCCAAGTGGCGAGCCTCAAGAACCACAAATGGACGAACATCAAAGATCAGGTGGACATGATCGAGATGCCGTCCGGCAACCGGATGCTCCTCCTCTCCGAGGGGCGGCTTCTCAACCTGGGCAATGCGACGGGTCACCCGTCCTTCGTGATGTCGGCCTCCTTCACCAATCAGGTGCTGGCGCAAATCGAGCTGTGGACCAAGGGCGACGAGTACAAGAACGAGGTCTATGTGTTGCCGAAGCACCTCGATGAGAAAGTGGCACGGCTGCACCTCGCCAAGATCGGGGCGCGTCTGACTGAGCTTTCGAGTGATCAGGCCGATTACATCGGCGTGACGGCGGAAGGGCCGTTCAAGCCCGAGCATTATCGCTATTGATCAGTCTTCCGTGAGATCACGCGACGGTGCACAGGTGTGACATCTCGTCAATGTACGCTGCACGGTACGAGAGCCAGGAGGACACAATGCCGAAACTCACGCCCACCCGACGAACTTTTCTAACCGCGGCCGCCGCCGCGGGCGCGGGTCTGCCTATGGCCGCGCGCGCGGAGCGCATCGCGACAGACGATTTCCAGTTCGAGGTGCAGTACACAAACGAGGAATGGATCGAGCGCTTGACGGTCGAGCAGTACGAGATCCTCCGCAAAAACGGCACGGAATGGCCGGGCTCCAGCCCGCTGTCCAAACAGTATGAAACCGGCAGCTTCTATTGCCAGGGCTGCGGGTTGAAGCTCTTCGACAGCGTACACCGCGTGCGTCTCGACAAGGGTTGGGTCTTCTTCCGCCACGCCGAACCGCTGTCAGTCCTGATGGACATCGACACGGAGGCCAACTACTCGGGCACGCCGGGCAATGAGCGCACCTTGATCGAGGTGATCTGCCGGCGATGCGGCAGCCATTTGGGCCATCTTCTGATGGTCGACGGCCAACTCGTCCACTGCATCAATGGCACGGCGCTCGAGTTTCGACCCGCAGCAGCCTGATTTTCAGCGAATCGAGAGTGAGCCGCCCCAACAGGGCGGCTTTTTTGTTCCTAAAATCATGAATACGCCCGAGATTTTGCGTTGAAGCGGGGCCACATACGGGGATAAAATTAAGGTGAAATGAACGCGTCGAGTGCAATAATTGGCGCCATGTTACGGCATTGTTTCGTAACAATGGGGCAAATGAGCCGCGATACCGTGAGATTTGTGACAAGCGGCGATCTAAGTGTCTGGAAACTCTGACTTCTAGAAGTCTGACACATGTTCTCACAGTGGGTTGATCAGGGCAGTCAAGTCACAACTTTGTGAGTTTTCGTGAGCAGAAAGGTGTGTTGAGAGAGGTTTTGCCGACCGGCACAACGTCGGTGCACCGGGTCACACGGTCCGGCGTATCGCTTACGAAAACCCACGAGGATACAATGAAACGCACCCTTATCGCTGTCACGACCGCCGCGGCCCTCAGCTTCGCCGGCGCAACCACCGCCGTCGCCATGGGCGAACAGCTCACCATGCTTGAGGCGGCAATCGACTCCGAATTCCAGCGTCTTGGCATCCAGGACATCGGCATGGGCGACCTGACCCTTGGCCAGCTCGCACTGATCAAAAACGTGATCGAATCCGAGGACAACACGCAGGAAAAACGTCGCCGCATAATGGCGATCGTCGACCGCTGAAGCCCGACGCACCGGTCCATCGGTGAGAGCGACGTGACGGCCCGAAGCAGGGCCGCCACGAGACGTGAGGCTTTTTCCTCACATCTTTCCAATTGGTTATGATTAAAGTCTTGCGTATACGATTGTTGCATCTGCAACGCCCCTGTGAGACAAGAGCCGCAGTGGGCAGAAGCCTCTGATCTCCGCACAATGACCAGACACCAGGACGGCTGTCACCGATCGCTTCGGCGATCACCGGCGGCGCAGCTCGGTCCCAGGCCATGAGGGGTGGCCGAGGCGCATGTGCGCTTCCCGAAGCTGCGGCTTGTGTCCTTGGGGTGGGACAATGCCGAGGTTGGGGAGAGAGCGCGCGGAACTCTCTCCCCAAACGACCCTCCATGGCGTCGCATGCTCAGAGCGAACGGTGTCCTGTCCGAGGGCTGTGGTAGGCTCACCTCATGCTGCCGCCCCACATCCGCCAGTCAAAGAAGCCGTCACCAAAGCGCCCGAGTGGGCCGTCCCCCGGCATCCGTGTGGTGACATCGCTGGCTGGGTTGGGGCTCCTGCTCTGGTTCGCAGCGACTGTGGCCTCCGACCCCCGCTGGTGGCCCTGGGCCCCGCTCGACCCTCTCGCGTCGCCCGGCCCCATGACCTCGCTTCAGCTCGCCAAAACCGCTTCCGATCCGGCGCTCTGTCATCCGGCGCTTGATCGGATTGCCGGCCGAACGGTCCAGCGCCTCGCGGAGCGCGTGGACGGACCGACCTGTCACATTCGCACGCGCGTCGAACTCTCGCGTCTCGGCGCCGTAACACTCGCGCCGGTCGAGACACGCTGCGAGACAGCACTCCGCCTCGCCATGTGGACCCGCCACGTGCTGCAGCCAGCCGCACTGGCCCACCTGGGAAGCCCGATTGTCGAAGTCCTGCATCTCAGCAGCTATGCCTGTCGGCGGATCCGGACGACGGCCGGGATCGGTGCCTCAATGAGCGCACACGCCACGGCGCGGGCCATCGACATCAGCGGGGTGCGGCTCGCCAATGGTCGCGTTGTCCCGCTCCTCGGACGGTGGAGCGGGGCCGGCGCGGACCAAGCCTTCTGGCGCGCGGCGCGCGACGGCGCCTGCCCGTACTTCAGAACAGTGCTGAGCCCCGACTACAACGTACTCCACGCCGACCATTTTCACTTGGAGCAGGGGCGCTGGAGGGCCTGCCGTTGAAACGTCTGGTCGTGACGCAACGACGGGGCCGGGCACAAGGCGTGTCCGCGGCTCTTGGAGCCGCGGCGCGGGAGACGTGTCTCCCGCGCTGGCAGCTTTGCTGCTGACACGCCGGCACCAGGCCTCCGGGTGCGACGGGTTAGCCCGCGGCGAACACTCGGCTCCGGTAGTCGCCCCCATTCGAAAGCGCTTGCCAGAGCGCCGCGGGCATCCGATCCGCGTGCGCGTCATCGATCTCGATCTCGTCGATGCCGACGCGGAGCGCTGCGCGAAACTGGTCGGCCAGCACGTGACCTCGGGCGCGAATCCGACCCTCGTAGCCGGCGTCGCGCAGCCGTTGCGCAAGGCTGAACCCCCGTCCGTCGCTGTGAGCGGCAAACGGGATCACCACGAGGCCAAGCCTCCCGAACCACGGCACGAGGTCTCCAGGGTCCGCATCCACCTCGAGGAGGACGCCGAGCGGAACGTCCTCGGGCAGATCCCGCCCCTCCCAAAACGCTTCAAAGGGCAGAATGTCGGGTGTTTCGACAGGGCCCGCGGGCCCTGCCCCCGGGCGGGTCACAATCTGGCTCATCCGAGTGCGCTCCTATATGGTCCAACCCAGCATCTGCGGATCCGCGACTTATGCGGCATCCGCGCGCCCGATGTCGTAGAGGGCGGTCTTGAACGGCTCGAGGCCCACGCGGCGGTAGGTCTCGAGAAAGGTCTCCTCGACCCCGACCCGAAGCGCGAGATACGCCGCAACGAGGCGTTCAACCGCTGTCACGATCTCGTCGGCTGAGAAGCCGGGTCCGGTGCGGCTGCCGATCGCCGCCGTCTCCGTTCCGTCACCGCCGAGCGTGATTTGGTAGTTCTCAACCCCCGCCCGATCCAGTCCAAGGATCCCGATATGGCCCACATGGTGGTGTCCACAGGCGTTGATGCAGCCCGAAATCTTGATCTGCAGCGGGCCGATATCGGCTTGCTCGCGCAGATCCGCGAAGGCCTCCGAGATCCCCTGCGCCACCGGGATTGACCGCGCCGTCGCCAGCGCGCAGTAGTCGAGCCCCGGGCAGGCGATGATGTCGGAGATCAGCCCGACATTGGCTGTCGCCAGTCCCGCCCCGCGAAGCGCTGCGTAAAGTGCTGGAAGATCAGCACGATGGACATGCGGCAGCACGACGTTCTGAGCGTGGCTGATCCGAAGCTCGTCATAGCCGAAACGCTCCGCCAGATCCGCGAGAACCCGCATCTGCTCCGCCGTCGCATCGCCGGGCGTCCCGCCGATGGGCTTCAGCGAGACTGTCACGATCGCGTGGTCGGCGCGTTTGTGCGCCGTCACGTTCATGTCGAGGAACGAGCGAAGGCCAGCCTCGGCGGCGAGGGGCGGCACGGGCCTCTCGTCCCAGACCGGGGGCGCGAAGGCCGCCTCGATCTGCGCGCGGACATCCGCATCGATCTCTGGCAGGAGGCGCCGCTTTCTCGCGTAGGTCTCTTCGATCTGCGCGCGCAGCGTCTCGATCCCCGTCTCGTGGAGCAGGATCTTGATCCGGGCCTTGTACTTGTTGTCGCGTCGGCCGGCGAGATTGTAGACCTCGAGGATCGCCTCG
>JBCDHQ010000109.1:0-12496 GCA_038749815.1 Pseudomonadota bacterium | reverse complement strand
CTGATCGGGGAGGCAACCCTCGCTGAGGCCCTCGCGCGGGCAGAGGCCGCCAACCAGGACCGCCCGATCACCTTCTTCGAGATCACGACGGCCGCGGCCTTTATTGCCTTCGCGGAGGCGGATGCCGATTGGGCGCTCCTCGAGATCGGGCTCGGAGGGCGGCTCGACGCGACCAACGTCGTGACGCCAAGGCTCTGCGTTATCACGCAAATTTCACTCGATCACCAACAGTGGCTGGGCGAGCGGGTGGGCCAGATTGCGGCGGAGAAAGCGGGCATTCTGAAGCCGGATGTGCCTTGCATCGTCTCCCGCCAAGTGCCCGAAGCGCTCGATGCAATCGAGGCGGAGGCGGAGCGGGTCGGTGCGCCGCTCCTCATTCAGGACCGTGACTGGCAGGTCTGGGAGGAGCGCGACATCGTCGTCTTCCAGGACCTTTCGGGGCTCGAGGAGCTTCCCCGCCCGCGCCTCATCGGCGCTCATCAGGTCATCAATGCGGGCACGGCCGTGGCGGCGCTCCGAACGCTCGGAACAGGCGACCTTGCGCACGCCCTGACCGAGGCCGATTGGCCCGCGCGGCTTCAGCGCCTCAAGGGCGGGCCGCTCATCGAACGCGCGAAGCCCGCAGAGCTCTGGCTCGATGGCGGGCACAATGAGGCGGCGGGCCGCGCGCTCGCGGAAGCCGTGCGGCGCCTGCCGCCTCGCCCGCTCCATCTCATCTGCGGCATGCTGAAGACCAAAGATCCGAAAGCGTTCCTGACCGCATTCAGGGGCCTCGCCGCGAGCCTGACGGCGGTCTCGATCCCGGGCGAGGCGGCGACACTGCCGGCGGAGGACACGGCCGCGGCCGCTCGGCGCGCGGGCCTCGCGGCGAGCGTCGCGGACAGCACGGCCGAGGCGATCGATGCCCTCCCACGCGAGGGCGCACGTATACTAATTTGCGGTTCGCTCTATCTTGCCGGGCGGATCCTGCGCGAAAACGGCTAGTGCAGCTGACCGCCCAACGTGTAGCGCCCGTTGTCGAGATGACCGAACATTGCCTCCACCTCCGGATGCTCGACCGGATCGCCACTCTCGTCTCGCACGAGGTTCTGCTCGGACACATAGGCCACGTAGTAGGACGTCTCGTTCTCGGCCAGCAGGTGGTAGAAGGGCTGGTCCTTGGCCGGTCGGTTTTCGGCGGGGATCGACTCGTACCACTCCTCGGTGTTGTTGAAGACCGGGTCGACGTCGAAAATCACGCCGCGAAACGGATGAATCCGATGCCGAACGACATCGCCGAGTGTGAATTTGGCCTCAGTTGCATCCATTGACGCGAATCCCGTTGACAAGGGGCATTGCCCGCTAGGACAGGGGCTTTCTATCACGCGTCCAAGGCGCAAGGTCAACCGTCCCCGGAGACTGCTCCAATGACGCTCGCCCTCACCGTGCTCGAAATCGTGGCACCGGTGTTTCTGCTTGCCGCGATGGGCTATATTTGGGTCCGTTTGGGCGCCGAATACCCGGTGCCCTTTGTGACCCGCTTGGCGATGACAGTGGCGGTTCCCTGCCTGATTTTCACTGCCCTTGTCGAGACGGAGATCGCGCCGGATGTGCTGCGCGACACGGCTGCGGCGTCCGTTTTGGCATACGCCCTCGTCGGCGCTGCCTTTTGGGCGGGGTTGCGCCTCTCCGGGCTCTCTCAGCGCACCTTTTGGGCACCGCTTACGTTCGGGAACACCGGCAATCTCGGGCTGCCGGTCGCGCTTTTTGCCTTCGGTGCCGAGGGGTTGAGCCTCGCGGTGGTGGTCTTCGCGTTGATGGCTGTGATGTCCTTCACGCTCGGCGTCTGGGTGGTGTCGGGGGGCGGGTCGGTCTGGCGCGCGCTCTCAGAGCCCCTTGTGGCGGCGACACTTGCAGGTCTTGTCTGTCTGATCTTCGGGATGACCCCGCCGGTCTGGGCCATGAACACGCTCGGGCTCGTCGGGCAGCTCGGCATTCCGCTGATGCTGATCACGCTCGGCGTTGCGATCTCGCGCCTGCGGCCGAGCGCGCTTGGCCGTGCGCTCTCGCTGTCTGTCGGAAAACTGGCCCTCACCGCGGGCGCGGCCTTTGCGGCAGCCTGGCTGATCGGCCTCAGCGGGACCGCGGCTGGCGTCTTGGTCCTGCAATTGACCACTCCGGTGGCCGTCACGAACTACATGCTCGCCGAAAAGTACGGAGCCGATGCCGCAGAGGTCGCGGGCCTCGTCGTCGTCTCGACCCTTTTGGCGGTCGTCTCGATCCCGCTGATCCTGGCCGGGTTCGTTGTCTGACCTCGCGGCTTCACAGCCGCGCCGCTTTCAGGCATACTGACGCCAAGCACGAACAACGTGCACCGAGCAGTCATCGACGGACCACAGGCAATGTCACGCTTTGCCCTTCTAGTCGTCTTGTTTCTTGCGGCCTGTGCGGGCGCGAGCCAAGGACCTCCGGCCAACCTCGAGAACGCCTGCGCAATCAAGCAGGACAGACCCTCCTGGTTTCGCGCGATGGAGCGGACGGAGCGGCGCTGGGGCGTGCCCGTCCATGTCCAACTCGCGACTTTCTACCAGGAGAGCACGTTCCGCCCGAACGCGCGCACACCGCGAAAGTGGTTTCTGGGCTTCATCCCGGCGGGCCGCGTGTCGTCGGCCTACGGCTACGCGCAGGCCATCGACGGCACCTGGGACTGGTACAAAAGCGAGACCGGTCAGCGCCGCGCCAAGCGCAACCGCTTCCCCGATGCGTCCGACTTCATGGGCTGGTACATGGCCCGGAGCGTGGAGGTCAACGGGATCGCACCGGACGACGCCTACCGCCAGTACCTTGCCTATCACGAAGGGCACACGGGGTACTCGCGCGGCAGCTACACGTCGAAGCGCTGGCTCCTCAGCACCGCCGAGCGTGTCGACGAGCGTGCGGATCGCTACGCCAGTCAACTCTCCACCTGCAACCGCTGAGGCGGCCCACAACTGCGTTGCGACACATCTTCCGCTTGCTATACAGGCGATTGAGTGGGGCAGGGATACACACAGGCATGGACCGGTTGGGGGAAATGGAGGCATTCGTCTCCGTTGTTGATCAGGGTGGGTTCACCGACGCAGCGAAAAAGCTTGGCGTTTCAAAATCGGCCGTTTCAAAACATGTGTCGTCGTTGGAGGCGAGGCTCGGGGCGAGGCTCCTCAATCGCACGACAAGGCGTGTGAGCCCGACCGAGATCGGTCTCGCCTACTACGACCGGGCCGCCGCGGTCCTCTCCGGTGCGTCTGAGGCCGATGAGATGGTGACCGCGATGCAGGAGGCGCCGCGTGGCGCGCTCCGCGTGTCGGCGCCGGTCAGTTTCGGGATCAGTCAGGTGTCGGGGCTCGTCGGACAGTTCCTCTGTCGCTATCCCGACATCTCGCTCAATCTCGTCTTCGAGGATCGCTATGTGGAACTGGTGGCAGAGGGCTTTGATCTCGCGATCCGGATCGGGCGTCTCGAGGATTCCAGTCTTCGCGCGCGTAAACTTGCCGAGAGCCGCGTGCTCATTGTCGCGGCACCGTCCTACCTCGCGCGGCAGGGTCAGCCGGAGCGGCTCGAGGATCTCGCCCACCATCGCTTGCTCCATTACTCCAACCTGTCGACGGGGAACTTTTGGCGCCTCAAGACCCGAACCGGCGATGAGCGGCATGTCCGGGTGGGTGGCCGGCTGACGGCCAACAATGGGGAATCGTTGAAGAAAGCGGCGGAATCGGGTCTCGGCATCGCGCAATTGCCGAGCTTTGTCCTGGGGGACGCGATCCGAGCGGGCACCCTGGTCGAAGTGCTGCCGGATGCCGTGGCCGACAACCTCGGGATCTATGCCGTCTACCCGCCCGGACGGTTCGTGCAGCCCAAACTGCGCGCCTTCATCGACTTTCTGGCTGATGCCTATAAAGGCATCGGACCCGATGAATGGAGCCCCAGCGCCTCCTAAATTGGTAGTGGATGACACTGCATGCATAATTTGTTATATTGCAACGCAGCATGCTTGGTTGCGTCGCAACAGCGGCTCGGCCCTACCGGTCTCGGAGGCCACCATGGATTTGCCGTCGCAGATGGTTCTGTTTAACAAAGTGGTGGAGGGTGGCAGCTTTTCGGCCGCTGCGCGCGAGATCGGGCACGCCCCCTCCTCGGTCTCAAAGCAGATCGCGCTTCTCGAAGATCGCCTGAGCCTCCGCCTTCTCAATCGCACTCAGAACGGCATTACGTTGACCGAGGAGGGGCGCGTTTTTCATGAACGTTGTCTTGAGCTTGTGCGCACAGTGTCCGACACTGAGGCGATGCTCGCGTCGATGAGCGGGCGGCCGAGCGGGCTTCTTCGCGTCTCCTGCACGGTCGCATTCGGCAAGACGAACCTGATCCCGACGCTGCCCAGGTTCCTCGCTGAGACGCCGGAGGTGAAGCTCTCGCTCGAGCTCTCCGACCACCCGATCGATCTGGCGCATGAGCGCATCGACATCGGCATTCGGTTCGCCGAGCAGATCGAGGATCCGTCAATCATCGCGCGTAAGATTGGCGGCAGCAAACGCGTTCTTTGTGCAGCGCCAGAGTACATCGCGGCCGAGGGTGCGCCGCAGCGCCCCGAAGATCTCAGCCGGCACAACTGCATTCTGAATGCAGTCGGACGAGACCGGAATGCGTGGCGGCTCGACGGACCAGGGGGGCGGACGCGGGTGCCGATCGGCGGCAACTTCGAGACCGACAGCGCGGATGCGGTCTATCATGCGGCCCGGGCGGGGCTCGGTATTGCGCGGTTGTCGACCTACTTGATCGAAGAAGATCTTCGCGCCGGGCGTCTTGTGCGGCTGCTTCCAAACTATGCACTCGACGGCTCCGACTTGATGGCGGTTTTCTCCGAGCGCCGCAATCTCGCCCCCAAAATTCGCGTGTTTCTGGATTTTTTGATCGCAGAGTTTGGGCGAGGCGGTAGCCTTGACCGCCTGCGGAGCACAGCCTGAGAGCTGTTCCGCAGGCGCACACCCGCTATGCGCAATTGGCGAGTGGTGCCTACTCTGAGGTCTTGCTACTAAGAACATGGCCTTTCGAGGCCAGCCCTTACGGGCATTTCCTCCCTAGACTTGGGCCGCGAGCTTCGCGGCCCTTTTTTTATTGTGTCTCAGACTGAAAAGCAGATGTACTTGATCTCCGTAAATTCATCGATGCCGTGGTGGGAGCCTTCCCGTCCAAGCCCCGACTGCTTCACACCGCCAAAGGGGGCGACCTCCGTCGAGATGAGACCGGTGTTGACGCCCACCATGCCGTACTCCAGCGCTTCGGCGACGCGCCACACCCGCGAAAGATCGCGCGCGTAAAAGTAGCTCGCCAGTCCGTGAATGCTGTCATTGGCCTGCGCCACCACGTCGTCTTCATCCTCAAAGCGGAAGAGGGGCGCAACGGGCCCGAAGGTCTCGTCCCGCGTCACCACCATGTCTTGCGTCACGCCGGTCAGGACTGTCGGTTCGAAAAAGGTGCCGCCGAGGTCGGATGGTTTGCCCCCGGTCAGGAGCTGCGCTCCCTTGCTCAGCGCGTCGGCGATATGCGCCTCCACCTTTTCGACGGCTTGCTTGTTGATCAGTGGGCCCGTGTTCACGCCGGTCTCGAACCCGTCGCCGAGGTTGAGCTTCGACGTTGCCGCCGCAAGCCGTTCGGCGAAGGCGTCGTAGACGCCCGCTTGCACATAGATCCGGTTGGCGCAGACGCAGGTCTGGCCATTGTTCCGGTACTTGGAGATCATCGCGCCTTCGACCGCGGCGTCGATGTCCGCATCGTCGAAAACGATGAAGGGTGCGTTGCCGCCGAGCTCCATCGAGACTTTCATCACTTGGTCGGCTGCTTGAGAAAGAAGGATGCGTCCCACCTCGGTCGAGCCGGTGAAGGTCAACTTGCGCACTTTGGGGTTCTCACAAAACTCACGCCCGATCTCTGCACCCACTTTCGCGGTGATGACGCTGAAAAGGCCCGCGGGCAGGCCCGCACGCTCAGCCAAGACGGCCATGGCAAGTGCGGACAAGGGTGTGTCCTCGGCCGGCTTGGCCACGAAGGCGCAGCCGGCGGCCAACGCCGGTGCGACCTTCCGGGCGATCATGGCGTTCGGGAAGTTCCAGGGCGTGATCGAGGCTGCAACGCCGACAGGTTGGCGGATCGCCAGGAGACGCTTGTCGGGTTGGTGGCCGGGGATGGTCTCACCGTAGACGCGCTTGCCCTCTTCGGCGAACCATTCGACAAAGCTCGCACCGTAGAGCACTTCGCCCCGCGCTTCCGCCAGGGGTTTCCCCATCTCTGCCGTGAGGATACGGGCAAGGTCATCCGCGTGGGCGAGCATCAGGTCATGCCATTTGCGCAGCAGTGCCCCGCGGTCCTTGGCGGTGCGCCGCGCCCACTCAATCTGCGCCTCATAAGCAGCGTCGATGGCTCGGGCGGCCTCTCCACGTCCCATATCAGGCACGGTTGCGACCACGTCGCCGCGGGCCGGATTGGTCACATTGAACACAGCGCAGCTGTCGGCGCGCATCCACTGCCCGCCGACAAAGGCCTCCGAGCGCAAGAGATCAGGGTCGTCGAGAAGATGCACAAGGTTTGTCTGATCGAGCATGAGAGGTCCTCCAGTCGCAGGCCGCGGTTGGGGTGGACCGGATCAGATTCGAAACGACCCCGCAAGGCGGGGTCGCATGTCTCTGGTTCGAAGGCGCACGCCTCCGCGACTAGGTCAGTGCGCCAAGATGGGTCTCGATCGCCTCGCGCATGTCGGCGACGCTGAACGGCTTCGCCACGAAGTGATCGACGGTCGCATCATCGGCCTTGTCGCGGTAGGCATCGGAGGTCGCCAGAAACACCGGGGTCGATTTGAGGGCCGGATGCTCCTTTATCTTCTGAGCCAGTTCCACTCCGGAGAGCCCTGGCATGTTGAGATCAGAGATCACGGCGTCAAACTTCTTTTGACCCATCACTTCAAGCGCCTGGTCGCCGCTGGCAGCCAGCGAGACGTCGAGAACACCGAGCTTTTTGAGGCACTGGCGCGCCAGCCCCCGCATGCTCTGTTGGTCGTCGACGACGAGAATCTTGAGGGATTTCGCCTCGGGCATCGGATTCACTCCTTGGAGATCACGCCCGCTTTTTAGCGGCGGGGCTATTAAGAAACTGACAAATGCGGGCCGCAATTTGCGACACGTCGAGCTCTTCCGTCACGGCGCCGAGCGCCATGGCGGCCTTGGGCATGCCGTAGACGACGCAACTCGCCTCGGATTGGCCGAGCGTGAGGCCGCCGGCGTTCTTTATGCCCCGAAGGCCAGCCGCTCCGTCTCGCCCCATGCCGGTTAGGATGACGCCGATCGCATTGCGCCCGACAACCGAACAGACACTGTTGAAGAGGACGTCGACAGAGGGGATGTGGCCAGAGATCGGTCCCGATGTGCCGTCGAGCCGAAGCTTGAGCTGCCCGCCCTCGCGCACGATGCTCAGGTGACGATCGCCCGGGGCAATCCGCACGGTGCCAGATCGGAGGGCTTCTCCGTCCGTGGCTTCGCGAACGTCCAGCGAAAACTGCCCATTCATCCGCGCCGCAAACCGGCTGGTGAAACGAGCCGGCATGTGCTGTGTGATGAGGATCGGTGGGGCATTTGGCGGTATGCCGGCCATCACCTCGTTGAGGGCCGTCACACCGCCGGTGGAGGAGCCAATCGCAATCAATTCGACCCCGTGATTGCCCATGGGGACCGCTGCCGGGGCCGTTGCCGGCCGTGGTGCAGCCGCTGTTGGCTGCGGTCGCCGCAGGACGCGAGCGTTTCGTGCCGCGCGAACCTTCTGACGGAGCTCTACACCGAAGCGGGTTAGACCATCTCGGCCCGACGGCTTGGCAACGGCATCCACGGCCCCGATTTGGAGCGCGTTCAGAGTAACGTCCGTGCCAGCGCTGGTCAGCGTCGACACCATCACCACAGGCATCGGGCGGAGGGCCATGATCTTCTCGAGGAACTCGATCCCGTTCATACCAGGCATTTCGACATCGAGCGTGACGACGTCCGGATCATGGGTCTTGATCAGAGATCGCGCTTCATGCGGATCCTTGGCTTGCGCCACAACTTCGATATCGCCTTCCTCTTGGAGGGCGCCGGTGATCATCTTGAGCATCAACGGACTGTCGTCGACGACGACGGCCCGTGTGCGCTGGGTGGCTGCGCTCATCAAAACAACTCCACGATGCTGGGTTGCGCACGCTTTTCGCCGCGGAGTTTCTCGGCGAGCGAGACCTCCTGCTCGGTTGCGCGCGCCGTGTCTGTATTGGACATGTTTAGGACTTTCACGCTGCCGGTGGACGGGAAGAAGTACACACGGCGCGCCCGATCGCCACCAAGGTCGGCGGCAAGCAGTCGAATGCCCTCATTTCGGAGATAGCTGATCACAAATTCGGCGTTCTGCGCGCCGACATTGTTGAGCTCCGCCCGTGCAATTACGTTTGCAGCGCCAAAGACCTTTGCCTCCAAGTCTTCCTTCCGAGCCCCGAGTTTCAGAATGTCGTTGATCAATACTTCCATGGCGTTGACCCCGTAGCGTGCGGAGAAACCTCCGGCCGCGCCTTCGCTCCGATCTTTTGGCAACAGGAAATGGTTGAGGCCGCCCATCCCTGTGCGCCTGTCGCGAATGCATGCCGCAACACAAGAGCCGAGAAGCGTGGTGATCGCGATGTCCGGCTCGGTCATCACCTTGTGATGGCCCGGCAGTACGGGAAACACGTGCGATCCAACCTTCGCTTCGAAGTAAACCGGGGCTAGGGCCGCTTCCGCGCTCACTGGCGTCTCCTATATGTTGTCAGTCCGTCCACTTCGAGCAGCGGGTGCTCGCCCAGGATGGATTCGGAATGGCCGAGATACAGGTAGCCACCGGGCTTCAGTTGCTCTGCGAAGCGCGCAACGAGGCGGGCCTTGGTCTCTGCATTGAAATAGATAAGAACGTTTCGGCAAAAAATGGCGTCGAAGTGACCTCGCATGGGCCAAGTATTCAGCAGATTTAATTGTTTAAAGCTGATCAGGCGACGGGCCGCCTCTCCGATGTGGATGAGACCTGCATCGGCGTCCTTGGTGAACAGGCGTCCGTATGGAGCCAGAGCCCCCTCAGCCTTGTCGGCGGCATAGGCGCCGGCCTTGGCCTTTTCGAGCACATTGGTGTCGAGGTCGGTGGCCAGGATTTTGCAGTCGTCAGGCAGGCCACCCGGTGCGGACAGGGCAACGAGGGCGACAGAGTAGGGTTCTTCACCCGTCGAGCATCCGGCCGACCAGATCCGCATGCGGGAGGTCTTTGAGACATTCGCGAGGACATTCGCCCCAAGATGCTCGAAATGGTGTACCTCGCGGAAGAACGACGTGAGATTTGTCGTGATCGCGTTGACGAAGTCCTGGATGTCGGACGGGTCTTTTGCGGCATCCAGCCGGTCCAAATACTCCGAGAAGGAGGCGAGCTTGTGCGCACGCAAGCGACGTGACAGGCGCGCATGTACCATCTGCCGCTTCTGCGGTTCGATGACGATGCCCGCGATCTCGTAGATACGCGCACGTACCCTTTCGAAATCACGATCAGAGAGGTGTGTCTCCTCTTCGACCTGAGCACGTCCTGGACCTGCTGCAGCAGTCATCGTCCTATCCGATCCGTCCGCATCATCAGAAGCTGTCTTCCTCCACCGGGAACAGCGTGTTGAGGTCGAGCAGGGCGACCATTCCGTTCTCGGTGTTGACGAGACCATTGAGGGCGGACATGTCGCCGAGGGACTGGCCGGACGGGACCGGTCGGATCTCATCTGCCGGCACGCTGATGATGTCGGAGACGGCGTCCACGAGGATCCCGACAGTCTTCGAGCCAATCCAAACGATCACAACGACATGGACCTCTGTTGCCTCGGTCAGCATGCCGCCGAACCGCGCCCGCAGGTCGTGAACCGGAACGATCGTGCCCCGGAGGTTGAGGACGCCGCGGGTGTAGTGCGGCTGGTTGGGCAGCGTGGTTGTCGGTGTCCACTGCTTGATTTCGCGCACAAGATTGATGTCGACCCCGTAGGAGCGTTCGTCGACCAGGAAGGTGACGTACTGACGGATCGGACCTATGGCGGCTGCACCGTTTTTGTCCGGTGTGTCCAGGATTTCAGCGAACTCGCTCAATGCATCATCTCCGAATAGGAGCCGCCGCCGCTCATGCCGAGGAGCGAGGGCACGTCAAGGATGAGGGCGACTTGGCCGTCGCCGAGGATCGTCGCGCCGGATATGCCTTCGACGCGGCGGAAGTTGGCTTCAAGCGACTTGAGAACGATTTGCCGCTGGCCGATCAACTCATCGACGATCAGCGCGACGAGCCCGTCGGTCTCGGTGTCGACGACGATCGCCATGTCGACCTCATGCTCCGTCACTGGCGTGCTGAGCACCCGTCGGAGGTCGATGAGGCGCAAGAACTCACCGCGCCGCTCGAGCAGAACATCACCTGAGGGCAGGTGTTTGCGCGCAGCTTCGTCGATGTGGAGCGCTTCGACCACCGAAGAGAGGGGCAGGATGAACTTTTGATCGCCGACAACAATCGTCATCCCGTCCATCACAGCGAGGGTGAGCGGGAGGGTGATCTCGAACCGTGTGCCCTTGCCGGGGTTCGATTCAAGCGCGACCCGACCGCCGAGGGAGACGATCTTTTTCTTGACGACGTCCATCCCAACGCCGCGACCGGAGACCGAAGACACCTGCTCGGCGGTCGAGAATCCAGGATGGAAGATCAGCATGTCGACCTCCTCCGGGGAGAGGCTGTCTTCTGCGGACACGAGGCCTTGCTCGATCGCCTTTTTGTGCACGCGCTCGCGGTTCACCCCGCGTCCATCATCCTCAATGGTGATGATCACGCGCTCGCCACGGTGTTCTGCGGCGAGTTTGATGTTGCCGACCCGTGGCTTTCCGACTTGCTCACGGGCCTCGGAGTTCGGCTCCAGCCCGTGGTCCATGGAGTTGCGAAGCATATGCGTGAGCGGTTCCGCGAGTTCCTCAATGACCGTTGCGTCCACTTCGGTGTGCTCCCCCTCAAGCGTGAGGCGTGCTTCCTTGCCGAGCTTGTCGGCCAAGTCGCGGACCACGCGCGGCATGCGACTGAACACCGACTTCACGGGCTGCGCCCGGATGGCCATCACGCTTTCCTGCAGCTCGCGGAGCTGGCGTGACATCGCGTCGACGTTGTGACCCATTTCCATGCCGTCCTCGCCGGCTTGGCTTTGGATCTCCATGAGCTTTTGTGCGATCCCCGCCTGGGTGATCAGCATCTCGCCCACCAAGTTCACCAACCGATCGATGCGCGAGAGCTCGACCCGCAGCGACTTGGTGTTGCCGGCACGGCTCTTTGCGGGCTGGTCCCCCCCTGCGGTGGGTGGATTGGCCGGCCGCGCCTCCGCTTCTGCACGTGGGGCGCCCCCTGACGGCGCTGCCGCCGGCGGTTTTGCTTCTGCAGGCGAAGAGGCGGCGGCCGCTTGGGCTGTATCCTCTGCTGGTGCCGGGGCGCCGTTCAGATCTGCGACTGAGGAAAGCTCAGCGTCGTCGGCATCTTGCTCACCACCGATGAACTCAATCGTCGCGATGTGGCTGTAGATCTCAAAGAAAGCGTCGAGTTCTTCCTCACCCTTGTCGGTGTCGAAGACAAGCTCCCAGCCAAGTGGGCAATTGTTTGGATCGAACGCGTCGAGCGTCGGCACCTGGCCCTGAACCTCGACGGAGGTCAGGCCAAGCGCGCGCGCTGAGCGGATCAGACGCAAGGGATCGTGGCCAGAGCTGAAGAACTCTTGTTCCGGCATGAACCGGACGGCGATCTCTCGCGTGGGGACGGGCGTTTTGGCGTTCTCCTCCGGAGCCTCATCGGCCCCCTCATTTGCATCCGGCGTGCCCGCTGTATCGTCGGATGCGTCGTTAAAAAGCTCGAGGCCGTTGACCGCTTGAGGCGCCTCGGGTTCGGGCGTTTCCTCCGGGGCCGCGTCGTCATCCTCGGATGCGCCACCGTTCTTGGCCAGGTCCTCAAGCTCATCTCGGAGAACCGAAATCCGCTCCTCATCGATCGACGTGCCGTTCTGCGCGGCCTCAATCAGAACCTCCATCATGTCGCCGGAGCGCAGGAGGATCTGATTGATCTCGTCCGTTGGATCGAGCTGGTCGGAGCGGATCAGATCCATCACCGTCTCGAAAATGTGGGCGAAGCTGATCAGCTGATCGAAGCCGAAGGCGGCCGCGCCCCCTTTGACGGAGTGAACCGCGCGAAAGGCTGCGTGCACGGTCTCTTCGTCGCCGGTTCCGTCGGCGAGCTGGTTCAAGTGCTCCTGCAGCGTGCCGAGGAGCTCATTGCACTCCTCAAAGAAGAGCGCCTGAAAGTCGAAATCGTCGTCGTCGTCCATTGCGGATCCCCTCGCCTCAGGCCAGCTGCTCGACGAGCGACAGGATCTGGTTCGGATCAAACGGCTTGGTCAGCCAACCCG
>JBCDHQ010000108.1:0-12509 GCA_038749815.1 Pseudomonadota bacterium | reverse complement strand
GCCGCCCGTGCCGCGGGCGCTGTGATCGAGGAGCGGACGCCCGTCACTGGGCTTGCGCGGGATGGCACGGGCTACCTCATCGACACGCCGCGCGGCCAGGTCTGTGCGCGCCGCCTGCTGATTGCGGCGGGCGGATGGTCCGCACGGATCGGGGCGGAGCTTGGTCTGTCCTTGCCGGTCCGCGGTGCGCCGCTCCAAATGGTCGTCACGGCACCGGCGCCGCCGCTGGTGCCGTGCCTCCTTGCCCATGCGGAGCGGCACCTGACGCTGAAGCAGGCCCATGCCGGCTCCGTCATCATTGGCGGTGCCTGGCCCGCCGACACTGGGCCCGGGGGGCAGGCTCTGGTTCTGCCCGAGAGCCTTGAGGGCAATCTCTGGGTTGCGGCGCACACGGTTCCCGATCTGGCGAGCTTGCAGGTCTTGCGAAGCTGGGCGGCAATGAACATCGACATCGATGGCGCCCCCTTGATCGGCCCGGTCCCGGGGTTTGAGGGCCTGACGATAGCGGCAACCGCAAATGGCTATACGCTCGGCCCGGTGATGGGGCGCGAGGCCGCGGCCGCGGCGCTCAGCGGGCGGCTGCGCCAAGATCTCGAGGCCTTTTCCATGGCCCGTTTCACTTGAAGAGAGGACCCACCACAATGACTGCGCTTTTGATCACCGCCGGTCCCTTTGCGTTCGATGCCCGGCTCGAGCGCGAGGCTGCGCCCAAAACCTGCGCGGCCTTCGAGGCCGCGATGCCCTTCAGCGGCCAGATCGTGCATGTCCGCTGGTCGGGCGAAGGGGTCTGGATCCCACTCGGCGACCGAGATTTCGGCGTGGGCTACGAGAACCACACGAGCCACCCAGCACCGGGCCAGATCATCCTCTATCCGGGCGGGATCAGCGAAACCGAGATCCTGCTCGCCTATGGCGGCGTCGATTTCTCCTCAAAAATGGGCCAGCTCGCGGGCAATCACTTCATCACTCTGACCAGTGGTGTTGAGAACCTGATGGCGCTCGGGAATCGAGTGCTTTGGGAGGGCGCGCAGGACATTGCATTTGCCTATCCCGGCGCAGAATGATGTGCTCAAAGTCGCATCAAAGGGGCTCTAGTGGTGTGCTTTCAGGCAGTTTTTGAGGCTGAGGCATCACGGCGCTCCGGGTGTCCGCATTCCTTTTGACCGCCTCCAGCGCTCGCGCATAGCCTGACCTGGGGGAGCCTTCGAAGATCGTTCGAGATGACCTGACCGTCGGACGTGCACTCCGGCGCAACACAGCGGTTTGGCCCGTCGCGCGGACTGCCGGACCGTATCGCGGCCCGCGTGAGCCGCTGCCAAAGGAGAGGACGACAGCATGAAAGACCAACGAGCTTTGCTCCGCCGCGTCACCGGGGCGCTTGCGATCGTCGCAGGGCTGGCCGGCCCCGCGGCCGCGGACAGCATCGTCTGGGCGCGCTATGGCGACATCGATTCCCTCGACCCGCACCGGGCGACAAGCACTCTGTCGCTCCAGGTGTGGAGCCTCATGTACGACACGCTGCTCGCCACGGACGCGAACGGGGCGCCAGTGCCGCACCTCGCCACGTCCTGGACCTCCAATGAGGCCGGGACTGAGTACACCTTCAACCTTGAGGACGGCGTGATGTGCCATGACGGCACCCCGCTCGACGCGAATGATGTGAAGTACACCATCGACGCCGCCTTCAGCGAGGAGACGCCGAGCGTCACGAAAGGGAGCTGGGGACCGATCACAAGCGCCGAGGTCATCGATCCGCTGACAATCAAACTGACGCTCGAGACACCGTTTGTCGCGATGATCCCGTTTCTCGCCGACAGCTTCTCGTCGATCATCTGCGACACCAACGGCGAGGGGTTCGGGACAACGACCGCGATCGGCTCCGGTCCATGGAAACTCGTCTCATGGACCAGGGGCGACCGGATCGTGCTCGAGAAGAACGCGGACTACCAGAACTTCGGCAAGCTTGCGGAGAACCCCGGCGCGCCGCATGAGGACGGTCTGGTGATCACCGTGGTCCCGGAGCCGCAGGCCCGCCTCGCTGCGCTTCGCACCGGCGAAGTCCACATCGCCGAGCCGCCCTTCGATGACGTGCCGGCGATCAAGGACGAAGGCGAGCTCGACATCATCGTTGCGGAGAACACCGGTCAGAACGTGTTTTGGGAGTTTGCGGTCCACCGCCCTCCCTTCAACGACGTGCGGGCCCGAAAGGCGGTGGCCCATGCCACCGACGCCGCGGCAGCGATCAGCCTGATTTACGGCGATCTGTCGATCCAGGAGAACTGCCCCGTCTCCCGCGGTGTCTTCGGCAACGACCAGGCGTTTTGCTCTGAGTTTCGCCCGGATAACGACCCGGCTCTGGCCAAGGAGCTGTTGGCGGAGCTCGGCTACAGCACCAGCAACCCGCTTGAGACGGCCCTCCTCGTCTGGACCGGCGGCAATCGCCAGAAATTGGCGGAGGTGTTCCAGGCCCAGCTTGCAGAGGTTGGGATCAAGGCCTCGATCGAGATCATGGACATCGGGTCGCTCAATGCGCGCGTGCGCCAGGAAAACGAGACCACTGAGGGCACGACCGGGTCGATGGATATGATGACCTGGTCCTGGTACGACCCCGACATCCTGCATGCCCTTTGGCACAGCCCGGGCGCGTATCGCGGCTACACATCGCCCGAGCTCGACGCAATCCTCGCTGAGACGCGGGTGCTCACCGATCCCGACGCGCGGAAAGCGAAAGTCCAGGATGCGTTCAAGTATCTTCTTGAGAACGCGATCCATGTGCCCCTCTACACGCCGGGTTGGGAGTGGGTGTTCGCCGTCAGACCCGAGGTCGAGGGCTTCTTCGTTGCGCCCTTTGTCTATCCGAACTTCAGCGACGTGAAGCTCGGCGGCTAGGCCAAGCGTGTCGCCCGGGGCCATCTGGCCCCGGGCGGCGCCCGACGGGGCACCGACCATGTGGCGCTTTCTCGGCACGCGGATCGCGATGGGGGCGTTGACGATCTGGATCACGACGATCCTCGTCACGCTCCTGATCCATGCTGTTCCGGGCGACCCTGTCCAAATCATGTATGCGCAAAGCCAGGGCACCACGCCCGAGCAGATCGAGGAGGTGCGCCGCTCGCTCGGACTGGACCGTCCGATCCCGGTTCAGTACGTGATGTTTCTCGAGCGGCTCCTGCAGGGCGATCTCGGCACCACGATCCGAGGCGGTCAGCCCGTGCTCGACGTCATCCTCCAGCGTCTGCCGAACACGCTGATGCTCGCTTGCGCTGCGATGTTCATCGCCATTCTGATCGGGGTGCCGATTGGTTTCCTGGCGGCCTACCGCGAGGGGAGCCTGGTCGACATCGGGCTGATGATGATCGCAATTGCCGGGATCTCGATGCCGCATTTCTGGCTCGGGCTGATGCTCCTCTTTTTCTTTGCGCTTGAGCTTGGTTGGCTGCCTGTCAGCGGCAACGGCCCGCTGAACCTGATCCTGCCGGCGCTGACATTGGGTCTGTCGAACGCGGCAATCTTCGCCCGGCTGACGCGATCCTCGATGATCGACGTGATGGGCCAGGATTTCGTCCAGACGGCCTATGCCAAGGGCCTCCCCAAAGGGCTGGTTCTCCGCCGCCATGTGCTCCGCGCCGGCCTGCTGCCGGTGGTCACGATGATGGGTCTCCAGTTCGCGTTCATGATGGGCGGCGCCATCGTGGTGGAGAACATCTTCTCCTGGAACGGCGTCGGTCGAATGGCGGTCGAGGCGATCTTCCAGCGCGACTACCCGATCATTCAGGGCTTTATCCTGACCTTCTCGGTGGTCGTGGTTGTCGTCGCCATCGCCATAGATGCGCTCTACGCGGTGCTCGACCCTCGGATCCGGCGGTCCTGAGATGGAGGTCACGGAGGACGCCCGCGGCAGGCCACCCGGGGTGTTGCGCCGCCTGATCCGCTCCCCAAGCGGGGCGATCGGTCTCGTGATCGTGGCCGGGCTCGTCTTTTGCGCGGCCTTCGCCGATCTTCTCGCCCCGCACAACCCGATGCGGATGGGGACTGGCGGCCGGTTTCTGCCGCCGGGGGGGGAGTTCTTGCTCGGCACCGATGAGTTCGGGCGAGACGTGCTCTCCCGCATCCTCTACGGGAGCCGCATCACCCTGATGATCGGCGCTGTGGCGGTTGGGATCTCCCTGACCGTGGGTATGCTGATCGGCATGATCGCCGCGCTCCAGCGTGGCTTTGTCGAGGCACTGCTCATGCGGAGCACCGACGTCCTCTTCTCTTTCACCGAGACGCTGATCGCGCTCAGCTTCGTTGCGGTCCTCGGGCCGAGCCTTCAGAACGCGGTGATCGCAGTCGGCGTGGCCGGGATCCCGTTCTACGCCCGCACCTGTTACGCGGCCGCGCTGGTCGAGACGTCGCGGCCGTATTTCGAGGCCAGCATCTCCGCGGGTGCGGGGCCCGCGCGCCTCGTCCTTGTGCACCTCCTCCCCAATGTCCTGCCGACGATGATTGTCGTGGCAACGCTCGGCGTGTCCACGGCGATCCTCGCCGCAGCGGGTCTCAGTTTTCTCGGGCTCGGCGCGCAGCCACCGACATCGGAGTGGGGCTACATGCTCGCCGGATCGCGCGACTACATCAACCGGGCGCCCTGGTTGATGACCATTCCGGGCCTTGCCATCGCGCTCACGGTACTTGGGTTCAACCTGCTCGGTGACGGTCTTCGGACGAGCCTCGACCCGGCGGCACGATCGTGAGCGCGCTCCTCTCCGTCAGAGATCTCAGCGTTCGGCTCGGTGCGACCCCTCTGGTCGAGGGGCTTGCGTTCGATCTTCATGAGGGTGAGGTGCTGTCCATCGTCGGCGAGAGCGGCTCGGGCAAGAGCATGACCGCAAAGGCCCTGATGGGCCTCCTTCCGCCGAAAGTGCGGGCCGAGGGCCGCGCTCTCTTCGGCGATGTCGACCTCCTCGCGCCCGGTGTCGATCCGCCGCGGGGCACTGGGATCGGGCTGATCTTTCAGGAGCCGATGACCGCGCTGACACCGGTCCTGTCCGTCGGTCTTCAACTGACCGAGGCCCTGAGCAGCCACAAGATCTGCTCACGGGCCGAGGCGGTCCAGCGCGCCGTCACCATGTTGGATCGCGTCGGCATCCCGAACCCCAGGGCGCGAATGGAGCAGTATCCGCACGAGCTCTCGGGCGGCATGCGTCAGCGGGTGGTCATTGCGATGATGATGCTGCTCGGTCCGCGCATCCTGATTGCGGATGAGCCGACGACCGCCCTTGATGTGACGGTGCAAGCCCAGATCCTTGATCTTCTGAGGGCACTGGTCTCGGAGACGCGGATAGGCCTGATCCTGATCACCCACGACATGGGGGTCGTCGCCGAGACGGCGGACACGGTCCTCGTGATGCAGTCGGGTCGGTCGGTGGAGTACGGCGCCGCCAAAACCGTCTTTTCCACGCCAAAGGCGGAGTACACGCGTGCGCTCCTCAGTGCGGTGCCGCGGATCGATGCGTCCCGCACCGAAGCACCGCCGGAGCATCGTGGCGTGATCCTCTCGGCGCGGGGCATCACGAAGACCTTTCCCGGCCGCACTGCAAGTCAGGGGCGCGGAGAACGCGCGTTGGATGACGTCTCGCTCGAGCTCTATCGGGGTGAGACCTTGGCGATTGTGGGCGAGAGTGGATCTGGCAAGACCACGCTCGGGCGCGTGATCGCGCGTTTGACCGACCCAGAGCAGGGTCGGGTGATGATGGACGGCGTTGATCTGACGGCCAGCCGCGGACGGGATCTGCGGCGTGTGCGCCGGCGCGTCCAAATGGTGTTTCAGGATCCCTATGCCTCCCTCAATCCCAGACAGACGGTTGGGCAGACCATCGCCGAGCCGCTGGTCATCGGTGGCGGGCTGGGAAGGGCCGAGCGTCAGGCGGACGTCCGCACGCTCCTCGAGAAGATCGGTCGGAGAGCAGAGATGGCGCGGCGCTATCCGCACGAGTTCTCCGGCGGCCAAAGACAGCGCATCGCCATCGCCCGCGCTCTGGCGGCGGGGCCGGACATCATCGTCGCGGATGAGCCGACCTCGGCGCTCGATGTCTCTGTCCAGTCGAGGATCCTGGATCTACTCAAAGCATTGAAGGAGAGCGAGGGGCTCACTTTGCTCTTCATCTCGCACGACCTAGCCGTTGTGCGCCAGATTGCGGACCGCGTCGCCGTGATGCGGGCCGGACGGATCCTCGAACTCGGCCCATCGGCCGACGTCTTCGCCGCGCCGCGCCACCCCTACACCAAGGCGCTGATGGCCGCGGCGCCCATCCCCGACCCGACCCGCACCCGCGGCGCGCGCCCACCGCTCCCCGGTTCCTATCCGAGCGGCGCCCTGGCGGAAGTCGTGCCGGGCCATTTCGTCGCTTCGGATCCGATCGACCGCCCGAGCCCCGCCGCTCGGCTCACAGTCTGAGCAAGCGCCCGCCGCAAGCCCGGTCGAGACCGTCTCACAAAGCGAGACCCTGACCGGCCCGTGGCCGGATCCCTTCTCGATGTGGCTGCTTCAGCGGCCTCACAGAAAAGCCCGAGAGGCCCGGAGACGCAAACCGGCTTGCAATGTGGCGAAGAGGGGGTGGAAGAGCACGGAAAACGGGCGGCGTGGTGCGAGGCGGGCAGCACTTCTCGCGCTCGAGCAACGAAACCAGATCGCGCCGCAGCGGAGGCGCGCCAGGAGACGTCAAACCAAGGAGCATCGTCTTTGTCATATAGGGGATTTTCAAGTTTCGGTACGTCTTCTGTGAAACTCTGAACCGGTCGTTTTGGTTTTTGATTTGGGTTCGCTTCATTGAAGTCGTCGGCATCCAGTTTCATCCGACACCGATCATGAACATTGCATCGCCACCGCCAAACGTCTCCACGAAACCATGCTGTACGTTCCGATCACTCAGTTGGACCGGACAGAATGCTTTGCACGACATTTTTGCCGTCGAACCGCCTCTGGGCCCGCGCTCCCGGCGCACTTGCGTCCGGACATCCTGTGAGACGGGAGCGCGCCTCCGGCGTGACACGACCACGCTCTTCGCGGCGTGGACCACACTCACTGGCGAGATGAGAGCCACACCGAGACACCGGCATCTGGATGTCAGCTGATTGCCCAGATCCTGGCCGACAAGGTGGTGGACGCCGTCTCCTCCCATCAGCACGCGGAGCGGCGCAGATGGCGCGCGCACCGGACAGTCTACGCCAGGCCCAACTCGCGTTCGTGGCTGAACGCGCCTTCTCGATTGCGGGCACCCGACGGCCGGGCCATGATCGAGGATGTTTGCGCAAGGCTCACGACGCGCCGGCTCAAGGACGCCTTTCTGAATGGCAGCTGCCGGCAACCGTGGGGCCGAACGTCACGCACAGCACAGAAGCGCACTCGCTGCGGCTCATCGACAACCACCGGTCCGACGTGGCGCAGAGGCGCGACACGGCCGGGCCAACCGGAACGTCAACTGCGCGAGCCACTCGGCAAGGTCTTGGACTAAGGCGCACCGGACCTCCATCGATCGCGCGCTCAACTGCGACGGGGCGCTCGGTGCCCACCCGGGTCTCATGCCCCCCTTCGGAGCCGCCTATGGACAGCGCCATTCCGTCACACAGCCTGGCCGACGCTGCACCCTGTCGGCGCCAAACAGCGGTGATCGATCACCACCTCTCCCCGCTGGGACAAGGCCCAAGTGAGCCCCTCCATCTCAATCGGCCGTGTCGCCGCATGGGGCGCTCCCCGGCTCAGTTGTACCGAACCGCCGCTGTGGGTGCTGGCCCCCGTTGCCCCCCAGTCTGCTCACGGGCCACGCCAGCGTTGCCCAACCCTGCCCCTTTTGGGTCACGTGCGGCTCGGTCCCGAAGGCCTGGCGACGCCTGTGCCGCACGTTAGGCGATCAGGCGCTCGAGGGCCGCCATGACCTCTCGCACCTGGTCCGGATCGCCCGCCGCACGGTGGGGCGCGGCGAAGCGGCCGCTGTCATTGTCGAAATAGGACCCGGACACCCCCTCGAAGTCGGGCGACAGGGCCGCGCGCACCAGGATCCCCGAGCCGATGGTGACATCGCTCCCGGCAACACCGAACCCCTCCGTCACCATTTTCGTCGCAAGGAGGGAGCCCGGATTGACGGCCACCACAGAAGGCCCGTTCGGCAGGTCTCGGGCAAGTGCCTGTGACCAGATGGTGATCCCGAGCTTGCTCTGAGAGTAGGCCTCCATGTCGCCGAGCGGCCGGTGCCCGGTCAGCGCATCGACGTCCACCTGTGCCTGAGCGGCAGAGGAGAGGTTGACGATGCGCCCCTCCGGCGGGATCCGCGCCAGCAACGCCCGGGTCAGCGCGTAGGGCGCGATTGTGTTGACGACAAAGCGCACATCGATCCCCGAGGGCGTCGACGGATCCGACGTTTTGAACACCCCGGCATTGTTGATCAGGACATCGATCTGGGAGTGCGCAGCGGCCACACGCTCGGCGAGCGAGCGGACGTCGGGAAGGCGTGACAGGTCGGCCAGATACGTCTCCGTCTCACCCGCCATGCCACCGGCCGCTGCTTTGAGCTTTGCAGCATTGCGCCCGTGGAGGAGGACGCGATGCCCGTCGGCCGCCAGACGCTCGGCAGCTTTGAGCCCGATGCCATCGGTGGCACCGGTGATCAGAATGGTCTTGGTCATGTCTCGCCCTCCCCACGCGCAGGCAGACCCGAGTCCGCCAGACATGTCATCTTGTCCTTTGTGTCCGCCCAGTTGAAGCGAAGGTTGCGCGACACGGTTCACGCCAAGGGTCTGGAGCGCATCGCGACAGTCTTTAAGTTGTCTGAGCCGGATTGGACGCCGGGATGGACAGGTCGGAGCGGCGCATTCCACGCCTCGGCAAGATCAACACTGCATCACCTGAGTGTCCCGTCCGGAAGGCGCTTCTGTTGACAGGGACTCAGGGTTGATCGGGTGCGGACATCGTCGCCATGGGGGGCGAGCCATTTGGGCGACTGCCAGCGGCCGCTGATCTGCATCAGCGCTCAATGGTCTCGCAGCATGTTGGTCTGTCCGCGCAAGTCCCTGAGCGCGCCCTCACGCACGGAGCGATCCTCTCCCGTCGCCTACATGTGGGCGGACGCCGCCCGCAACCGCTCCGTCGGCTCTCGCATCACGACCCACTCTGAGGGTCGATTGCGACGCGCTTTGGGTGAGCTGCGCAAGCGCTTGATCGATCCGGATGACGTCGGCCACGTACCCCTGATCCTGTCCGAAGCAGGTGTCCGTTCGGTGTTGGGAGAGACAAGTGTACCCTGTAAGCCCGATGGGTTGTGCACATGAACCAGCGATGAAGAGCCCGTGATCGGCTTTCTCGTCTGTACCAGTTCTGTTTTGCTTCGATACGTGAGGGCGAGCCCGCTTTTGCAGGGGCACGGGACGGGCACGAAGGGCATCCTTGATGACTTAGATGGCGCGGGAGCGACGGATGGTGAGGGTGTTTCCGAGACGGAACCTATCGCGACGGCAGCGTCGCTTGTCCGCTATTGCGCGAAACCGGGTGATGTCGGTTTGAAGTCGAAGGACGCCCTACATCTTCGACCGCGGCGTGTTTGCGGCTCGGCAGGAGGTACTCCTGGGGACTTTCGTCGTGCAGATCCGGTACATGAAGCAGGACGACGCCTGGTTTCTCGGCTTCACCACGCACTGTGCAGCGCGTTTTTCAGCTCGGGGGCTCGCGGGTTGCGCAAGTGCCCGTCGCCCGTCGAAGCGCTTCCTTCGGTTGCCGCTGGCCCAACCGAAAGATGGTGGACCGACATGGCGCGCATCTGCGTCAGCCAGGACGGCTGGGCGATTCAGGCGCTAGCGCAGTGCCTCCAACACCCGTGGGGGCGTAGCGCGGTGGTGGGGTCTGGGTTGGGGCTCCAGGGGAGTGGCGTCTCCTCGGTAGAGTGCCCCTTGAGGACGCGAGTGAGTTCGGCCAGCAGGTCAACGACGGAGGGGACGAGCCCGCGGAACACTGGTTGAGCGATGCCTCGCAGCACCGCGTCTGACCCAAACCTCGCTCGGGACCGCGCGCGATATGCGATCGGGTCAAACACAACGGTGCACGAACGTTCGCCTGGCCGCCTCTGTCGAAAGGAGCATGTCGCGTGTCGGCTCGACGGTGGACACCGTCCGCCGCTGGCGTTCCGGCTCTGCCTCCGTTGGCCCACGGAGGTGCCCTCGTCTCAGCCCTCCCGTGTTGCTCTCCTTCGATCCCGGGGCATCCGAGAGCAGGGCCTCTGGGGCGGTGTTCCCATTGCGTCTGAGGATACGCTCAGGCCACGGCGTTCTGACGGACAATGCTCCGCGGCCACGTGCAAGGGTGCTATGGTCGCGGGGCCCGGATCGCTGCAGGCCGATGCGCTCGCCACACCGCTTGGCCTTCCAGAGCCACGCCCATCGCAGTTTGCACTGGACGTGGGCACAGCGCGGCGTCGTCCCAATCCTGAATGAGAACGTCACGGAGGGAACCCTCGATGGCGGTCTCAATCCGGAGGCGGTGGCGGCTCCGGTCTTTGTGCCCGATCGGCAGGGGATGGTTGATCCTCGCGGTTTCACGGAGGTCCGCCTGAGGTCTTGGATCTCAGGATTCGGCGAGGCGTTCAACGGGCGGATGACAGCACCTGGCGCTGCTCCCCCCAGGATGTGGTTCCTCCGGTGGCGCGGTGTCGGTCTTTCAGATGGGACGCCTTCCGTGCTCAGGCCGGAATGCCGCCTCGCTGCCTTGTTGGTGGCACAACCCGTTGCGCGGCGATCTAAGGGCCACTCTGCGCCGGACGCGGTCGGCGCTCTGTGGACCCCACCCAGAGGGCACCGCCAACCACGAGCGCTGCTCCGAGCCAGAACGCGACTGTGGGCGTCTCGCCAAAGACAGCCCACCCGACGGCGACAGAGAGCACCAGGCTCAGGTAACTCAGGACGGAGAGAAATCCGGCCTCGCCGTGATAGTGGGCCCGAAGAAAGCAGAGCTGCGCCGACTGCGAGAGAGCCCCGACCAGGAGGAGCGGGAGCACATGCGCGGTGTCCAACGGCACCCAGGACGCGGCTGCAAACGGCGCTGAGGCGAGGCCAAGGCCAACGGTGTAGAAGGCCATCATCACCACTTCCGGCGCCGCGCGAAGGCGGCGCGTGACGATCACGGCGCCGGACCCCGTCAGCACCACAACCCCAACGGCCGCGAGGCCCATGGTCCAGGCGACGCTGCCTGGTGATGTCGCGATCAAGACACCCGCCATCGCCACCGCCGCAGCGCACCAGCGCCGCACTCCGATGGGCTCACGCAGAAGGCCGCTGGCCAGTACCATTGTGACAATGGGGCGCGTGAACCCGATCGCGGTAAAGAGCGCCAGCGGCACTCGGGGCAGGGCGTAAAAGCTCGCCGTGAGCGTGATCAGAGAGAGGACGACGCGGAGGGCATGGAGGCCGAGATCTGGCACGCTCCGAAACACCGCCCGCTCGCGCCAGATGAGCGGTGCAATAAGGAGGAGGCCGGTTGCCGCCCGCAGAAACACGATCTGCGTCGCCGGATAGTCGCCGCCAATCGCTTTGACGATCGCCAGGGCCCAGATGTTGAGCGACAGGTCCGCGATGAGCCAGGCGCCCCCGACCCGGTTGTTCCGCGGTGGGTCGCGGCTCATTCCCGCGGCGCAATGAGATTGGCGATCAGCCGGAACGCGCCTGGGACAAGGTGGTCCATCTGGTGGTGGAGGATCAGGGATGTGTGGACATGGCGGCCCGCGCCGATCTCCCCGACAAGGAGTGCGCCCTCAAGCGGCGTCTCACCCGGATCCGCCATCGCCAGAAGCGGCGTGTAGGCGGGGTCCCAGCTCTTGGCAAAGTAAAGCCCCCGCTCCTTGACCCAGCCGTCCCAATCCGCTGTGCCAATTGGGTTGGGGGTTCTCAGCACGGCATGGTCTGCGATCACTCTCACGTCTGCGGTCTCGTCCGTGACCCGCCAGCGGAGCGAGGGCTGACCGATCTCGATCCGCCTCGGCGGGATCCGGTCGGGATCCCACCCGTCCCACGGACGGTGATAGAAGGTCAGAAGCGTGCCGCCCGCCTCCACCCATCGGTGAATGCGCGGCATCGCCGCGGCGAGACCCGGCCGAAATCGCATCGCAAAAATGCCGATGACGAGGCTTTGGCAGGCCTCGAGCGCGGCCTCCGTCAGCTCCGCCTCGGAGAGGTCGGTGACCTCCGCGCCCATTGCGCCGAGCCATTGGCCGACCCGGTCGTTGCCGGCCCCGATATAGCCGACCCGCGCCTCGGGAACCGCAATGTCGACCACGCCGACCCGCGTCTCGGCAGGACGCGCCGTTGCGGTGGGTGCGATGTGGGGATGCGAGATCTGGCGCACGGTCGCCGCCGCGGCACCGTCGAGATGCAGGCCAATCGTGTGGGTCCCGATCGGCACGGCATCCGGTGCGGTCAGATCAAATCCGATCTCTGTCCGCGTGGCCTGCCATCCCTCGGGCAGGACGAGGCCGGGCTGCGCGCTTGAAGGT
>JBCDHQ010000107.1:0-12593 GCA_038749815.1 Pseudomonadota bacterium | reverse complement strand
GGCCCGCCCGCGCGGCACTCGACCCACCCCAAAGGGTGGAGCGGCGATGAGCGTGCGCCCCCGCATCAACGGGATTGAGACGCCAGAGGCGCTCGCGCAGGCGCTTGAGGGCGCCCAGTACCTCGCCGGAGAAGACCTTGCGACAGCGACCTACCTCGCCCTGGCGCTCGGCAAGCCGCTCCTCCTCGAAGGGGCACCGGGCGTCGGCAAGACCGAGGCCGCCAAGGCGCTCGGCGCTGTGCTCACACGGACAGTGATCAGGCTCCAGTGCTTTGAGGGGATCGACGCGGCGGCCGCGCTCTATGAGTGGAACCATCCCGCACAGATGCTCGAAATCCGCCGCGCCGGCGACACGGTCGACCTCTATGCAGACCGCTTTCTCCTGGCGCGCCCGCTCCTCCAAGCGCTCCGCGCCGCGGAGACGTCGCTCCTCCTGATCGATGAGATCGACCGGGCTGATCCCGAGTTCGAGGCGTTCCTTCTGGAGTTCCTGTCGGATTTCGCGATCTCGATCCCCGAAACCGGCACAGTGCGTGCGGCGACGCCGCCCGTGGTCGTCCTCACCTCGAACCGGACCCGGGACTTGCACGAGGCCTTGCGTCGGCGCTGCGTCTACCACTGGATCGACTACCCCGAGCCGGAGCTCGAGGCACGCATTGTGCAGGCGCGTGCAAGTGGCGTGGCGCGGGAGACGGCCGAAGCGGTCGTGGCCTCCATCGGCCTCTTGCGGGCCGAGCCGCTGATCAAACCTCCAGGCGTTGCCGAGACGGTCGAGTGGGCAGAGGCCGCGACGCTTCTCCACGCGCAAGGCGCACGCTGGCCCGACGCGTTCCGCCGCGCCATCGGGGTCGCCCTCAAAGATCAGGACGACCTCACCTACGTGGCGCCGCGTCTGGACGCGCTTCTCCCCGGTGAGGCCGCATGATCGATCTCAGGGCACAGTCCGCCACGCTCACGTCAAAGGCCGGCGCCGTCCGTCGCACCCTGGCCTTTCGTTCAGGGAGGGCGGCATGACCCTGCCCGCCGGTGTGCGCCCATTCACCGATTTTGCGAGCCTCCTGCGCGCCCACGGGTTTGCTGTTGCGCCGGACCAGACGATCCTGTTTCTCGACGGCCTCCGGCAGCTCGGCCCTCGATCCATCACTGACGTCTATCGCGCGGCCCGCGCGCTCTTTGCGATCCCAAAGGAGCGGGAGGACGAGTTCGACGCGCTCTTTCGCGCGCATTTCCTCGGCCAGACCGTCGCTGCGGAGGCGGAGGGCGAAGAGGACAGCGTCGAGGCGCGTGAGGCGGCGGGCCAGGACGAGACCGCGGAGATGGACGAGGCCGAAGACAGGCCGGGCGACGAGGCCTCCGTGACCGAGCGCCTCGGGCAGAGAGATCTGGCCAGCCCCGACGCCGAAGCCAAGCTCCGCCGGAGCGACCTGCCCACGCGGCGCAGCCTGCGCCATGCGCCTGCCAAACGCGGGCGGCGGATCGACCTCCATCGCACCCTCCGGGCGGCCGCGCGGACAGATGGTGAAGCGCTCACCCTGAAACGCCTCAAGCGGCAGACCCGCGAGCGGCGCGTGGTGGTCCTGATCGATGTCTCCGGCTCGATGGCGGAGCACACGGAGGGCGCGCTCCGCTTTGCCCATACGCTCGTCCAAACGGCCGAGCGGGCAGACGTGTTTACGCTTGCCACACGCCTCACGCGGATCACGCCGGCGCTGCGCCCGACGCCACTCGGCCGCGCGCTTGAGGCGACGTCCCGCTTGGTGGCCGATATCGACGGCGGCACGCGTCTCGGCCCGGCCCTCGCCGCGTTCCTCTCGGTGCCTCGCTATGCTGGGCTCGCGCGCGGCGCGGCGGTGCTGATCCTCTCGGACGGGTTGGAGCGGGGCGCGCCGGACGAGCTGGTCGAGGCGGTCCGCCGCCTCTCCCGCCTCGCATGGCGGCTCGACTGGTTGAGCCCGCTCGCGGGCGAGACGGGCTTCCGGCCCGAGACACAAGCCCTTCGGGCAATCCTTCCCGACCTCGATGCGCTCGTTGACGGATCGACGCCCGAGCGTTTGGCCGCGCACGTCAAAACCCTGGGCGCGCTGCGCTTTGCCCATGCGCTCGTCCAAACGGCCGAGCGGGCGGACGTGTTTACGCTTGCCACACGCCTCACGCGGATCACGCCGGCGCTGCGCCCGACGCCACTCGACCGCGCGCTTGAGGCGACGTCCCGCTTGGTGGCCGATATCGACGGCGGCACGCGTCTCGGCCCGGCCCTCGCCGCGTTCCTCTCGGTGCCTCGCTATACCGGGCTCGCACGCGGCGCGGCGGTGCTGATCCTCTCGGACGGGTTGGAGCGGGGCGCGCCGGACGAGCTGGTCGAGGCGGTCCGCCGCCTCTCCCGCCTTGCATGGCGGCTCGACTGGTTGAGCCCGCTCGCGAGCGAGACGGGCTTCCGGCCCGAGACACAAGCCCTTCGGGCGATCCTTCCCGACCTCGATGCGCTCGTCGACGGATCGACGCCCGAGCGTTTGGCCGCGCACGTCAAAACTCTGGGCACGCTGCGATGATCGACGCGCATCACCACATCTGGCGTCAAAGCGACCTGCCCTGGCTCCTCGGCCCGGAAAAGCCGCGGATCTTCGGGGCTTACGGCGAGATCAAGAGGGATTACCTGATCGAGGAGTATCGCGCCGACATCGCCCGATCAGGCATCAAGGGATCGGTCTACGTGCAGGCAAACTGGGCGCCCAACTGGGCCGCGGACGAGGCGGCCTGGGTCCAGGCCACAGCGGACGCGACGGGCTGGCCACAGGCCATCGTCGCCTTCGCCGATGTGACCGAGCCCGACATCCGTCCAGCGCTGAAAAAGCTCTCGCAACACCCGCTTGTCCGCGGCGTGAGGCACCAGCTTCATTGGCACGAGAACCCACTTTACCGGTTCGCCCCGGACCCCGACCTGCCCACCGAGCCCACAGTCCAAAGAAACATCGCAGCCCTCGCGGAGTATGGCTGGAGCTTCGACCTGCAGGTCTTTGCGCCCCAGATGACCGGCGCCGCAAAGCTCGCCAAGGCGTGCCCTGAGGTGACCTTCATCCTCCAGCACGCCGGCATGCTCGAGGATCTCTCGAAGACCGGGCGGAAGGCCTGGCGGGACGGCATGCGACGCCTCGCGGATCGGCCCAACGTCGTCACCAAGATCTCGGGCCTCGGCACGTTCCTGCGCCGAAACGACCCGGCCCACATCGCCGATGTCACAGGCGAAACCCTGGAGATCTTCGGGGCAGAGCGCTGCCTCTTCGGCTCGAACTTCCCGATCGAGAAGATCTGGACGCCCTTCAAACCCTTGATCGACGCCTCTCTCGCCGCCGTCCCGCGCGAGATGCGGGCGGCGGTCTTCACCGACACTGCGGCGCGGGTCTACCGCCTCTGAGCCGCCACCAGGGAGAACCAAGATGGCCCTCACAATCCACATCCTCGACTACGGCGACATCGAGCTCGAGACCTCGTTCCTTGTCCTTGGGCACGAGTGCGGCCGCGTCCGCCGCGTGCCGGTCTACGGCTTTCTGATCCTGGGCGGCACCTACCCGATCCTGGTCGACACCGGCTACCGCGACAACGCCATCATGGAGAGCCTCGGCATGCGCGGCCTCCAGTTCCACGACAACATGATCGAGCAGCAGCTCGCCAAACACGGACTGAAGCCGGGCGACATCCGCTACATCCTGCACACCCATCTCCACATCGACCACGCCGGCAAGGACGACAAGTTCCCGATGAACACGACCGTGGTCATCAACCGCCGCGAGATGGAGTTTTCGGTTTCGGGCATCATGTACCCGCAATACCCAAAGCCCGACATCCTGCACCTGGTCGAGAGGATCTACGAACCCTCGGCGATGCGCTTCCTCGACCTCGAGATCACGCAAGCCGAGGAGATCATACCAGGTGTCTGGTGCGAGCCCGCGGGTGCCCACACCGAGGGCTCGATGAACGTGGTGGTGGAGACGGCCGAGGGTCTCGCCAACATCTGCGGCGACGTGATCTACGACTTCAACGACCAGATCGTGAACCATGTCCACACGAACAACGACATGGAGCCGCGGGTGACCGGCAACCATGCCGGGCACAAACGGGAGGAGAAGGCCCAGATCAAGCGGCTCCTCAACAACTACCGCTTCCTGCTTCCGATCCACGATCGCCCCGCCAAAATTGAGCATGGCCAGGTGGTTGGCCGCCTCGGGATGACGGTGCCCGGCCCAATGACAGAGACCCTGCCCGCGCGGCAGTGGTTCCCGGCCTGAGGACGCGTGCGATGATGTCACCGGATTGTGAGTGGCGCGTGATCTCGCCGCGGGACTACGCCAGAGGATGCCCGCAAAGCCACAGAGGTCGCGCAGCACATGAAAAAGCAGCGCCGGAAGACATCGCAGAAGCGCAACCGCAAAACGGCAGGAGGGGCGCCCGCCTCGCCCGAGCGGCGGGGCGCGCTCTTCACGCTCCGGAACGGCGCGGTGGCGGCCGTCGGCCTCTCGATCGGGGGCGTCTTCATGGTCCGGTCCGTCCAGGCGACGGTTTCCGAGCACGACTTGACCCGGATCGGCAACGGGCGCGCCTCGATCGTGCAGATCCACGACCCACAATGCCCGATGTGCCGCGCGCTTCAGCGCGAGACGCGGGCTGCCTACCGGGCGGTGGGGTCGGACGACCTTCAGTATCTGGTCGCCGACATTCGGACCGCGGAGGGGAGCGCGCTCGCCGCGCGCCACGGCGTGGGCCATGTGACGCTCGTCCTCTTCGACCGCTCGGGCGAGGCGCGGGAGATCCTGCCGGGGCACCGCGAGCGGGACGAGCTGCAGACCGCCTTCGAGGCCCATTTAAGGCGCCGCTGACGCGGCCTGGCGGTGCGGCATGAGCCACACCGCCACTGACGCCCGCTTCGCCGATCTCATCGCCCTCGACGCCCCCGTCCACCGCCTCGGCGCCGGGTTCACCTTCACCGAAGGCCCGCTCTGGCATCCGGTCGAGGGCCATTTGATCTTCTCCGACATGCCCGGAGACGTGCGCCGCCAATGGACGCCCGAGGGCGGGGTGACCGAGATCGCGCGCCCGTCCAACAAGGGCAACGGCATGACCTATGACGCGGACCTGAACCTTCTGGTCTGCGAACACGCCACAAGCTCCGTCGTCCGCATCCGCCCCGACGGCCGGCGCGACGTTCTCGCGTCCCACTTCGAGGGTCGCGCCCTCAACTCTCCGAACGACATCTGCGTCGGGCGCGACGGGGCGATCTACTTCACCGACCCGACCTATGGGCGGATGCCCCATTTCGGCGTGCCCCGTCCGCTCGAACAGGGCCACCGCGGCGTCTACCGCCTGCCGCCCGGTCACGCGCCCGGCGCTGAGCCGGAGCTCGTGGTCGACCGCTACATGTTCACCCAGCCGAACGGCCTCTGCTTCTCACCATGCGAGCGCTGGATGTGGGTCAACGACACTGAACAGGCCAACATCCGAAAGTTCGACGTCGCACCCGACGGGCGTTTGGTCAACGGACGGGTCTTCGGCTCTGGCATCAAGGACGCGCTCCGCCCGGGCGTCCCAGACGGCATGAAGGCCGACACGAACGGCAACGTCTATGTGACTGCCCCGGGGGGGCTTTGGGTCTACAGCTTCGAGGGCACAAAGCTCGGCGAGATCGCACTCCCTGAGATGGCCGCGAACCTCCATTGGGGCGGCGCCGACTGGTCGACGCTCTTTGTGTGCGCGACGACGTCCCTCTACTCGGTCGAGACCAAAACCCGCGGCCGGCTGGAGCCCTTTATGGCCGCCGGGCCGAGCAAAAACGCGCTTCACCTCGTCCCGGGACGGACTGCGCTGCTCCTCCAGGACCTCCAAAACGATGTGATCATGCCGGGCGGCGCCTTTGCGGCCACCGGCTCCCCCCTCCACGCGGAGGCGCAAAATGTGGTCCAAAACGCCGCGACCCTCGCCGCCGCGGCGCGGAGCAAAGGCGTTCTCGTGATCCATGTGTGGATGGTCTGCGAACCCGGGCATCCGCACCTGACCCAGAACGCGCCGCTCTTCCAGGGCCTGAAAGGCGAGAACGCGCTTGTGCGCGGCACCTGGGGCGTGGCCCCGGCCGCCGGGCTCGAGCCCGCGCCGGGTGACCTCGTCGTCGAAAAGATGTCGATGAGCGCCTGGGAGACAAGCCGTCTCGAGAGCTACCTCCGTCATGCCGGGCGCGACACGCTGATCAATTGCGGCGCCTGGACCAACATGAGCGTGGAGCACACTGCCCGCACCGCCGCCGACAAGGGCTTTCGCGTGATCGTGCCCGAGAACGCCTGCTCTACCATGAACGCCGACTGGCATCGCGCGTCGATCGACTATGCCATGCAAAATGTCGCCGAGATAACAGACACATCCACGGTCCTCGAGGCTCTTCGCTGAGCCCCGCGGGCCGCGTGTGATCCCAAAATGGACCGCCCACTGACCAAATCCCGGACCGATGTCCCTCGCGCGCAACAAGACCAGCATGGCCGCCGTCAACGAGGTCGATCCCCGCGCAAGCATGTGGTCGTCTCCGACAAGGGCAAGGACAGCGTGCCCCTCCCGGGCGTTCCTGACGCCAGGGTCCGGCCACGCGAGCGCGACGGATAGCGAAGCGATCGGCAGGCGGGGAGGAGCAGATCACCGCGCTCCCGCGCGCGCAGACGCGGACGACGACCCGCCTCAGGACGAGGCGCCCGGACGCCGCCGCCGCGCTGGCGGGTTGTTCAGCCCCGCAGGTGTCGCCTGGCGCGCCGTCGGGACTGTGTGGGCATTGGGCTCACCGTCAGTCGCCGGCGCCGGGGCACGCCATAAGGTAAAACGCTGGAAGAAGACCACCCTTGCCGCACTTCATCCGAGCACATGACCTCGCCCGGCGCACCGAACGCGTCACTGCGGCCGCGCGCCGCCTTGTGGCCTCGAGGAGTGCGTCACGGCCGGAGGCCAGTTCCCACGAGGTCCGTTCCAGCAGCAGCGCGACCAGCTTCAGAACTCGGGACCCTCGGATGTCACGGCGCTCTGCGCGACATCCAAGTGCGGTAAAGAGACCACACCATCAGTGCTATCAGGCCAATCAGTGCAGTCGCCACGACAATCAGGGCGGAGTTTGTCAAAGGGTTGAAAGCATAAAAATAGTCTGGATAGTCAACATACCGTCGCGGCATCACCGAAAACGTCGTGAAGATTTCGGGCAGGCCTAAGAAAAAGAGCAACCCGAGATGGAGCGTCCAAATAAGAGCCTTGGTCAAATTGTCGTGACGCATGGCACCCACCTTCACCTGGACCCACGCGACCGCCGACAAAAACAGCATCACGACACCAATGTTGAGCCAATAGCCCTTGGCCACAACATAGTAGGTATCGTGGTACGCACGGTCCGTTAGCAACCATTGGCTGAGAGCAATGCCGGCTTCAGTCGTTAGAAGAAAACCGGTCAAAATGTAGGACACTGACGCTGCGAGGAGTAGTAAGTCCGGACGGCGCCAGATCAGATTGACCACAAGGGGACACAATATTGCACTGATAAGAAAGACAAGTTCCAGGTTCACTTGCTTGCCGTTCCAATTTCCTTGAACGTCGGGTGTAGGAGCCGTTCTCGCTACGGTCAACCACCGCTTCGGCCAGGCGAAGATCCGTTCGGCGGGCGACCGGCGGCGTGCACGACGAAGGCGGGCAGATCGGGGTGTCGGCCACCGCTTGGCGCTTGCCGCCGGTGATCCCCTGACCTGCCATTCGCTCTCGAACACCGCTTTGGGTCACGGTCCGGCTGTCGATCACACCCGCGGTCGGGTCCGCCGCCCGCGCCTCGGGTTCGCAGGTGGAGATGTACCGGATCGGCTGCAAGAGCCGGCTGTTGCGGGAACCAGAGGGGCGTCGAGGAGGGCACCGCGCTCGACAGCGCCGCCCACCGGGCGCCACGGCGAGGCGGCGCAGGTGGTGGCATTCGCAAATCCGCCGCTGGCCCGGAGGGTTCGGCGGCGCGACGCCGCAGAAGCGCCCCTGCGCGGTCTTTGGTGTCACGTGTGTGGCGTGGGCAATCGCGGGCGGTTTCCGCCGATGGTGGTGTCGTCTCCGCCCCATCAGGCCACCGGACAGACTCACAAACGACTGAAACGCCTTAACTTGGGAAACAAGCCCTTACCCTCACAGCAAGAGGCCCCAGGAATGCAGTCCTAAAGACGCACGCCGTTGAGCCATCCTCAAGCAGCCGTCCGGTTGGGATCCTCCTCGCATCTGTCCTTCGCTCGCTGGCGCAGGACCGCCGATTGCGGTCGTCCTGGCGGCTCAGGGAGTGGCATGGGGCTCTTCTGCGGCGGACGGGCCCTGCCCCCGACGCCGAGACCGGCGGACGTGAACCCGGTGCGATCGGAGAGCGATGGGTGTTGCGGGTTTCGCAGGAGTACAATGAGGCCGCCTTAAAACCTCGCGCGGTGCCTCGATCGAGGCTAGCGCGCTGAGCAGCCTGCGCTCCCGGTTTCAGCGTTAAGCCCATCTGGCAGAGGCCTCGAAGCAGCGCCCAACCTTCGCGCCGTTTGCTGCCGCACGCCGGTTTGGTGCGCCGCACTGGAATGCGCTGTGTCCTGAGGACGCGGCCCCGTGCCGCCGTGGCGCGCCACTCACTTCTGGCTTCTCGCGGTTCTTTGCCACCGGCAGTCTTCAGATGGAGACGGACCTATCCGCTTACGACCACCACTGTTGGTGTCCGATCTGTATGTTGGACGGGGGGGCAGGAGAAGGAGTGTCGTGTTTCGTCCGGTGCAAGATCAAGATCTGAAGCGCGCATGTCGCAGGAGATCTCGCCGGTGGCCATGTCCGCGCAAAACCGGGCGCTGACACTCTTGCAGGGTTCGTTGGCTCGTTCGGGGCGGGCTTGGCACAAGGGGCGGTCCTGGCTCTGACCTTCAGGGTGGCGGGTCCGATGTCGGCGATGTCCTCCGGCAGTGCAGCGATCGGGCGATGGCCATGGCGAAAGCCCTGGCGCGTCGGCTCAGGTCTGGCCGCGACCAAGCGCAGTTCGCGAGCCCGGCCGGTCGGGCGCTGCACGGGGCAGGCCCGGCGCCCGGGGCGGTCGATGCTCGCGCGGCGGCGGGCGAAGTCTCCCTTGGCAGTCTCGGTGGGGAGCACTGCCCAGGGCCCGGTTCGCCGCGCCTCTCCGGTGCTCTCGATCGAGAGCTGTTTGAGCTCCCTGAGCGGACCCGGTCCGGCCCCGACGCGTACACCAGCGGAGGCCGGGGTCCTCGGTAGGACGGATCGCGTCCATGGAGGCCATCCCTCCCCTGGCGCACGCGTCGGGCTTGTGCCACGTCGTGGCCAGTCTGATCCTCTGTGTCCACACGGAGCGCAGTGGAGTGCGCCTGGGGAGGGGGAAACGCGGCGGGACTGTTCCAGGAAAGGCAGACATGGCGACAGTTGAGATCCGGCCAGAAGTGCCGAGCGATCACGGGGCGGTTCACGCGATCAATGACGCGGCGTTTGACGACGACGGAGGGGTCACGCGCCTCGTGCAGGACCTCCGGGTGCAACGCACACCGCTCCCGACTGTTTCCCTCGTTGCAGTAGCAGACCAGCCGGTTGGTCATGTGATGCTCTCCCATGCATGGCTCGATGCCGAGAGCCGCCTGATCGACGTGCTGGTCTTGTCGCCCCTCGCGGTTCACCCCAGCACGCAGAACAAGGGCGTCGGCTCACGGCTCATCCGAGCGTCACTCGACGCCGCCGAAGCTCTGGGCGCGCCTTTGGTCTTTCTTGAAGGGAGCAGCGCGTATTACGGCAGGCGCGGGTTCGAGGGGGCGATGGATCTCGGGTTCCGACGGCCGTCCCTGCGCATCCCGGAGCGCGCCTTCCAAGTGGCGCGCCTTTCGCGCTACGACGCGACGATGACGGGCACGCTGGTCTATCGGGACGTGCATTGGCGCCACGGCGTCGGACTTTACCCCGCTCCGTAGACGCATTTTGTCGCGCCGCCCGCGTCCGCGCCCTTGCCAAGGCCAGATCTTAGAATTATTCTAAGTCTAAGCCAGTCGCAGTGAGAGAGGGGCCTGCTCCCTTTGATGGCCTTGCGACCAAGCCGCCAGATCATCAGCGAGGACGATGGATGACCCAGACCGCTCAGACCCTGTCAGAAGACGCACGCACCGAAATTGCCGAGGCGCTCAACCAATCCCTGGCTGAGACCGCCGTCACGACGATGCTTGCGCAGAACTTCCACTGGAATGTCACCGGGATGGCGTTCGGGCCGCTCCATGCGCTGTTCCAGGAGATCTATGAGGATCACTTCGCGGCTCAGGATGACTTGGCGGAGCGGATCAAGGCAATCGGCGGCCATGCCGAGGGCACACTCGCCGGGATGTTGGCGCGCTCAAAGGTTGAGGAGCACTCCGGCCATGCCAGCGCGGACGCGATGGTCAAGGCTCTCCAGGAGGCACAGGAGACTGTGGCGGCCACGCTGGCGGCGTCCGGCGCACTCGCCGCACGTCACGGCGATGCACTCACCGAGGATATCTGCATCGGCCGCGGGCGGGATCATGAGAAGTTCGCATGGATTCTGCGCGCGCACCTAGGCTGAGAGCGGCACTTTGATCTTGGCGCCCTTCTTCGAGCATTTGCGATCGTAGGCGGGCGCCCAGGCCTTGTATTTTCCCATGTTGGATTGCTGGGACACAAGCATCGTGAGAAACGCCTCTCGATGCTTGTTCGACTTCAAAGCCTTGAAGAGCCTCTTCTGGTCCTTTGTCATCGAGCAGCCGAGGCAATGTCCGGCACGAACGAATTTGCACACGTCGATGCATGGGCTCGGGAGTTTGGACATTGCTGCCCTCCTTGGCACAGACCAGCTTCGACGGCACTATAGAGTTTGAACACCCGAAAGCACATTGCCGAGCCTGCGCCCTCATGGAGGGCTAAATGACGCGCTCAGGTCACTTGGTCAGGATCAGCTTCCCTGCCCTTGTGATGCGCAACGTGTAAACCTGCCCGTCGAGCACGATCCGGGCTTGCCGTCCGTCATCCACCAGCGCCCGCGCATCATGCGTCGGCACGCGCTGCTCGACCATTTCCACTCGGTCAGTCGTTTGGATCGTCATCGTGTTGTCTCCACGCGTCCAGGTCGCTCCGTGTCGGTTCCGACGCATCCGCAGGCCTGATACCCAACGAACGCCGAACACCGTCGCCGGGACATTCTTGATAACATTACTCGACAATGTCAATCCCGACAAATTTTGTCAGTACGCTCTCAGGGCGACACCCCAACTGCCACGCTGGGCTCAGTGAGCTCCGTCAAAGCGAACCCCGGCAAGCTGGACTACCCCCCGAGCGGTGCGTTGGGGGTGTTGGGGCATGGCCGGCCTCGGGGCGACGGGGGGGACTGCGTCTCAGGTTGGGATCCGGTGGGGCTGTCGCTGCTTGATCGGGATTTGGGCCGTGCGGGGCGAGGAGAGGGTTTCGCTGGTCAGGAGGTCTTTGCGGGAGCGGGTGTTGAACGGCTTGCTATGGCCGTTCTCCTGGGGGGAGGGTCGGGGATCGATCCAGTGGGTCGATCCCTGGCCGACGGGTCGATGAAGGCCGACTTCAGGGCGACGGTCGCGCTCCAGGTCGGCACGGTCCGGGTCACGACCTCGGGGCCGGTGGCGGAACGGAGGTGCTCCGGCAGTCCTCGGAGGATGAAGGTGTCCGTGAGCGCGTCGAGCCCGGCGACGGAGGTGAGCGTGCGATCGACGCGGATCATCAGCGCGTCCTTGGTGTGTTCGTCGCTCGCCGTTGGGCTCGGCCCACCCGTCGCCCGCCATTGGGCTCGACCCGTTCGTCGCTCGCCATCGGGCTCGACCCGTTCGTCGCTCGCCATCGGGCTCGACCCGTTCGTCGCTCGCCTTTGGGCTCGACCCGTTCGTCGCTCACCGTCGGGCTCGACCCGTTCGTCGCTCGCCGTCGGGCTCGGCCCATTTGTCGCTCGCACTTGGGCTCGGCCCGTTTGTCGCTCGCACTTGGGCTCGGCCCGTTCGTCGCTCGCCCTTGGCTCGGCCCATTCGTCGCTCGCCGTTGGGCTCGACCTATCCGTCGCCCGCCATCGGGCTCGACCCATCCGTCGCTCGCCCTTGGCTCGGCCCAATGGCGCGCCGAGGGCGCGGTGTTGAGCGTCCGGAACGCGCGGCCGTCATGGGTCCGGGCCTGGACGACGTCCTTCCCGGCAGATGGCGCCCGGCTCCGCATCGGACCAGACATGGGTCGGCCGCGCCGGCCCGAGGCGCGGTCGTTGAGCCAGATGCGCCCCCGTCTTGGGTTCCTTTTGCGGACCCGTCAGCCCCTCGCCAGTGTCGCTCGGGCCGGTGGCGCGCTCGCCCCGCTTGTGGGTCGCAGGGCCCGGCCCGCGGTGTTCGGGCGGCCGGTGATCCATGCACCTGACGGCGTCCTGTCGGCCACGGGAGAGCCGCAGCGCCCGGCGTCGCGTGCCAGAGCGATGATGTCCTCGGTGAGGCGGTCTTGGGCGCCATGCGATGGGTGGACCGGTGCGGGCGCGGCGCTCGTCCCTTGGGCTCGGACCAATGGCGCGACACGGGACACCCGCCAAG
>JBCDHQ010000106.1:0-12624 GCA_038749815.1 Pseudomonadota bacterium | reverse complement strand
CAGGGCGGGGCGGATCGTCCATACCGGCGACTTCAAGCTCGACCCGACGCCGCTCGTCGGCGAGGCCTATGATCCCGCTTTGCTCGATGCGCTGGGCGAGGCCGGTGTGCGGGCGCTCGTGTGCGATTCGACGAATGTGTTCTCGCCGAACCCGGGGCGGTCGGAGGCCTCAATCGTGGCTGATGTCGAGCAGTTGATGCGAGAGGCCCGCGGGCTCGTCGTCGCCACGACATTTGCCTCCAACATCGCGCGGCTGCGGACGCTCGCTCGGGCCGCCGTGGCCGCTGGCCGCTCGGTCTGCGTGGCTGGCCGAGCGATGCAACAGATGATCCAGAACGGGTTTGCTGCGGGCGTCTTGCCGGACTTTCCGGACACGGTCGACCTCCGCGACACGGGCAATGTGCCGCGCGATAAGCTCTTTGTGCTTGCCACCGGGAGCCAGGGTGAGCGGCGCGCGGTCACCGCTCAACTCGCCGGCGGATCGTATCAGGGGTTGACCCTCGGACCAGGGGACACGTTCCTCTTTTCCTCGAAGACAATCCCCGGAAACGAGGTGCCGGTGGCCTGGGTGCTGAACCAACTTTCGGCGAGCGGTGTCCGTGTCATCGATGACAGTGATGGACGCTACCATGTCTCGGGGCATGCCAACCGCCCGGATTTGGAGGAGGTCCATCGCCGCCTCCGTCCCGCGACTGTGATCCCCATGCATGGTGAGCACAGGCACTTGGCGGCGCACGCAGCCCTCGCACGTGAGAACGGGATCGAGGCGGTGGTTGCCCCAAATGGCGCGATGGTCGAGCTCATGGACGGGGCGGCGCAAATCGCAGACCATGTCGAGGCGGGGCGCGTCTACGCGGACGGGGCGCAGTTGATCGGAGCGTTCGATGGGGTTGTCCGGGACCGGATCCGCCTGGCGCTCCGCGGTCACGTGGTGGTCTCGTTGATGCTTGAGGCGGATGCCTCGATGATCAGCGGCGCCTGGATCGAAGTACTGGGGCTGCCGGACCCCGATGACAGACCGCTTGGCGAAGCGCTCGAGGCGCATGTCGACAATGCCCTTGGACGAGCGGCGTCAAAAGTGCTCGACGATGACGAGGCGTTGGAGCGGTTGGTGGTTAAGGTGGTGCAAACGGAAAGCAACTCCTTTGTGGGAAAGAAGCCAGTGGTCACTGTGATGATCAACCGGTTCGACACGGGCGCATGAGAGGGCGGAGCCGCACCACGGTCGGGGCGGGCCATGCGCGCGGGCGTTCGCCCGCTCGCCCTGCGGTGAAACCGCAGGCGCCGCGCTTGCGCGGCGATGGCCCTTGGCACCCAGGACGGCCGCCGCCGGACCTGTGGCAGACGGTGCGATCTCCGCTTGGAGCATGTGCGCGCTCCGATCGTACGGGAGATCTATGATGCGGGCGCTCGTCAAGACGCTGGCGGGCCCGGGCCTCTCTCTCTGTGATCTCGAGACGCCGGAGATTGGAGCGGACGACGTTCTGATCCGGATCCACAAGACGGGGATCTGCGGCACGGATTTGCACATTTGGGACTGGGACGAGTGGGCGTCGCGCACCGTTCCTCTGCCGCTTGTGATCGGGCATGAGTTTGCGGGTGAGATCGTCGAGATTGGCTCCGACGTGCAGGATTTGCGTGTCGGGCAACGGGTTTCGGGCGAAGGACACCTGATCGGCCGACAGTCTCGCCAGAGCCGCGCCGGCAAGTTCCATCTTGATCCGGAAACGCGCGGCATCGGTGTGCATGAGGCCGGTGCCTTTGCGGACTACCTGAGGCTGCCGGCGTTCAATGCGGTGGCCCTGCCGGATGCGATTGACGACGAGATCGGCGCGATCCTCGATCCACTCGGAAATGCCGTGCACACGGCGCTGTCCTACGATCTCGTGGGGGAGGACGTTCTGGTCACGGGCGCCGGTCCGATCGGCATCATGGCAGCGGCCGTGGCGCGGCATGTCGGGGCGCGTCATGTCGTGATCACCGACCTGGATCCCGAACGTCTCGCCCTCGCGGCCCGAGTGGCGGATGTGGTGCCCGTCAACGCCCGGGATGATCTCGGCGCTGTGGTCGAGCGTCTCGGGATGGTCCAGGGGTTTGATGTGGGGCTTGAGATGTCGGGCAGCCAAGCGGCCCTCGATCAAATGGTGGAGGCGCTTGTGATGGGCGGCAGGATCGCCCTTCTTGGCATTCCGCCTGGATCGTCTCAGGTCGACTGGTCCCGGATCGTGTTCAAGGCGCTCACATTGAAGGGTGTTTATGGGCGCGAGATCTTTGAGACCTGGTACAAGATGCTCGCCATGCTCGAGAACGGTCTCGATGTGAGTGCCGTGATCACGCACCGCTACCGTGCGGCTGACTTTGCTGACGGGTTTGCTGCGATGCGTCGCGGAGGATCGGGCAAAGTGGTTTTGGACTGGCGCTGACCGCCCCCCCGGAGGACGAGCTGATGACCCGCGTGACCCCTGCCGACCGTGTCCCTGACTTCGAGATCGGGCACCTCGATGCCGGCCGATGGCGGCTCGACGACAACGCTCCGGCCTTTCTTCTGATGCTTGACGTCTACCGAGGGCTCCATTGCCCGAGATGCCGGCGCCACCTTGAGGCGCTGTCGGCCGAGGCGGAGGCCTTTAGAGCTGTCGGAGTGGACCTCTTGGCGGTGTCCACCGATCCGCTGGATCGCGCCGCCACGGCGAGGCAGGAGTGGGATATCGGGGACTTGCCCATGGGCTATGGCCTCGACATCGCAACCGCGCGCGGCTTGGGCTGCTACGTGTCGCGGTCGATCCGAGAGGGTGAGACGGATGTCTTTGCCGAGCCCGGCGTCTTTTTCATCCGTCCCGATCTCACGCTCTACGGCGCGGTTCTGGGGACATTCCCGTTTGCGCGCCCGGCCGTGGGCGACTTGCTCGAGGTTGCAACCATTCTGCGCGACAGGAACTACCCGCCGCGCGGGACGGTCGCGGCCTAGCGGATTCTCTGCCCGCCATCGGCGTCGAAGAAGAAGGCATGGCCATCGGGCACAGTGACGTTTGTGCGCGCGTTCCGGTGGCGGTCTCGGCTTTCGCGGGCTTCGACCACGATCTTGGAGCCCGATGGTGTCTCAAGATGGGAGTACGATGTCGCCCCGAGATGTTCGATCAAATCGATGCGCAGCGCGTCGCCCGGGGTGAGCTCAATGGACTCGGGGCGGAGACCCACCGTCACCTCCCCTGACGTGAGGCCCGCGGGGGCCGGCAGCTCCAACCCGCCGAGATCCGCGATCCGCACCCGACCGTCGCGGGCGGTTCCCGTCACAAAGTTCATCGCAGGCGAGCCGATGAAGCCGCCGACGAACCGATTGTCCGGGTCGTCATAGAGATCGAGCGGCGCGCCCACCTGCTCCACCCGTCCACCGCGAAGGACGACAATCTTGTCGGCAAGCGTCATCGCCTCGGTCTGGTCATGGGTGACATAGATCATGGTCGCGCCGATCTCGTTGTGGAGCCGGCTGATCTCGACCCGCATTTCAACGCGCAGCTCCGCGTCAAGGTTCGAGAGCGGCTCGTCGAACAGGAAGACGCGCGGACCCCGAACAATCGCCCGCCCAATGGCCACGCGCTGCCGCTGCCCCCCGGACAGGGCTTTGGGCTTCCGGTCGAGGAGGTGGTCGAGCTTCAGGATTCCGGCGGCCTTGGTCACTTTCTCGGTGATCTCGGCTTTCGGGTGGCCGGTCATCTTGAGGCCAAAGCCCATGTTCTCGGCTACGGTCATGTGGGGGTAGAGGGCGTAGCTCTGAAACACCATTGCGACGCCGCGCTCCGAGGGCTCACGGTGGGTGACGTCCTCGCTGTCGATGGCGATGGTGCCATCGGAGGTCTGCTCGAGCCCCGCGATCATCCTGAGGAGTGTTGACTTGCCGCAGCCGGAGGGGCCGACGAAGACCGCGAACTCCCCCTCTTCTATGGCGAGGTCGACGCCGTGGATCACCTGGGTTTCTCCGTAGCGTTTGATCACACTGTCGAGCGTCACGCCCATGGCAAGCTCCTTCAGGGGTCTGGATGCGCCCAAGGGTGGAGCGCTGCTGAGATGTCGGTTGTCGCGGTCATGAGGTCGGGGCCGAGCGCTGCGAGATCCTCGAGCCGGTCCCTTAAGGTCGAGGATGTGACTGAGAGCGCGCCGAGGGGCTCTCCTGTGGCGGCGCGAATCGGGGCGGCGATGCAGATGATGCCGGGCTCATGCTCTTCGCGGTCGAATGCGAGGCCGGCGTCCCGGATTTGAGCGAGCTCATCCAAGAGGGCCTCGGCGGAGGTGATCGTGGCGGGGGTGTGCGTGTCGAAGGCCTGTGCGCGGAGGGCTGAGCGGAGGGCGGCTTCGGGCAGAAAGGCCAACATCGCTTTGCCCACGCCTGTGCAATAGGCCGGCCCGACTTTGCCCGCGTCGGAGTACATCGGGAGGGGGGTGCGCGCGCTCCGCTTGTCGAGATAGAGGACCTGGCCATGGTCGAGGCAGGCGAGGTGGACAGTTCGACCAAGTGTCGCGGCGAGGCGGTCAACAAAGGGCCCGGCCACCGGCGCGATGGTCGCGGAAGACCAAGCGCGGTGGGCCAGTTGCACCAGCCTCAGCCCGAGGCGGTATGTGCCCTCGCGCGCGTCCTGGACCAGCATGCCCTGATTGGTGAGCGTTTGCAGCAGACGGTAGAGCGTCGCCTTCGGCCAGCGCTTGGTCGCCAACAGCTCGGAGAAGCGGACGGGCCGCCCGGCGGCGGCCACGGCCTCGAGCACGTCGAGCGCTTTGCCGACGGTTCCGTCGCTGTGACCCGTGGGCGCGTTCACTCCCGCCCGTCCTCCCGTTTCCCGCGTCTCTGTCGGACGCAGTGTTTTCGTGAGTTGACAGCCTAAGTCAGGATCGGCATCATTTTCAATAAGTAAAACCAGGTTCCGCTATTTGAAACAAAGCGGACGCATATGGGAGGCTCATATGAAATCGATTCTGTGGTCGACGTCGGCTGCGCTGACGCTCACCGCTACGGTCGCCGCGGCGGATGGGCACTCGCTCTCTGGCACGCTTGACGTGTTCCTCGACACGTCAAATCCCGCGCCCCGCGCAACGATGGAAGACATGATCGAGCGCTTCAAGGCCGCCCATCCAGGGATTGAGGTCGAGACGACGATCATCGACCGCGAGGCCTACAAGACGCAGATCCGGAACTTCCTGACCGCAAACCCGCCCGATGTCGCGACCTGGTACGCCGGCAACCGGATGCTGCCCTATGTCGAGGCGAGCCTTTTCGAGGATGTGTCCGACCTCTGGGCCGAGCCGGAGATTGCGGACAACCTGGCCTCGACCAAGGCGGCCATGACGCTCGACGGCAAGCAATGGGGTGTGCCCTATTCCTACTACCAGTGGGGCGTCTACTACCGCGAGGACATCTATCGCGATTTGGGTCTTGAGGAGCCCGCGACCTGGGAGGAGTTCAAGGCGAACTGCCAGGCGATCCTCGACAGCGGTGCCAAGTGCTTCACGATCGGCACCAAGTTTCTGTGGACCGCGGCGGGCTGGTTCGACTACTTGAACCTCCGCACGAACGGCTACGAGTTCCATATGGAGCTGACGGCCGGCAAAGTGCCCTGGACCGACGACCGGGTGAAGGCCACCTTCGCGAACTGGCGCGAGCTGATCGATATGGGCGCCTTCATCGACAACCACACTGCGTATTCGTGGCAGGAGGCACTGCCCTTCATGGTGCAGGGCGATGCGGCTGGATATCTGATGGGGAACTTTGCCGTGGCGCCGCTCCGCGATGCGGGCCTCGACGACACGAAGCTTGGGTTCTATCAGTTCCCCGAGATCACGCCGGGCATCCCGAAGGCCGAAGATGCGCCAACGGACACGTTCCACATCCCCGCCGGTGCGGAGGACAAGGATCTGGCGCGGGCGTTCCTGCGGTTTGTCGTGAGCCCCGAGAACCAGACGATCATCAACAATGGTGCAAATCTCGGGCAGTTGCCGGTGAACGCGCAATCCTCGGTGGATGACGACAAATTCCTGGCCGAGGGCTTCGAGATGCTGAACGAGGCCTATGCCCTCGCGCAGTTCTTCGATCGGGACGCGCCGGCCGAGATGGCCAAGGCCGCGATGGAGGGCATGCAGGAGTTCATGGTGCGCCCCGACAATCTCGACCGGATCCTCGACCGGCTCGAGCGGACGCGCGCCCGGGTCTACTGAGCGGACGGGGCCGGACCGGCCCCGACCGCTTTGCACCGACCCCCACCCAAACCCACCCCCGGGCCCGGGGGAGGGCTTAGCCAGCACGGAGGTCAGCGCTTGACGTCGACTGAGCTCAGCACCTGGAGCCGGAGGCCGATGGCACCTCCGCGTGTTTGGGCCGGACCGGTGGGCTGGGAGGCACGCCGTTCAGGCTCGTGCGAGTGGAGGTCCTGTCATCGGCGGGTCTCGCGTGTGCATCGATGAGGGGACGCCCACATTTGCGAGGCGGGTTGCGCTCGACCCTGTGGCGGATGTCCTGCGCCACACCCAGTTGCCGAGTGCCGGGACTGCGGCGCGAAGGCCGGGACGTGTCGAGCGGCGGTCTGGAAGCCCGGACGGCGGGACCGAATGTGGGGCGGTTCCGGCGGGTTCTATGAAGGAGAGGCGGCATGACCCTTGCGCTTGAGACGGCGCCCCATGAGCGGTCCTGGTGGCGGCGGAACCAGCAGAAGCTGGCGCCCTGGCTCTTTCTGGCCCCTGGCGCGCTCTTCTTCCTCCTCTATGTCATTTTCCCGATTTTCCAGTCCTTCCAGATCTCGGTCTATGAGTGGGATGGGTTGGGGCAGGCGGAGTATGTGGGCTTCCGGAACTATGAGGAGCTTTGGTACGACGACGCCTTCTACACCTCGCTTTGGAACAACCTGATCTGGCTGATCCTCTATCTTTTGGCGATCCCGGCCGGGCTTTTTATCGCGCTTTTGCTGAACCAGACGGTGTTTGGGATCCGGCTTTACAAGTCGTTGTTCTTTTTTCCCTTCGTGATCAGCCAGGTCGTCGTCGGGCTGGTCTTCACCTGGTTTTACGATCCGAATTTCGGGCTGCTGAATGAGGTGTTGGGCGTCGTTGGGCTGGGTCCGATCAACGTGTTGGGCGACGACCGCTATGTGACCTACGGGATCATCGCCGCGGGTCTTTGGCCGCAGACGGCGTATTGCATGATCCTCTACTTAACGGGCCTCAACGCCGTCGATCCGGAGCAGGTGGAAGCCGGGCGGCTTGACGGGGCGAAGGGGTGGAAGATGCTCTGGTATGTCGTGCTGCCGCAGCTGCGGCCCGCGACGTTCATTGCCTTTGTTGTGACAATCATCGGGGCGCTCCGGTCGTTTGACCTGATCAGCGTGATGACGAACGGTGGACCCTTCGGGGAGAGCCGTGTGCTTGCCTTCTACATGTTCGAGGTGGCGCTCTCCGAATACGGATTCCGGATGGGGTATGGGGCGGCCATCGCGGTCGTGCTCTTCCTGATTATGATGGTCTACATCGCGGGCTTCTTGACCAAGATGTACAATGACGAGCGGGCGCGATGACCTTTCGGGAGCGATGCGACGCGATCTGTGCGGGGTTTGCCGGGGCGACGCTGGCCCGTGCGATCGACGGCGAATTGGAGAGCTGGAAAGTCGGCGGCAAGATGTTTGCCTGTTTCGGGACAACTGAGCCCGGTGTTTCGGTGAAGTGCGCGGACCCGGAGACGGCGTCGATGCTGATCGAGGCCGGCGTCGCGCGGACGGCGCGGTACTTCCATCGCTCCTGGATCCGACTTGACGAGACAGTACCTGAGGAGGAGCTGCAAGTCCGGCTCGAGACCTCCTATGCGCTGATCTGCAAAGGCCTCCCAAAGCGCGTGCGCGACACCTTGAGCGAGGGCGTCTGAATGTTTCCCCGTCCGATCGAGCAGGCGTCCACCGCCGCCCAAACAGCCTACAAGACTCTGCTGCCGCTCTCTCTGGTCCTGTGGCTCTTGCCGCTGATCGCAGTGGCGCTCTTCTCGGTCCGGCCTGAGGCGGATTTCGCGCGCGGGGATTACTGGTCCTGGCCGTCTTCTTTTGATTTTGTTGCGAATTACGGGCTGGTGTTCACCGGGTCGGACATGCCGCGCTACCTGTTGAACTCCGTTCTGATCACTGTGCCGACGGTGATCGGGTGTGTCGCGCTCTCCTCCATGACCGGCTTTGCACTCGGGGTGTACCGGTTCCGCGGCAACCTCTGGATCTTTTTCATGTTTGTCGCCGGGAACTTCGTCCCGTTCCAGATCCTGATGGTGCCTGTGCGGGACCTGACGCTCTCACTCGGGCTCTACGACACCAAAATGGGCCTCGTCCTGTTCCACATCGCGTTTCAGACCGGGTTCTGCACGCTCTTTATGCGGAACTTTATCCGGGCGCTGCCGATTGAGCTGATTGAGGCCGCACGGGTCGAGGGTGTCTCGGAGATCCGGATCTTCTGGTATGTGGTGATGCCGCTGATGAAGCCCGCGATCGCCGCGCTCTCTGTCTTGATCTTCACCTTCATCTGGAACGACTACTTCTGGGCGATCGTGCTGACCCAAGGGCCGGAGAGCCAGCCGGTCACGGCGGGCATCACCAGCTTCAACGCGCAGTATCGCGCCGCTTATCACCTGATGAGCGCGGGCAGCATCGTCGCAGCCTTGCCGCCGGTGGTCATGTTCTTCCTGATGCAGCGCCACTTCATCGCCGGTCTGACGCTTGGCGCCGTGAAATGAAGACCTGGCGGCTTGACACGCCGCGCCAGACCCTCGTTCTTGCCGCGAGCGATGAGGGTCTGCCCGCGGTGGTCTACTGGGCCGAAGCACTGCCTGAGGGGGAAGATCTGACGGCGGTTGCCGGTGTTCATGCGATGAACGCGACGGGCGGCGGTCTCGATTGGATTGCGCCGATCTCCGTCTGTCCGGGCGGGGACGCGTTCCTTGGTCACCCGGGGCTCTCTGGTCCGACGGACCGGATCCGCTGGCGCTGGGCGCCGCGGCCGGACTGGGCGGAGACGCGCGAGACGGCAATCGAGGAGGCCTTCGCCTGCGCTGAGACCGGGCTCAGCTACCGGCTGAAGATCGAGGCCGATCCGGGGACGGAGGTGTTCGCCTTCTCGGCCGAGCTCGGGAACACAGGCGACGCGCGTCCGGTCACATGGCTCGCGGCCCCGGTGCTGGCGATGCCGGCGACGGCGGATCTGATGACCTTCTCCGGGCGGTGGTGTGGTGAGTTTGGGGTGACCCGCACGCCGTGGCGCCCGGGGATCCTCATGACGGAGGGGCGCGAAGGTCGCACCGGTCACAGTGCACAGCCGGGTGCCTTTGCGCTCGGGGCCGGAGCTGGCGAGCACGCAGGCCGGGTTTGGGGTCTGACGCTCGCCTGGTCCGGCGGGCACCGGATGGTGGCCGAGGAGCTGCCGACGGGCCAGCGTCAGATCCAGCTGGGCGAGATACCCCGGACCCGAACCCTGGAGCCGCGCACGATCGACCGCACACCGGTCCTCTATGGCACGTTCTCGGACCGGGGCCTCAACGGCGCGAGCCAGGCCTTCCACACGCATCTCCGCCGCCGCGTCCTGCGCTATGCACATCCCGAGCGGCCGCGTCCGGTCCACTACAATTGCTGGGAGGCCGTTTACTTCGATCATGACGTGGAGGTCCTCCGCGACCTTGCCGACCGGGCGCATGATCTGAGCGTAGAGCGCTTCGTTCTCGACGATGGCTGGTTCCGCGGACGCGATGATGCCACCACGAGCCTCGGCGACTGGGACGTCGATCCGCGCAAGTGGCCGCAGGGCCTCTGGCCGCTTGTCGACCATGTCACCAATCTCGGCATGTCCTTCGGCCTTTGGGTGGAGCCCGAAATGGTCAACGCGGAGAGCGCCCTCTTCCGCGCGCACCCGGACTGGATCCTCGGTCCCGCCGATCAAACGCTCGGCCGCACGCAGTACGTCCTCGATCTCTCTCACCCGGGCGTGGGGCGGTATGTCTTTGAGGCGCTCGACAGACTGCTTTCGGAGTATCCGGTCGACTACCTCAAATGGGATCACAACCGTCCATTGCCGCCCGGCACCGGCCGCTCATCGCGCCCGCTCTACGACCTGCTCGACCGAGTGCGGACGGCGCATCCAGGCGTCGAGATCGAGACCTGCGCCTCCGGTGGCGGGCGGATCGACTTCGGCATCCTGGCGCACACGCAGCGGATGTGGCTCTCAGATTCGAACGACGCGCTGGAGCGGGCCCGGATCCAGCGCGGCGCCTCCTACTTCTTTCCACCGGAGATCACGGGCTCGCATGTGGGCCCGCGAACCTGCCACACATCGGGCCGGACGCTGAGCATGGCGTTTCGGGCCGGCGTTGCCGGCACCCGCGCGATGGGGATCGAGGCGGATCTGAGGGACCTCGATCGGAGCGAATTCGACACTCTTCGTGCCGCGGTTGAGCGGTTCAAGGCGCGACGTGGCCTGTTGCACACGGGCCGGCTCCACCGGTTGGAGACCAGTGACACGGCCTGCCTCGCGGAGATGCACGTGGCCACCGACGGAGCGGCGTTCCTCCTCTTCGCCATGCAGCTCACGACATCGGGTGCGAGCCATCCGGCCCCGCTCCGTCTGGCGGGCCTTGGTATGGACGACATGTACCGCATCACGCTAGAGGGGGGTGAGGCGCCGCAGATCCTCAACCGCTCGCCAGCCGGGCCGCTCGGCGCCGGTGGTTCTGTTGTCCTCTCGGGGCGTGCGTTGACGTCGCATGGCATTCGTCTGCCGAATGCGTTCCCGGAAACCCTGTGGACCCTTGAGGGAGTGCGGTTGTGACTGACGCGACATTTCCGGATCTCGCCGGGCGCTCCGTCTTTATCACGGGCGGAGGGTCGGGGATCGGCTGCGCCCTGACCCGTGGGTTCTTGGCCCAGAACGCCAATGTCACCTTCGTCCAACGATCTGACGCAAAGGCGTTTTGCGATGAGACGGAGGAGGTGGTCGGGCGTCGCCCGCATTTTCTGCCCTGCGATGTGACGGATGTTGCGGCGCTCCACCGCGCGATGGACGCGGCGGCGGAGCGTCAGGGCCCGATCACGGTTCTGGTGAACAACGCCGGCAACGATCAGCGCCACCAGATGGAGGACTATACAGTCGAGGCCTGGGATGCGAGCCATGCGGTGAACCTCCGCCCGCAGTATTTTGCGGTCCAGAAGGCCGTGTCAGGGATGCGCGCCCACGGGGGCGGCGCGATCGTGAACTACTCCTCGATCGCCTATATCATGGGGCTCGCCGGAATGACTGCCTATGTCACAGCCAAAGCGGCGATCACGGGGATGACGCGTGGGCTCGCGCGGGAGCTCGGGCCGGACAACATCCGGGTGAACGCGGTCATGCCGGGCTGGGTGCTGACGCCCCGCCAGTTGGACCTTTGGGCGACGCCGGAGGGTTTGGCGGAGATGCTCGACCGACAATCCCTGAAGCGCCATCTGACGGAGGAGGATCTGGTCGGCCCGACGCTCTTTCTGGCCTCGCGTGCCAGCGCGATGGTGACCGGCCAGGCGATGGTGGTCGATGGCGGCGTTGTCGTGACGGGATGAACGGGCTCGACTGGATCGCGGTTGACTGGGGGACGTCGAGCCTGCGCGCCTGGGCGATGGGGCGCGACGGCACTGTGCTGGCGGAGGAGTCGAGCGCCGACGGTATGGGCGGTCTTGCGCCGGAAGGCTTCGAAGCAGCACTTCTGGCGCTCGTGGAGGGGTGGCTGCCGGTCAGCGGCACAGTTCCGGTCGTCGCGTGCGGCATGGTTGGCGCGCGCGAAGGCTGGGCGGATGCGGGCTATCACCCGGTGCCGGCCGCACCGCTGGCCAGAGGCTGCGTGCGGGCGGAGGCGAGGGACCCGCGTCTCGAGGTTCGGATCCAGGGCGGTCTGTCCCAGTCACGGCCCCTCGACGTGATGCGCGGAGAGGAGACGCAGATCGCAGGCTACCTCGCCTCCGGTGGCACGGGCGAGGTTGTGGTGCTGCCGGGGACGCACACCAAGTGGGTGGAGCTTCGGGACGGCGAAGTGTTTCATTTCTCTACCTCCATGACCGGGGAGCTCTTTGCGCTCCTGGCCCAACGGTCGGTCCTGCGCCATGCTGTCGACATGGGTGGAGACGACACAGTTGCCTTTGCCGAGGGGTTTGAGGAGGCGCTTGCCCGGCCGGAGCGCGTCGCGTCGCTGCTCTTTGGTGTACGGGCAACTGCACTTCTGGCCGGGGTGGGGCCGGCGGCGCTTGGCGCCCGGCTGTCCGGTCTCCTCCTCGGGATCGAGTTTGCGGCGACGCGGCCATATTGGCTCGGGCGGCGGGTCGCTCTGGTGGCAGGCGGACCCTTGGCGAAACGCTATCTTGCGGCCATGGATCTGGTCGGCCTGGCGCCTGATTGCGTGGATCCCGAAGCCACTGTGCTCTCCGGTCTCCGTGCGGCCAGAACCGGCATCCGAGAGGGAGCGGCATGACACGAAAGCTCATTGCGATCCTGCGGGGCATCACGCCTCAGGAGGCGGTGGATGTTGCATCTGCGATCCTGGCGGCCGGCATCACGCGGATTGAAGTGCCTTTGAACTCTCCCGACCCTTTCGAGAGCATT
>JBCDHQ010000105.1:0-12812 GCA_038749815.1 Pseudomonadota bacterium | reverse complement strand
CTCGGCTCCGTCCTGGGCTACTTGATCGCCGGCATTCTCATCAGCCCGATCCTGGCGGCCTTTGGCGTCGATGTGGTCGCAATCCAACACTTTGCCGAATTCGGCGTTGTCATGATGCTCTTCCTCGTTGGGCTGGAGCTTGAGCCGAAGCGGCTCTGGGAGATGCGCGCGCGTCTCCTCGGCCTCGGCGGTCTGCAGGTCGTCCTGACCGCGCTCGCCGCGATGTCCGTGGCGATGCTGTTGGCGCAGCCATGGTCGGTCGCGTTGGCCATCGGTCTGGTCCTGTCGCTGTCTTCAACGGCGATCGTCCTGCAAACGCTCGGCGAGAAGGGCCTGTTGCAAAGCGATGGCGGGCAGTCGAGCTTTTCCGTGCTGCTCTTCCAGGACATCGCCGTCATCCCGATGCTCGCGCTGATACCTCTTCTGGCGCTTCCCGAACTGGCGGAGCTTGCCGCCGGAGGCGATCACGGCAGCGGGGATCACGGCGACGATCACAGTGGGGACCACGGGACGGAGCTTAGCCTCGTTGCAGGCCTTGCCGGTTGGCAAACGGCACTTGTGACGCTCGGTGCGATCGCGGCGGTCATCGGGATCGGAACCCTCCTTGCGCGTCCTCTCTTCGACTTCGTGTCGACGGCACGTCTGCGAGAGCTCTTTACCGCGACTGCCCTCTTGTTGGTGATTGGAATCGCCCTTCTGATGGCGCTGGTCGGCCTCTCTCCGGCGCTCGGCACGTTTCTCGCCGGCGTGGTTCTGGCCAATTCCGAGTATCGCCACGAGCTCGAGGCGGATATCGATCCGTTCCGAGGGCTCCTTCTTGGCCTCTTCTTTATGACGGTCGGTGCAGGGATCGACTTCGCGCTCCTGCGCGAGGGGCTCCTGCCGATCGTGGGGCTCACCGTCCTTCTGATCGCGGTCAAGGCCGGGATCATCTACGCGCTCGGCTTTGTCTTCGGCCTCCGCGGTGCGGCGCTTTGGCTGTGTTCCCTCAGCCTCGCGCAAGCGGGGGAGTTTGGGTTCGTCCTGATCTCCTTCACTGTCGCCAATGCCGTCATCCCGCAGGGCGTGGCCGATCAGCTCCTCTTGATTGTCGCGCTCTCCATGCTGCTGACGCCGCTTCTTTTCATCGCGTATGAGCGCTTCGTGCTGCCGCGCTATGCCGCCTCGGATGAGCGGGAGCCGGATGTGATCGAAGAGAAAGGCACCATTCTGATCGCGGGCCATGGACGGTTTGGGGGAATCGTCAACCGGATGGCTCGGGCGGCGGGCTTTCGCACGACGGTGATCGACTACTCCTCCCAACAGCTCGAGATGCTGCGGACCTTTGGGTTCCGGGTCTATTTCGGTGACGCCTCGCGGCCCGATCTTCTCCACGCAGCGGGCCTGGCCGAGGCAAAGGTCTTGGTGGTGGCCATCGACGGAAAGTCCCAGATCACCGAGATCGTCCGCCATGTGACCAAAACCTATCCGGATGTCCACGTCGTGGCGCGCGCGGTCGACCGCCAGCATGTGTACGATCTCTACGCGGCCGGGTGTCGCGACATCATTCGCGAAACCTATGACAGCTCCCTCCGCGCGGGACGCTCCGTCTTTGAGGCCATGGGGTACGACCGTCCGGCGGCCGAGCGGATGCGGGATGCCTTCAGCGCGCGGGATCGCAGGTCGCTGATCGAGGTCGCCGATCTCTACGATCCAACGGTGCCGGCGCACCAAAACGAGCCCTATGTCGCCAAGGTCCGCGAGATGATGGAGACCTGGGAAGAGGAGCTTCGCGGCGAAATGGACATCGCCGCCGCTGGAAAGTGAGCTCTCAGCCCGCGGCGGAGAGCAGCGCAGACTGCCGCTCGCTGGCGAGCTTCGCCACGGCGGCAATCCCTTCGGCCTTGAGCGGTTTGTTGAGGAAGTCGGACACGCAGGCGTATTCCGCGGCGCGGGCTCGATCGCGCGGATCGGTCGAGGTGGTCAACATGACGATCACGGTCTGTTCCAGACGCTCCGGCAGTTCGGCCGTCAGCGCATCCAGAAACTCAAACCCGTTCATCCGAGGCATGTTGATGTCGAGGAAAATGGCATCCACGCGCGTTTGTGCCGCCTCGCGCAAATGGGCGAGGGCGTCCTCAGCGTAAACGAAGCACTCCAGCGTTGTGATGAGGCCTGAGCGCGACGCGACCTTCCGATAGAGCCTGTGATCGATGATCTCGTCGTCGATCAAGATCGCTCTTTCAAGAACATGTGTCATCTTCGTTGTGGTCCACCACCAGTCGGACGTCGAACGACGTCCCGTCCCCAACCCGCGACCGCACCGCGATCTCGCCACTGAGCTTAGTGACAATTCGTTTGCAAATGGTGAGCCCCATCCCGGACCCGGGGAAGGAGTTGTGGTCGTTGAGGCGGGCAAACAAATCGAAAATGCGCTCGAGATGGGCCTCGTCGATCCCGATGCCGTTGTCTCGGACAGAGATCACCGCCGAGCCTTCGATCGCTTCCCTGTCCGAGCGGATCTCAAGCGAGAGGGGGCGGTCCGACGCCCGAAACTTGACAGCGTTCGAGATCAGAAGCTCAAAGAGAAGCTTCAGATGATCCGGACAGCCGATCACGTTTGGAACATCGCCGACGAACACCTCGGCGTCCCTGAGATCGTCCGCTGCGGCGGCAAGGACCTCCCCCAAAATCGGCCCGAGCGAGACCCGCTGACGAGGCGCCGGGCTGCCGACGATCCGCACGTAGCGACGCATATCCTCGATCTGCCGGCGCATTCGCTCGACTGCAGCGTTCATCATCTCAAGCGAGTCGAGCGCTTCGGGGCTCATCATCCAGCCGATCTCGCTGCGCAAATCATCGACGTTCATGGAGATGGTTGCGACCGGCGCAAGCAGGTCATGCGAAAGCGCCCCGATGAACGACCTCAGATCGGCGTCCGACCGGTGAAGTGCTTCGGACCGCTCGAGGATTTGCCGCTCGAGAGCCGCAACTTCGGAACGAGGGTCGAGCGCGCCATCGGCCGTCTCTTCGCCGAGGGGTGGCCCGTCCAGCGCGGAGGGACCACTGCCCCACCGAAGGGCCGCGACCTCCGCCTCGGCGCGCCACAGCTTCTCGGCTTGTGCCGCGTGCGTGGTATCATAGTGCCTGACGATCTCAGCGAAGAAGCTCCCGCAGTCGGGGCGGCCCATCAGATCGGCTGAAACGCGGGTGTGCAAAGCCAGAACCTCGCTGAGCGAGAGCCCATTGTCGTGCGCAACGGCCGCAAGCGCCCTCGCACCGGCGGGTCCCGGCCTCTCGGCCTCGGCGACAAATGCGAGCAAGACCTGCCGGTACTGACGCGCAAATCGCATCCGATCGAGGGTGTCCTGAGCCACAACAGTCGGGGCGGAGGCCATGCTCAACACCCCCCATGAAAGCGGGGCGACGGTCGCGTCTTCCTCATCGACGGGGCGTCGTGGAGCATGGGATGGTGAGCACTTTCCTTGAACGGAGCCCTTCTCATCAAATTGTTAGTGTAAACATCTAACGTGTCGTTAACGGTCAAACGATCGGATCAATTTGCCGCTTCTGGCGCTACTCGAGTGCGTGTTTCGCCCAGCGTTCGAGAGCCGCTGCTGTGCGCAACAGTCGGGCGTCTTCTCCCACCTGTCCGACCAGTTGCACGCCGAGCGGCAAACCCTCGGGCGACGCGAGGAGGGGCAGGGTGATCGCCGGCACGCCTGCAAGGGTCCACAGCCCGTTGAAGAGCGAGTCTCCCGTGGATCCGATGCCCATCGGCGCCGCGCCAAGGGCCGCCGGCGTGACGATCGCGTCGACATCTTCAAAGAGCGGCCGGAGGTCTGCTGCGAGACCGCGCTGGTGCGCTTTGGCCGCAAGATAGTCCTGCGCTGTGACCTGCGCTCCTGCGGCAAGCGCCTCTTGCAGCGCCGCGCTGGTTGCCCCGCCAGCATAGCGTCTGAACTCATGTGCCATTTCGGCCAGGTTGATCGCAAGACGGGTTGCCGCCGCGGCCCCGAAACTCTCCGGCGGCGCGCTCTCGCGGCACCGGGCGCCGAGCGCATCGCGGAGGCGCGCAAAGCCCGCACGCATCTCAGGCTGTGCGCGGCTCTCCCAATCAGGCGGCGGAACAAACGCCAATCGAAACGTCGGCGCCGGGTTCATTGCGGCATCGAGGAGGGCGGGGCGGGGCGCCCACCGGCTCTCGGGATCGCCGGCGTCCACACCAAAGAGCGGCTCGGCGACCAAGGCGGCGCCTGCGACCGTCTGAGCAAATACGCCCAGCGTGTCGAGGCTCGGCGACTGAGACAGAACGCCTGTCCGCGGGATCGCCCCAAAGCTTGGCTTGTATCCCACGATGCCGCAAAACGAGGCCGGCCGGATCACCGAGCCGCCGGTCTGGGTCCCGATCGCAAAAGGCGCCATGCCCGAAGCGACCGCCGCGGCGGACCCCGATGACGAGCCTCCCGGCGTGTGCGCGGGGTTGACCGGGTTCCGCGTCGCTCCCGGGCTCAAAAACGCCAGCTCCGCCGTCACCGTCTTGCCGATCAGGACAGCGCCCTCCGCACGGAGCCGCTCGACAATCACGGCATCGGCCGTTGGCACGCGCCTGCGATCCGCCGCAACGCCGTTCTCCGTCGGAATCCCAGCCGTGTCCACGACATCCTTGAGCGCCACCGGCATCCCGTGAAGGGCACCCGTTCCGTCCGCCCCGCGCTCGCGATCGAGCGCCTCAGCCTCGCGTCGCGCCGCATCCGGATCGCACCATGCAAAGGCTTGGATCTCAGCGTCCGCGGCGTCGATGCGCGTCAGGGCCAGGTTGACCGTGTCGAGTGCTGATATGGCACCGTCCCGAAGTGCATTGCGGCATGCGAAAGGGTCGTCGAACCCAACCATCAGCGGGGCATGGCGCCGCGACCATGTGCGGCGCAATCCAGGGTCCGTTTGGCGCCGGACGGGGAAGCTGCGTGTCGCGGATTGGGGAGCAATTTGGTCTCGCGGCGGCATTTCAGACACCATCGTTTGGTGTCTCCGGATCATTTGCAACAGAAATTAGGATGTCAGGGACCGTTGACCAAGCTATGGTCGCATCGGAACAGGCGGAGAAACGCGATGCGCTGGGCAATTCTGGGATGTGCACTTCTGGCAGCGGGCTGTGCTGAAGTCGAGGATCGATGGGGCCCACCTGTGGCCTACGGTTTGCGCTCGGGTGTCGGGTTCGATGGCGGGTCGAACACCGTGACCGCGGACTTGACACGTCTCCGGAACGGGCTCGACCGTCTGGTCATCCGCAAGCCGGGCGGACGCGGGTTCGACTACGTGTGCACGGGCTTCGTGACGCCCGGCCAGCCGCAGGCCACCGCTCAGATGCAGTGCAACAACGGCACAGCCGGGACGGCGACCCTCCGTGGCAATGCCACTGGCACCGGCATCGAGATCGTCTACACGCTCGGCGCAAATGGCACCGGCATTGTGACGCTCTGACCCGGAGAACGGACAGCCCTCCGGCAATGTGATGTCCCGAGCGGGCGGCGTATTTGGGTGTGGCCACCTATGGAGCCGGCCGGATCCGTATGGCGGCGAGGACGGTCTTTGGGCAGCGGTAGCACCGGAGTGCGAGGCCTCAGACTTGCTCAAGCCGGTTGAAGGCCCGCTCCTCGAGGGGATGTTGTCAATACACCCGGCATGAGAAGCCCGTGCGGATCGAGCTGGCGAGAGGCGCGCCAAAGCCTCGTGGTCGGCGGCGAACGCCCGCATCGCGTCGATGTCGGCGGCGCGACATGGCGCCTTGACGGACGAGCTCGCAGGAGCTGCCGTAAGCCATTGACCCCGCTTCCAGACACGTGCTCCAGACACATGCCTGCTGCCGCTGAACACAATTGTTGGAGAGCGAGATGCATGGCCCGCATCGCGCCAGCGTGCGTCGGTTCGGAACTGACGGAGGACTCGGAGGATCGCGCGACGGTCGTCCACGCCCCTCGGCTTCTTCGGCGGCAGCGGCGGGATAGGTGCCCCTTGCGCATCGCTCAGTTCATGGCGTCGCATCGGGACCTCCTCGATAGAAGAGATTGAACCAGACCAAGGGCCTCGGCGGAATGCGTTTGATAGGGCCAGCCACGGCTTGGGAAACTGGCCTGATCCACATCGCTGAGATCGGACGTGGAGATGGAGACGCGCAATCCGACGGATGGAGGGCGGGCGGAGGTCCAGCCGCCTGTGGAGAACAGGCCGCGTGAGGTGCGACGCGCAGCCGGCCGGCGCATGATCGCCGGAGTGTTCGGTGCAGCCCGGAACAGGGGCTCGCAGCGGTTTGGGCCGCCCTGCCAGGGTGCCAGGACCACGCTCATCAGTCGCGAAACACGCTCGGGGAGTGCCCGAGTGTGGCGGAGTGTCTTCGGCGCGGTGTCGGAGATCTGTCACGGAGACAAGGCGATGAGGTCTGCCATCCGCGTTCACCAGTGCGCCATGGGATCAAGTACAGATGCGGCTGGCGCCTTTGACAAAGAGGCGGGCGGGCCGCTCTCGACGCGGTCTGACCCAGGCAGGTTTGCGTCTCGTCCGGTGCCAGGAGCCAAACGTTTGGGTTGCTCATGACGTATGGGCACTCCGGCGATGCTCCGGTCGCCGAGGCGCTATCAGAGGATCTGCGGACCGGCACAACGCTGATCGCCAATGGCGACGTCACCTGGGCTCAGGCTGCGGATCCTGGCGGCTCGGCGAACATCCCACTGCGCGGAGGCGGTCGGGAAATGCCAACTTTAGCACATGCTCCCATCGCTCGCAAAATCGAGCGGGCGGTTGTTCAATCGGATCACCAGTTTTCGAGAGATGACCATACGCTGCAACACGACTTGTTTCGCCCGCCCGACACCCGAGGCAACGCGGTTCCGGTTGAGGCATTGTAGGTCCGTTGCCCAACAGAGCGGCCGCAGCGAATCTCACCCAAGCCCAAGCCCCACGGCTCACACGCCTCTGGGTACTGTTAAAGCTGAGTGCTGGCACCTCACGGGCTTCTGGTCGATTGGCCGCGCTCATTCCAGACCTGTCAGTCGGTGGCCGAGCGGCCCGCGTGGCCGAACCGTTCAGGATTGGGGATGCCGTCGCTCATGAGGAACTGCCACCTTGAATGCTGGGGGAGCGTAGTCCGTTTGGCAGCTCATCCCGAACCCCCGGCGTGACGCAGTTACGGTGTCCGATGCCCTTCGGTGGCCCTGCTTCGGTGTATGCAAACCTGGCCCCCCACAACAGCGATCCAGTCCAGATCCGTCCGTGTCATGACTGCCGGGCTCCCGACGGTACGGATGGGACCATACGGCCCACATAGGATGAGAAGGGCGATCCCCTTGCCCAGAGCCTCTCTGGTCCGGACCGGATCGGGACGGTTCGGCCTGAGCCGAACTCCGGACACGCCGCCCAGCCAAAGCAGCTGTCTCCTGATGTGCTGTTTAGGGACCTTCTGCCGTGCCACGAGAGGCGTTCGACACGCGTGTCTGCCTCATACAGGCGCCGCCGCGTTCAGCGACTTTCTCGGTGGCTCCCCACCACACCCCGCCGTTCGAGCCGAGCAGGGCGGTGTCCGATCCCGGACCAAGGGGATGGCGCCAGATCCGCATGACCAAGCGGTCTGACCGAAACGGAAGGGTCCCGTTTGGGGGCCGGTGTTGGAGCCTTCCGTATCGGTCAGACCAATAGATCAACGCCCATTCGCTGTCCGTCATGTCGCTTGCGCAGCGCGCCGCACTCCGCCGATCCTCTAAGCGGGCGGCTTCGATCCATGGCACGGTCGGCTCTGCCCCGTGTGGCAGCCGGACACAATCACAGCCCGCCGAAACCCTCCAACTCTCTTCGCGTTGGGGTCTTGGAGAATACCGCGCCGTCGTTCGCCATTGGTCTCGATCCAATGGCGACACAGTAATTCACACCTCACCTCCAACCGCGGCGTCGGTGAATGGGGCGAGGTCCTCGGCTGTTCGGTCGTCGCCACCGCTCTTCTCGACCGCCGCCTCCATCACGCCGTCGTCCTACAGATCGCGGGCGCCAGCTACTGGAGCCCCCACTACAGTGGTCCGCCCACCGGGATAGGATGTCCCATTCTTGGGAGGGCCGGAGATGGTTGGGGCGCGAGACAGGCCGGTAGAGATCGTGGTGACGCTGCGCCAGGTGAAGGGGGTTCAGGGCAGGGGGATAGCGTTGGCAGATGCGGTGCGCCTGATCGGCGGTGAGGCGGTCAAGCCGCCACCGGGTTGAGGCGAATGCCGAGCGTTCGGACGGGCGACCGATGGCACCGGCTCCAGGGCGGAATGGGGCGCGGGAGCAGCTCGGACGGCTGAAAGAGCTTGAGAGTGAAGCACCGGACGCCACTGGTTCGACCGAGATGCCGACCAGTCCGCGCCTGAGGAAGGCCGTCTCTGACCCGACGCTCGACACGCTCGTCCTGGCGGAGGCGGCGCAGGGAAATGTATGATCCGCCCGGGGCATGCAATCGTACATTCGGACTGCGCGGACATCTAAAGTCGATGTATCCGGCCTTTCTGCTGAGCGCCTGGCTCCGGGCCTCGACGGGTTTCCGCGTGCCGATTGAGGCTTTCTACCGGCTCGGCTCCGAAGAGCCTGTTTCTCTCGTCAGCCTTCACTCGTTGCGGATCGTTGCAGCGCCACGCCCAAGATTACCGCGCACGCCCTGCGTTGGGGAGCGGCCGCACCCGTTGGCTGGCAATCCAACATACTCCCGTCCATCCCCAAGCACGGACCATGAAATCCGGGCAAGCTTGTCGGCCAGCGCGATGGTCGCAACAGGTTTGTGCGTCCTTCTGTCGAGATCATCGAACCAGATGCCGATCCGGTGCCGTGACCGACCTCCGTTCGGCCTGAAGCATCGCGCACCGTGGATGAGCAGACGCCGAAGGGATGTGGCCCCACGCTTCGTGATGCCGCCGAGCCGGATCTTGCCCCCGGTTGACATCTGCCTTGGCACAAGCCCGAGCCATGGAGCGGCGTCTCTGCCGCGGGAGAACGCCGATCCATCAGGGACCGAGGCGATCATGGCGGTCGCGACGAGTGGGCCGACACTCGGCAAGGCCATCAGCGGTCTGCAGGCGGCGATCTCTCCTGCGAGACGCTCAAGGTCCCGCGTCAGCGTCTTCACCGAACAATCGGTTGCACGCCATTCGTCTTAAAGGCCGCCGATCAGGCCGCCCATAGCCGGCGAGAAAGGGCCACCGTCAACGAGGAGAGACGGTGCGAAACCGCGGAACCCTCCGCGGATCTTCCGCGTCGTGATGCCGTGTCCGACGAGAAGCCCTCGGATCTGGTTGCTGACCGCCGTCCTTCGCGACACCGGCCGATCGCGCACCCTCTGCATCGCCTGAAGTTTGAGCCGTTCCCGTGTCTTGATCGGGACAGTCCTGACCCTCGGGCGCTGGATCGCCTCCGCGATTGCCGCGGCATCTAGGACATCGGTCTTCTGCGCACCGAGATAGGGCTTAACCGATTGGGTCGGCATCAGCCGCGCATCGTGCCGCAACTCGACCAGAGCCCGGGCGATGACCTGCGCCGAAGCGCACGCTTCCATTCCGACCGGGACCTGCTCGAGGGTCCTGAATAACTAGAAGAGGTGAGGTTGCGCGCACTTGTGCCGCTTCACGATCTCGACTGCCTCGTCCATGCAGACGATGTGGACGACGTTCTGGCCCAGAGCGATGCCGACCGTCCGGAAGTCATTCATGATGCCCCGCCTGGCTTGTCCCTCGAGCGAGCTTCAGCCGATTGTAAGGCAGGAGCGGCGGACCGCCCCAGTACAACCGAGCCCCGCGCGTCGCCCACGTTGCATCATAGCGTGCGGCAGACGCTTGGCGGGCGTCCATTGCGGCGCCACTGGTCCGAGCCCCGTGGACGACGGGTGACGCGCCGAGCCCGCACGCTCGGGCCGCCTGGCTCCCCTCAACGCAAGGCTTCCGTGGGGCGTGCAGACGAAGACCTCCTCACCGAGGACATCATCGCTCTGGCACGGGATCACGGGTGCTGCGGCGCTCCAGTGACCGACAGGCCTTTGCCCGCAAACGCCCTTAGACGCATGATCCCAGGGTGGCCCGAACAGTTCGGGCCGCCATTTCAACTGCACGGCGCAATCCGGCCGGTGCGGTAGGCGACTGTACGCCGGACTGGATGTCTCGATGAACGAGACAGCGATCTGCAGTTTTAGCGAGGCCGGAGTGACGGTCTGGGCGCGCAAGGTGCCAACCGGTGTGGAGCCGCTCGTGAAAACGCTTCGACACAACGCGCGCCAGGGCTTGGTCGTGCCGGGATGGAAACCGGTCCCTGTGCCGTCTTCACGGGTTGCGCAAAAGCGGTCTGCCGGTGGAATGCATCCTCGCCCGGCGCGCGGCCGCAGCCCTGAAGGTGCAGGTCGACAAGAACGACAGGACCGACGCACACGGGCTGGCTCGGCTTGTTCGCTCCGGTCCGGTCGGTAGGAGCCGATCAAGACGACGTCTCCGGAGACCCATCGCGGTCGCGCGACACGTGTCTCCCGCATCCACCTGGTCGGTCTGTGCGCAGCTTTGGTCGACAAGATGCGAGGGTTGGCGCGAACTTTCGGCATAACGCTTGGCGCTGGGAAGCGTCGCGCGTTCTATCGGGCCCTGCGCCAAGGGGCGCCAGAAGATCCACCGATCCTCGATCTGGTCGATGCTCTTCGGAAGACGCTTGCAACGCTCCGGTACCGAAAGCGCCGGTTCGATGGCCAAGTGAAGCGTATTGCCCTGGGTCGCGAGACGTGTCTCCTGCCGATGACGGCGCCTGGAACCGGACCCCTCGCGGCGAGTGCCTCTGCAGGCACAATCGAAGACACGGCGCGCTTTCGCCGGCCCACCGATCTCGGCGCCTGTCTCGGTTTTACGCCTCGGCGATCCCAGTCCGGCGAGGTCGAGCACGGCGGCCGCATTTCGACATGCGGTGACCGGTTGACCCGGAACCTGCTGTTCGAGGCCGCGACGGCGGCCCTGTTCCGAAACCGAGACGACGTCCTCCTTCGCGGATCGGGGCAGCAACGCGATCCGGGAGTTGGGAGGCTCGTGTTGCGCTCGCACGAAACCTGGCAACAGTCCTGTTCTGCGCGATGCGAGGCGGAACGCCGTTTGAACGCCGCGAGGCCGCAGCACAGAGACGGAACTCGTCACAACCCAAATGCCAAGCCTGCCAGGTCGAGGCCGACGTCGCCTCGGGAGCTTCTTTGCAGGAACCGGATGCAACAGCCAGCCGATTGCGTGACGCACATCGAGGAGCCAGCGATCCGGTGCCTTGTCAGATATCTGACCTCGAAGACGACAACGATCGAATGGCAGACATCGAAGAACAGCCCCGGTTTGGCAGTGGATGATGAGGAGACAAGCGGGTCGAGCGGTGAGCCATCGGTCCGCCACCGGTCCGATGGCGAGCGGCGGCGGGGAGGGGCCGAAGCTCCCGCAGAAGTAACCGAAGACGCGCCAGCAGTGTCTGGCACGGTGTGTGTCTGGGCGCCAGCCCGGTTCGAGTGTGATCGCGGTCGGTCGCCCGTCGGTGAGAGGCGATCCTCGGGCAGTGTGTCGACTTGGGTCGCCGTTGTCGGCCAGCCTCCGACCGTCCGGGACGTTGTCTCGTGGCCGCGGATCGCTGGATGGATCGGGGTCTCCGCGGCCTCCTCGGACGGGAAAGGCCCCTTGTGTCGAGGGCCTGTCCGATCGCCGGTTCAGACTTTCGATCGCGGTCGTCGGATGGAGCGCCTTGCGGATCTCGGGGCGGAAGGCGCGGTCGAGGGACCGGACATCGAGCCAGGAGTTCGATGTCCCCGAGACCGGGAGCGCGTCTTCCCAGGCCCGACGCCAGGCCTGTGCGATCGAGGGAGACTGGCTGCCCCAGGCCTCGTCGGGGGCCTCGTCGACGGCCTCGTCGCCCGCCTCGTCGCCCGCCTCGTCGAGGGCCGCGAGCGCCTCCCGGGCGGCGTCGGCGGTCTCGGCACTGCAGATCTCGCGGAGCTCGGCGGCGACGGCCCTGCGATCCGTCCGGGACCGAACGTTCGGGGAACGGCGCAGCGGATGGCGTGACACCAACGCTCATCGATCAAAACCCATGAGCCAGGTCGCGGGGTCCGATGGATATGGTGCGCGAGGGGTGGTCGATGAGGTCGGTCCGGGACTGGCAGCAAGGATCGACGATGTCGTCTTAGGATGTGAAGACGCGGTTCGAGAGCCGGGTGTCGCGCATGACCTGCCAGATGGTCTCGACCGGGTTCAGCTCCGGTGAGCGGGGCGGCAGTGGCTCGAGGGGGACGGTGTCGAGGGGGACGGTGTCGGGGGGGACGGTGTCGGGCACCGCGAGCGTCGCCGACATGTGCCGGACCGCCGGGTCGAGGACGAGACCCGCATCGACGCCGGGGGCGACGGCTGCGCCGATCTCGGCGAGAGGGGCCGGCATGGCCGCATCGGGCATCGCGAGGCCGGCGCCGACACACCGCTCCGAGGACGATGGCGCCGAGGACCGAGCCGTCGATCCGACATCGCTTCGAAGACGATGGCGCCGAGGACCGAGCCGTCGAGCCGCCATCGCTTCGAAGACGATGCCGCCGAGGACCGAGCCGTCGAGCCGCCATCGCTCCGCGGACGATGCCGCCGAGGTAACGGCCAACCACCCGCCATAGCTCCGAACACGTTTCCCCCGAGGGGCTTGCCGTCGAGCCGACATCGCGTCGGGGTCGTGGCCGCCGGGGGCGACGGCTGCGCCGATCTCGGCGAGAGGGGCCGGCATGGCCGCGTCGGGCATCACGAGGCCGGCGCCGACACACCGCTCCGAAGACGATG
>JBCDHQ010000104.1:0-12894 GCA_038749815.1 Pseudomonadota bacterium | reverse complement strand
GATGACCGGCTTCTCGCAGGGCTCCGGCAGCCGGATCTCAGGGTCGCTTTGCATCACGCGGCTGATTGCCTCACGGACCGTGCGCTGATGGCTGCGGATGCGGTCGCTGCCACCCGCCGGGAGGTAGCGATAGAGCTCCCAGAGCTCGAGCAGCACATAGTACCAGTCGGGGGCGGTTGAGCTGAGCGGCACGGCGGTCTCCGATAACGTCTAGGCTCGGATGTGCGGTCAGGACGCGCCCTGTCTCGCCAAAATGCGACCTCAGCGGATCAGCCGCGAATATTTCGTGCCTTCAAAGCTCGCGCCGGCGATGAGACCCCGTTGACCGTAAATCAGCGCCACGACGGGCCGCCCCACAGTGTTGGATGAGATACCAGCGCCAATCCCCTGATCTGGAACAGCAAACTCAGCATCGACGCCGAGCTCCCAGCCATCGGTCACGCGGAATTCGCGCAGCACTTCGGGTGTCATGAAGAAGAGCGCGTGGCTGAAGGCCTGGGCGCCGATCTGAAAGCCAAACGCCGCCGATGTCATCGACATGTAGTCGACCGGCGCGTCACCGATCAGGAGCGCACCCTCCCCATAGGCGGCCGAGATCACGAAGCCGCCTTCGACAACTTCGGGGATGATCAGAATGCCCGAGGCCCGAGAGGCGAGATCGCGCGACCATGGGACAGTCTCGAACATGAGGCGGCGGGATGCGGCCACGGATGCGTTGATCTCGTCCTGTGACAGGACGGCAATCTCTCCGCAGGCGACGACGGATGCGGGAACAGCCGCGAGAACGGCGCGTCGGGTCATGACGGGCATTGAGGGGCTCCTTGCTCTGCCTGTGTCCCGGTCTTTCGCCGGGTCGTCGCATTATACGCGATCGTGGCGGGATGGTCACGCCGACAGAGCGGCCCCGCGCCTGGGGGCGTTCTGTCAGCTTGCAAAGCTGTCCGGTGCCGCGTTTTCTCAGCCATATGACGTGTCACGCCGCCAGTCCGCCTCACGCTGCCTGCCATGGCGGAGTTGGCGGCGCCACGGAGGCGGCTCGCGCCCAACTTCGCCGCCTGGGATGACCACACGTCTCGCTGTGGTCTCGACGAGCCCGTTCACGGACCGGATCCTCCGATGCCTGACATCGGATCCGGACGGGCCGGACGTGGTCTTTCACGTTGGGAGGCGACACTCCGACATCATGACGGCCTCTCTGTCGCGGTTGCAGCCGATCAGCGCCCGTGCGGGCACACTCACGGACGAGCCCCACTTTGCCGGGGCGGCCGAGGTCTCGCCGCATGGCCATCACCAGGACCTCTGGACATTCGTGCAACAGTTCGTCCGTCGAGATCCGGCCTTTGCCAACAATCCCCACCGGCTGGCCAACGCGTTGGACTATGCCGATTACTTCCATGTTCTGAGCGACATGATGGCGCGCGAGTTGCGCTCTCGGAGCGTTGAGACAGTCCTTTTCTTCAACGTGCCGCATCTCGCCTACGACACGGTCCTCTACCAGCAGGCGCGGGCGCTCGGCCTGCGGACACTCATCCTGACGCAGTCCCTGTTTCCGGCGCGCTTCATGTCCCTCAACCGGATTGAGGATCTCGGCCGCATGGCCCCTTGCGCCGAGGTCTCCTCCCCGGCGCTGGCGATATCGGGCGAAGAGGCGCTGGACCTCTTTTACATGCCGGACACTCGGTCGGATGCGCACGGAACGGCGCTGAGCGCCCGGGACTGGCTCAACCTCATGGCCTACATCCTCCTGAAGGAGCCGGGCCTCGTTCGCCGCCCGGCACGGGTGCGCGCGCTGGCGCGGCGCATGACGGAGCTGAAGAGCCGATTTCCGAGCTGGCGCGACCCCTTCGCGCGGTTTTTTCATGTGAGTCAGTTTGACTATTTCGAGACCCTTGCCGCGTTTGAGCCCGTGGAGGCCGACCTCAACCGGCCGTACGTCTACGCCCCGCTCCAACTGCAACCCGAGATGACCACGTCAGCCCTCGGCGGACGATACCACGATCAAGTGCTCGCGCTGGAGGCGTTGTCCAAGATCCTGCCGCAGGACGTTGCGATCTACGTCAAAGAGAACCCGAAGCAGGGTGCCTTCATGCGCGGCCCGCTGATGTGGCACCGGCTGCGTCGGATCCGCAATCTGACGGTGCTGCCCTCCGGGGCCGACACGCATCAACTGATCAAGAACGCCCTGTGTGTTGCGACCGTCACCGGAACGGCGGGGTGGGAGGCCATTCGCATGGGTGTGCCGGCCGTCGTCTTTGGCCAAGCATGGTATGGCGATTTTCCGGGTGTCACGCGCTACCGGGAGGGTATGGCGTTTGGGGAGATCGTGGCGCCCTTCGAGCACAGCCGGCTCGAGGCTGTGGCCGGCCACTTCGTCTCACGCCTCCATCTCGGTGTTGTCGACCGCCACTATGCGCGGCGGGCGCCCAATGCGGGGGCGGGCGTCGAGCCGGTTCACGCAGGTTCCGCGATTCGCGACCTCTTGCTTGGCCGCATCGAACCGACGTTTCCCGGCTAGGGCGTGAGCCGGGCAGATGGAACCGCATGTGGGGTCTCTTTGCGCGCTGGGGCTTCCGGTCAGCCGGAGGAGGCCGGCGGGCACGTCGAGAGTTCTGTCCACTGATCGTCGTGGTCTCGCCGCTGGTCACAGGCCGCGGCGCGTTCGGGTTGGCGTCGACCGCGGGCGCAGTCTCGCGCGTGGCGAACCACGGTCGATCCCTTCGTCGATCATGTGCCTTTGCCCGAACGCCTCGGCGAAACCGAGGACTTGGAAGCCCTCTCGAGCCCCGAAGCTCCGAGAGTGCCGGCGCCGGTTGACCTGACCGGCGCACGCGTCCGCCCCCGAGCCCCGACGTTGTTCCCCAGAGACCGCCGTCTCTTCTCCGAAGGCATGGCTCAGACGGACCGCAGAGGCCTTGGGTCTGCCATCGGCGTAGGTCGATCTCTCCACCGAACGAGAGCGCCGCACCCCAATCGCCGAATGTGGCCTCGATCCGGCTTGGTGGCGGTCTCTGCTAGCTGAGATGCTCCGCCACGCGGGGTGCGAAGTAGGTGAGAATGCCGTCGCATCCCGCGCGCTTGAAGGCCATCAGGCTTTCGAGCATCGCGGCATCGCCGTCGATCCAGCCCTGTTGGGCGGCGCCCGCGATCATCGCGTACTCGCCCGACACCTGGTAGGCGTAGACCGGCGCGCCGAACGTCTCTTTCGCGCGGCGGCAGATGTCGAGATAGGGCAAGCCAGGTTTCACCATCACCATGTCCGCCCCTTCCTCGAGATCGCGCGCGATCTCGTAGAGCGCCTCATCGCTGTTGGCGGGGTTCATCTGGTATGTCTTCTTGTCGCCCTTAAGGGCCCCCGTTGCGCCGACCGCGTCGCGGAACGGCCCATAGAAGGCGGAGGCGTACTTGGCGGCGTAGCTCATGATCGCGACATGCTGGTGACCCTCGCGCTCCAAGGCGGCGCGGAGCCTGGCGATGCGCCCGTCCATCATGTCGGACGGACCCAGGATGTCGCACCCTGCCTCGGCCTGCGCGAGCGCCTGCTTCTCAAGCCCCTCGAGGCTCTCGTCATTGAGGATCTCTCCGTCCCGGACAAACCCGTCATGCCCGTCCGAATTGTAGGGGTCGAGCGCCACATCGAGCATCACGCCGAGGTTCGGGCAGGCGGCCTTGATGGCCCGTGTCGCCCGGTTGACGAGGTTGTCGGGGTTCCAGGCCTCCTCGGCGCCGGGGGTTTTCTTCGCCGCGTCGGTGTAGGGAAAGAGAGCGATGCAGGGGAGGCCCATCCCCTCCGCCTGCCGCGCAGCCTCCGTCGCGCGGTCGACGGACAACCGATCTACACCGGGCATTGAGGGTATCGGCTCGACCACATCTTCGCCGTCGCGGACGAAAATGGGCCAGATCAGATCGGCCCGGCTGAGCCGTGTTTCCGCGACCAGATCGCGGATCCAGGCCGTGCGGCGGAGACGGCGGGGACGGGCGGTGGGGAAGGGGGCGAAGCGCGGTGTCATGGGCCTTGTCTGCATCTTTCACCTGAGCGTCGCATGGCGACACGCGGCATCTCAACCAGAAACCCGAGAGGGCGTTGATTTCGTCGCTCGAGACTGGATATCTCCACCAATCACAGACGGAGGAATGCGTTGGAGGATCTGCGTCGTTTGATGGACCTCGACAGCATTTGGACGCTGTGGTTCTGGATTATGCACATCATGGCCTGGTCGCTGACCAGTCACTTTACGCTCGGCGTGCCCTACGACGTTGTGGTGCAGGCCAATCGTGAGCGTGATGAGGAGGGGCCTTGGACCCAGCATTGCGAGGCGATGATCCGGGCGAGCGTTTTCCGGCTGGTCACGGTCTTCGATCAGCTCGGTCCGGCGATCGTGGGCATCTGGGCCTTCATGCTCGGGGCGATCTCGAGCTTTGCGATCCTCTACGATCACGAGTTTTCCGTGGCGCTTCTGACCCTTTTCGTGCCGCTCACCCTCGTCTATAGCGTCACCGTGATGCGGGCGCGGGCCATCGCGCGGAACGGTTTGACAGGTCAGCCGCTGCGCAATGCCGTGCGCAGTCTGCGGATCTGGAACCAATTTTGCGGCATGCTTGGCCTGATCCTCGCGGCCGCAGCGGCGATCTGGACCGTCATAAGCTCGATCACGCCGATGGACAGCTGACCCCGCCCGCCGGGCCGGAGGAGGGCAGATGACAAAGATCAGCCGTGAGCCGCGCCATCTGCGCGTCGGTGGCGCGCCCGAGGGGTTCGAAGCGCGCCTTCTTGTCGACCTCGTTGGGGAGACCGGCGGGCCTGTCATCCATGTCGCCCGCGACGATGCCCGCATGGCTGCGGTTGCGACGAACCTCGCCTTTTGGGGGGCAGATCTCCCGATTCTGGAGCTGCCGGCCTGGGATTGTCTGCCCTATGACCGGGTGTCGCCGGCCGCAGAGATTGCGGCGCGTCGGATGGCGACCCTCGCGACGCTCGCGGAAGGGGTCGAGCGTCCGTCGATCCTCCTCACAACGCTCAACGCCGTGATGCAGCGTGTGCCAGCGCGAGAGGTGGTGGCGGAGGCGAGTTTCTCGGCCACTGTGGGGCAACGGCTGGATGAGGCGCGCCTCCGCGCGTGGCTCGTCCGGATGGGCTTTGCCCAGGCACCGACAGTGACCGAGCCCGGGGATTTTGCAGTCCGGGGCGGGCTGATCGACATCTATCCGCCCGGCGAGATGGGGCCCGTGCGCCTCGATCTCTTCGGCGATGTGCTCGACGCCGCGCGCCGCTTCGACGCGGCGAGCCAGCGGACGGTCGAGACGATCCGGCGGGTGGAGTTCGCACCCGTCTCCGAGGTCATCCTCGATGAGGCTGCGATCCAGCGGTTCCGCCAATCCTACCGTGCGACCTTCGGTGCGGCCGGGACCGATGACGCGCTTTACGAGGCGGTGAGTGCCGGGCGAAAGCACCAGGGCATGGAGCATTGGCTGCCCTTTTTTCACGCAGCGCTTGAGCCGGTTTTCGCCTATCTGCCGAACGCACCGGTGATGCTCGACGATCAGATCGATGCGGCCCGGGACACGCGCCTTGCAACCCTTGCCGAGCAGTACGCCGCGCGGGTCGATGCATTGGCCTCGAAGCGCCGTGGAGAGACCGTCTACAAACCCGTGCCGCCAGACGGGTTCTATCTCACGGAGGACGAGTGGGGCGCGGCACTCGCCGACCGTCCGCTGCGGCGGTTGAGCCCGATGCCGACGCCCTCGGGGCCCGGCGTGATCGACGCTGGTGCGCGGCTCGGCCGGTCCTTCGCGCCGGAGCGGCAACAGGAGGGGGCGGATCTCTTCGACGCGCTCGCCGGACACATCGATGCGCGGCGGCGAGACGGCCAGGTCGTTGTGGCGAGCTATTCCGATGGCGCGCGGGAGCGTCTCGCCGGTCTTCTCGATGAGCACGGCGTCCGCGGTGTCGGCGAGATCGCCCGGGCGCGAGATCTGCCCGACGGCAAGGGCGGGGTTTTTCTCGTTGTTTGGCCGCTCGAAACCGGTTTCGAGGCCCCGGGGCTGACCGTCATCTCCGAGCAGGACGTGCTCGGCGATCGCCTGGTGCGCCGCGCGCGGCGGAAGAAGCGCGCCGAGAACTTCCTCGAAGAAGCGACGAGCCTGACACCCGGCGATCTCGTCGTCCACATTGAGCACGGGATCGGCCGGTTCACGGGCCTCGAGGCGATCGAGGCCCTCGGCGCGCCGCATGATTGCGTGGCGCTCGAGTATGCGGGCGGCGACAGGCTGTACCTGCCTGTCGAAAACATCGAGCTCTTGTCGCGCTACGGTCATGAGGAGGGTCTCCTCGACCGGCTCGGCGGCGGTGCCTGGCAGGCCAAAAAGGCCAAAATGAAAGAGCGGATCCGCGAGATTGCGGACAAGCTCATCCGGATCGCTGCCGAACGACAGCTCCGCACGGCCCCCCGGATGGCGCCGACGGAGGGTGCCTGGGAGGCGTTCTGCGCCCGCTTCCCGTATCAGGAGACCGAGGATCAGCTGAACGCCATTGAGGACGTGCTCGAGGATCTCACCTCCGGCCGGCCGATGGATCGCCTGATCTGCGGCGATGTCGGTTTTGGCAAGACCGAGGTCGCCCTCCGCGCGGCCTTCGTGGCCGCGATGACGGGGGCCCAGGTCGCCATCATCGCCCCCACGACGCTGCTCGCACGTCAGCACGCCCAAGCCTTCGAAGAGCGCTTCCGCGGAACCGGGCTCGAGGTTCGCCAGCTCTCGCGCTTCGTGGCCCCAAAGGAGGCGGCGGCCGTGCGCGACGGGCTCACCCGCGGGACGGTCGACATCGTGGTCGGCACGCACGCTCTTCTTGCCAATGCAGTCAGGTTTAAAAACCTCGGCCTTCTCATTGTCGACGAAGAACAAAAGTTCGGCGTCACCCACAAGGAGCGGTTGAAGGAGCTCCGCTCCGAGATCCATGTCATGACACTGACGGCGACCCCGATCCCGCGGACGCTTCAGCTCGCCCTGACGGGGGTCCGCGACCTCTCGCTGATCGCGACCCCGCCCGTCGATCGCCTCGCCATCAGAACGTACGTGTCGGAGTTCGACACTGTCACCCTCCGAGAGGCGCTCCTGCGTGAGCACTATCGCGGCGGCCAGAGTTTCTTTGTCGTTCCGAGGATCTCGGACCTCGCAGAGATGGAGGAATTTTTGCGCGATGAGGTTCCCGAGGTCACCTACCTCACCGCGCATGGCCAAATGGCGGCGGGCGAGCTCGACAGCCGGATGAACGCCTTCTACGACGGCAAGCACGATGTGCTGCTGGCGACGACGATCGTCGAATCCGGCCTCGACATTCCGCAGGCCAACACGCTGATCGTGCATCGGGCGGATATGTTCGGGCTTGCGCAACTCTACCAGATCCGCGGCCGCGTCGGCCGGTCCAAGCTCCGCGCGTATGCGTATCTGACGACACAGGCCCGGAAGAGGCTGACCCCTTCAGCCGAGAAGCGCCTGAAGGTGCTCGCCTCGCTCGACACGCTCGGGGCGGGCTTTAACTTGGCCAGCCAAGACCTTGATATCAGGGGGGCGGGCAACCTTCTTGGCGATGAGCAGTCGGGCCATGTCCGCGAGGTTGGGTTTGAACTCTATCAAGAGATGCTTGAGGAGGCGATCGCCAAGATGAAGGCGGGTGAGCTCGAAGGCCTGACCGAGGCCGACGAGCAATGGGCGCCCACGATCAACCTCGGCGTGCCGGTCCTGATCCCCGAGGACTATGTGCCCGATCTCGACGTCCGCCTCGGGCTCTACCGCCGGCTGTCGGGCCTCTCTTCCAAGGTGGAGCTCGAGGCCTTCGCCGCGGAGCTCATCGACCGGTTCGGCAAACTGCCCCGCGAAGTATCGATGCTGATGAACATTGTCCGGATCAAGACCCAGTGCCGTCGGGCCCACATCGCCAAGCTCGATGGGGGGCCGAAGGGGGCCACGATCCAATTCCACGACGACAAGTATCCAAACCCTGCGGGGCTGGTGGAGTTCATCCAGGCTCAGAACGGCCACGCCAAGGTGCGCGACAACAAGATCGTGGTCCGCCGCGACTGGGCGAAGGACGCCGACAAGGTCAAGGGCGCCTACGCCATCGCGTCCGACTTGGCCCGCCTCGCGGCGGGCTGAGCGGTCACTGCATCATTTCGGCGGTCGGCTTCGGCGACGACTTGACGAACCCGTCCTCCGGTTTCGGGATCGGGAAGGTCTTGCCGGCCTTCATGTCCATCTGGAGCCCGCTCGCCAGCCGCATCACCGCGAGCGCGTAGGAGAGGTCCATGTTCGCAAGATCGAGGTTGGGGTTCTGAACCATGTCCACAATCTTGTAGGATCCGCCCTGCCAGAAGTCGGCGCTGCTGATCACCTCGCCGACGAGCTTGTAGTTCACGTATTTTTTCTTCGTCGAGACGGAGTTCCAAGTGCGCTTGATCTTGATCGCTCCGAATATGTCTCCTGTCGGGATCCCGTCTGACGCCAGCTCACGCCCATAGACCACCTTGAACATTTGGTAGACGCGCTCGTTGTGCAGGTGGCGGGACAGCTGCCCCATGGACAGGTTCATTTTCTTGGCGAGCTCGAAATAGGCTCGTATCGTCAGGTCTTCGTCCTTCTCGAACTGCATCGCGCGTTTGACGCCTCTCAGCGCGTCGAGAACCTGCCGGCCGTTGGTGTCGTATCCCTTCCGCGCGAGACACACATAGAGCCAGCTGTCATCCACTTTGTCGGCGCAGTCGGGCAGAGGAAAGAGCGATGCGACGTGCATGTCGGGTGTGATGCACACCGTGGAGTGAGAATCGACGTCGCCGGCCCGAACGGCGTTTTTCATGATCGCGAATTCAAGGTTGAGCTTCAGCTTGTCTTTATCTTTGCTCAGTTCCGGGAAGGTGGCGTTCTGGTAAAGCGGCTTGGAGTTCTCGCGCCCCGGGCGTTTCTTGAAGCCCGTCGCAAAGATCTTTTTGGGGTCGCGATCGTCGCCGCGGAAGACGATCCGATTCAGCGTCACCGCTTTGATGTATTTGCCGTGCTGGAACGGCGGATAGGGCCAGGTGCCGGGTTTGCCCCAGACCGAGCACAGCCGCTCGATCGCGGGCTTGTATTTGTCCAGAGACTTCCGACGTTTGCACATCGCCAGGGCTTGGTCGACCGTGAGGCGCGACGGCTTTAGCGCGGTCTGCGTGAGATGGCGAAAGAGACCGGCGAGGCTGCTTGTGCCGAGCTTGATACTTGAGTTGAGGCCTTGGACGTCGGTCGTGAATTCCTTGAGATGCATAAAGCTCATCTGACTTCTCCTGTTCCTAATGCGGTCTTTCTTCAACTGCGGGGGCGACGCGTCTTTGGAGCTGCGCCGCAATCGCGTTGCGGGTCGGAGCCCGCAACGCGCTGTGGGCAGGGGGGCGTCATCACTTCACAGCGGAGATGCTCTTGGACGCGATGTCGGAGGCGGTGGTGGCGGTCGTCTTTTTGTAGCCGTTGCTGGCAACCGGCATCTTGAAGACTTTGCCATCCTTCTTTGCATCGGTCATTTTTTGGAAGAACCCGCCAATCGCTGCGGCCTCACCCATGCTGGCCGCGAGATCGGACTTCTTGTTGATCACGATCTCTTCGACCTTGAAGGTTCCGCCAGCGGTGAAATCGGCCGTGGCGCCGTTTTTGCCGGGGACGAGTTTGTTCCATGTCCGCTTGATGCGGACCCCGCCGAACACCTTTTTGAACGGGATCGCGTCCACGGCCAGCTCGCGGCCATAGACCAGCTGGAAGATTCGGCTGGCTCTAAACGATTCAAGCTGCGCGTTGATCTTGGATTTTTCAAAACCGAACTTCTCAGTCAGCACCTTCAGGGCATCCGAATCGATTTTTTCGGTCTTCATGTCTTTGAGCATACTTGCCGTACCGTTGAGGGCATCCATCACCTGACGGCCGTTGGTGTCGTAGCCCTGCTCAACTTTGCAGAGGTAGATCCACGTCGTGTCGAGTTTCGAGGGCTTGTCCGGCAGCGGAAACATCGACGCGACGAAGAAGTCGGGGCTGACACAGACGGCCGAATCCGGGTCGATGTCGCCCGCTTTGAGACCGTGCAGCATGGTCTGCATGAGGGCGGAATGGGCGAGCTTTTGCGCCTTGTTCATGTCCGACGTGTCGGGAAAGCTGACCTTGTTGTTGCGGTAGGTCACATCCATTGCGGGCTTCCACTTTTCGAAGCCTTTGGACGAGATCAGGTTCATGGCGCGCGAGTCCCCGCGAAACACAAGCCGGCTCATCGTCACTTTGCGGAGCTTGGTTTGGTTGCCGTCATAGGGATATTGCTTGCTGCCGCCCTTGCCCCAGACCAGCGAGAGGTTCCAAAGCGCGTTCTTGTAGCCATCGGGGATGCTGTCGGGGTTTGTGACGAGCTTCTTGAAATCCGAATCCGAGCCCGACTTCGGTGTCCGCGCCGTCTCATAAAGATGCTGCAGCAGCTTGCTCATCTTCGCGTAGTGCAGATCCGAGTGGTCGCTGCATCCCTGCAGTTCTTCGACGAAGCTGGTGAAGTGGTAGATGCTCATGGCCTGGTTCCCTGGTCCGATACGTGTGTCTCGGGGTGGGGCGGCTGCCGCAGGTGCGTTAGGGCGACTGTGACGGGCGAGGCCGTCATTTGCGATCCTGAGGCGACCGGACCACCCCGGCGCACCAATAACGTGCACGTGATCTGGGGCGTGTTCGAGCGAAAGTTATGGTTAATTCGTGCCGCTCATTCGTCATCATTCCGGCAGCTTCGGGGTCCGATTGTGGCAGTCGGTCCGCTCCGATCCGCCAGTTCAGGCCGGGATTCTGCCGCTATAGGGGCCGCGCGGGCGCGCTCCGAGGGCTCCAGGCTCAGCTTTCGACGGCGGTGATCTCGTCAAATGCCCGAAGCCAGAGCTCGGTCTCCTGCGCACCGGGCAGGGCGTACCGGCGTCCGAGAATGAACGTGGGCACGCCGGTCACGCCGATCTGGCGGGCCTCTGCATCTTCGGCGCGCGTCTCTGCAATGTCGGCCTCACCGGAGAGCAACTTGGCGACCACCGGCCCCTCCAATCCGGCGGTGACGGCCGCATCGGTCAGGACAGAGGGGTCTGAGATGTCTTCCTGCCGTTCAAAGTAGCGTTGAAAGAGCTCCGTCACGATCTCGGTCTGTTTGCCCTCGACGCGCGCCCAGCGGATCAGTCGATGGGCGTTGATGGTGTTCGGTGTGCGCGGGATCGCTTCGAAGTCGATCTCGAGCCCGGCGTCGCGGGCGCGGTCTGCGATTTGGCCGTACACCCGTCTTGCCCCCTCAGGTCCGCCAAACTTGGCCTCGAGATAGGCCCGGCGGTCCATCCCCTCGGCCGGCATGTTGGGATTGAGCTGGAACGGGCGCCAGTGGATGTCGAGCGCGATGTCGGGCCGGGTCTCGAGCGCGCGGTCGAGTTTCACTTTGCCGATGTAGCACCAGGGGCAGATCGGGTCTGAGATGATGTCGAGGGGGATCATGTCGGCCTCCATCCATGCGCGCGGACCAGGGCGGCTCGGTCGCGCTTGCCCCTCGCGGTTCGCGGCAGCGCCGCCAGGCGGTGATACGCGCGCGGGCATTTGTATCGGGCCAAATGCGCACGGCAATGGGCATCGAGCGCCTCATTGGTCACGTTATCGTCTGCGACAACGAAGGCCGCAAGGATTGTGACCTCGGCCCGCACGGGCAGGGCGACGACCAAAGCCTCGACGACGCCGGGATGGCGGCCGATCACAGCCTCCACCTCCTCGGGTGCGACACGAAACCCCTGCGCGTTGAGGAGTGTGTCCGTTCGCCCCAGAAACTCAATCCGCCCGTCCGCGCCCATGAGGGCGCGGTCGCCGGTCACGAACCACGGGTCCGAGTGCGGGACCGCGGCGCCCTCGCGCCAGTATCCGAGCATGAGGCCCGGATCGCTGGTCGCCACGGCCAACCGACCCGGCGTGCCGCGTGGGGCGGGCGTGTCGGCCGCCTCCTCGAGGATGGCGATGCGGCGCCCATGTTGGGGCAGGGCGCGCCGCCCGTCCGGGCGATCCGAGATGTAGGTTGAGACCTCAGACATGCCGAGCGCCTCATAGATCTCGCGCCCGCTGGCGCGGCGCCAGGTCTCAGCCAGCATCGGGGGCAACGCTTCGCCGGCGGTCAGTGCGTGGCGCAGCGCCGCAAACGCCTCAGGTGTCACAGCGCCGGTGCCAAGGAGCTGGCGGAACACGCCCGGGGCGCCCGCGAACAACGTCGGGCCATGGCGCCGCGCGATCTCGGCCCAGACGCCCCGATCCGGCGGGCCCGTGTAGATGAGCGCGGTGGCGCCCGCCGCCCACGGATCCATGAGCCCGGTGCCGAGCGTGAAGGTCCAGTTGAACGCGCCGGCGTGGAGCATCCGGTCGCCAGGTTGGAGCCCATACCAGTCGTCCCACATCATCCGCCGTGCCCAGACCGCCCGATGCGCGTGGAGAACGCCCTTCGCCGCCCCGCCCGTTCCGGATGTGAAGACCATGTAGGCCGGATCGTCCGCCCCGGTGTCGGCCGCAGGCGCGGCGGGCAGGGCGCGCCAGCGCTGCGCCTCCGCCAGCGGACAGGCGTCAGGCACACCGCCAAGCCCGTCGATCACGAGGGCCGGCGCGGTCGCGGACCGGACCGCTGCAACCTCGCCAAGAGTGAGATCGGGAGCGAGCGGGACCGGAACCGCCCCGAGACCGGCCGCCGCGACGAACAGGATCGGCACATCTACACTGTGCCCCAGGCGGAGGAGCACGCGGTCCCCCCGGCCGACCCCAGATGCAATCAGCCCCGCGATGCTGCCGCCCACCGCGGCGCGGAGGTCGGCGGCCGTCCACACCTCCGGCGCTGCATCGGCCGCCCGCAGG
>JBCDHQ010000103.1:0-12912 GCA_038749815.1 Pseudomonadota bacterium | reverse complement strand
CCTCGTCGAGCGATGCATCAACAAGCTCAAAAACGCCCGGCGCATCGCCACCCGCTACGACAAAACCGCAACCAGCTTCCTCGGCTTCATCGAGATCGCAGCCGCGCGACTGTGGTTCCGCCATTTGTCAACATGACCTAGGCTTTTGAATTATTTATATATATACTTCGGAAGTAATTATAGTGATATATTTGGAGTTTTATTATAAATTTTTCTTCAAGAACGCTAGAAAATTCAATATAATTTTACCTCAAGAGGCTGCGTGCAGTTCAGTTTAAGTGATTATTTACCGCGACTTATAGGTGGCCGAAGGTGAACACTGAGCGGTGCGTCTTGAGCGGGCAACGCGCTAACCAACTCTCCACAGATCACCTGCCACAAGAATGTTCGGTTGATCTCGACGCTGGCCTTCTCCGCGATCGACATAGTTGCCCGTCAACACAGACGCGCTTTGTTTCATCCCCGGCCCCATAGCGGCAAACGCCTAGGGCTTGCGCCAGGCGGACACATGGGCGCGGCTGGTTGGGCCGAAGGGTGTCTTGCGCCAATCGGCCCAGCGGTGCACCGGTTCCAGCCCTGCAAGGCGCGCCATCAGGTCTAGCTCCGAGGGCCAGACATAGCGCATTGGGACTGAAAGCGTCCGGGTCTTGCCGCCCTCGGTCCAGACATGGTGGCTGCTGAAGCGCTGGCTGACCACGTCGATTTCGTCGGTGCCAAAATGGGTGTCGTCGCGAGCAAAGGCCAGCAGCGTCTCGCCCTCGGGCAGGCGCTGGATCGGCGGGACCTGCACTTCGATGAAGAAGTGGCCACCGGGGGCAAGGTGCCGTGCGGCGTTTTGGAAGCAAGCCACCTGGGCCTCTTGCGTGGTCAGGTTGTTGATTGTGTTGAAGACCAGAAAGACCAGATCGAAACTGATCTCCAGCCGTGTTGTCGTCATGTCGCCGATGGTCACCGGGATGCGCTCCGCCCCCGGTTTGACCTGCATCTGTGCCACCATGGCTTCGGAGAGTTCGATCCCCTGCACCGCCACGCCCATAGCGGACAAAGGCAAGGCCACGCGCCCCGTCCCGATCGCGAATTCCAGAGCCTTGCCCTTGGCCGCGAACTCAGCCAGCACACGCACCGCGTCCGAGGGATCGGCTCCGCCATGATCCGCATCGTACCGAGCGGCCGTGTCGGCGTCGAAATAGCCGTCTTGGTCCATTCTGGTCTGTCTCTTGCAGCGAGTGTCGGTAAGGCGGGGTTGGATCGCAACAACGCGGTGTGGCGCCAATTCCCTCGCATGGGTGAGAGACGATGGCCATCCGTATGACGTCTGCACTCAGAATAGAAGAGCGTAGGATCCAGGCTGGTCTAATTTGATCAATGACTTGCATCATGCCGGTGGACACAGTCATAGGTTTTTTTCTTGGACCGAATGGCCTTGGTGCACCACGATGGCCTGTGTTGCATGGGGCAGGTGGCACTCTCGTTTGGGATCCGGACCAGGCTCTTCAGGTACCGCCTGGACCACGCGCTGACCAAGGAAGGTGAGCCATCCGTGCCACCGCGGCAAGCGGGTCGGCGAACGCCGACCTGGCCCCGGAGGTCGGTCACCACCGAGCGAGAGCTGCTCCGAGGCCCGCGCGGACCTGGGTCGACGTCCACACCCAGCGGCGGCCCCGCGCCGCCCTCGAGGGACAGCCACCGGGCGGGGTCCACCGCGCCGGCACGACACGCAACCCGACCGGGCGCTCAAGACCAGCCACATCGCTTCCAGCAATCGGGGAGCACCGCACTGGGTCCGTGCTGTCGGCTGGGCGCCTCGACTGCTCCGACACCGAACCCTGGCCCTTCGGCGACACGTTCAAGCGGGCACATTGCTGCGTGCTCTCTCTTCAAGGCGATCAGGGCGTGAGGCCCGCGGGCTGGGCCTCGTTCGTCGCTGGAGGGCGGCGGCCGCGAGGGCCATGAACCTGTGACAATCCGGATGTATCGTCCTCGCATGTCCGAAACCCGGGGGGGCGCCACGATGCTCGAACGCCGAAAGCCAAATGGACATTGGCGCAGTGTCTATCGCGGTTATCGAGACCGCATAGAGGATCGCGACTTGCGGCCGGGCGACGCGCTGCCGACGCTGGCGCGCCTTGCCGATCAGTACGGGTTGACCACCCACGGTGCGCGCAAGGTCATGGCCCGGCTTCGAAATGACGGCCTGGTGGAGAGCTGGCAGGGCGTGGGTCACCGCGTGTCCGAGAAGCGGGTCACGTACCGGATCGACGACCACCCGCAATTCAACTCCAACCTGGCGCGGCTTGGTCAGCAGGGGGGCACGAGCCTCCTTGCGACCCGCTTGGTCGGCCTGCCGACGCGGTTCTCCGATGCGATGGGCCTCCCGCCCGGCACCCGCATGATCCAGACCGAGGTCCTGCGGTGTGCTGATGGCCGCCCGCTGGTCCTGGCGCAGAACTTCTTTCCTGCAAACCGGTTTGAAGGCATCGAGACCGCCCTCGCCGAAACGCAGAGCATTTCGCAGGCCCTCGCCTTGTTCGGCGTGGTCCGGTGCGAGCGCACCCGCACCAGCGTCGAAACCCGCATGCCAAGCGGGCACGAAGCTCTGCACCTTGGGATCCCCACCAACCAGCCGGTGCTTGTGACGACTGGACGGAATGTGGATGGGGCCGGCGCGGTCGTCGAACTGTCCTACGCAGTGTCGCGCGGCGACGCCGTCACACTCGAGATATAGCCCGTCGCCCGCACCGAAAGCGCTCTGCTGGGGGTGCCCATGGGGGAGCTTCCGTCTTCGCGGCAGATCGCAGGCGCCTCAAGGCGCCTGTCGGCTCACCGCATCCGCGTGTCTTGCGCGCGGATGGTGCTCGGGCGCTCCTCAGCTTGCTCATGGCGAAACGGACCGCATGGCCCGTCCCGAACCGGGCAAGCGCCGATCCCGGGCGCTACCATAGGCGATGCAACGGTGATACCTTTTGTCGGACGTCAAGCCCAGCCCAGGTCCCTGTCGATGCACAGCCATCCGCTCATTGCTGCCGTCAACGGCGCCGTGCTGCCGCGTGAGCTGACCCTGAGCATCACGGAGGAGGCCAATCTTGAGTGGCGGGGCAAGACGGATCAGGGCGTGCAGCCCTTGGCGGAGATCAGGCATATCAGGCTTTGGGCGGAGTACTCGGGGGTCGGCCGTCCCGCCGGCCGGGCCGAGATACGGTTTGCCGACGGGACACGGATCTGGGTCAGCGGCGCCACGCGCACCGGCGCGTCGGACATCGACCGCGCCCGCGTCTATCGCGCGTTCCTGCAGCGTCTCCACGACACGCTGACGGCGCAGCAAAAGGCCGAGATCGCGTTTCGGCGCGGGCTTGCGAACGGATCTCCGGCCAAGGGGTGGACGGCCTTCGCGGTTTGTTTGGCCCTTGATGTCGCTTTGGTTGGCTTTTTCTGGAACCACATGCGCGAGGATGTGCAATGGATCGCACGTCCAATTCTGGTGGTCTTCGGGCTGGCGGGCGTCGTGCTTGCCGCCAGCGTCGGGCAGGCGATGGCGGGGCGGAGCTACGACCCAAACGCCCTGCCGGATGATCTCCTTCCGTCCTAGGCGTTGTCCGGATCGCCACTCGGGCCTTCGGCGTTGGCGATGTCTGGACGCCCGCGTCCTCGCTCGCCCCCGTCCCAAGCGGCCTCCGATCCGGCGTCACCCGGAGCCGTGGCGTTGGCGCTGCCGGCGCGCAGTCTCACCCGCGTGTGGTGGGCAAATCTAGGGGCCGGCATGCAGGGCCGTCCGCGGCCGTTCGCGCGCCGCAGCCACGAAGTTTCGAACCGCGAGGGCGCGGTTGGTGCGCTTCCAGACCAGCACGGTGCTGCTCCGGAACAGATCGTGGTCGATGGGCCGCGTCTCAATCGCGTTGCCGAGAAAACCGAGCAAGCTCTCCGGGTAGATCGTGACGCCGAGGCCGGCGGCGACAAGGCCCACAAGGGCGAGCGTGTTGGTTGCCTCGAACGAGGGCTGCACAGGCAATCCGACTTGACTGCAGAGATTGTCGAGGCGGTATCGGTACTCGCCCCATTCCGACATGTCCCCGAGCACCAGGGCTTCGTCTCTCAGATCCTGTGGATCGAGTGTTGATTTCCTCAGCAGCGGATGCCCTTTCGGCAGCACAACACACAGCCTGTCATTGGACAGCGTCTCGCTTCGAAAGCCACTGTTGTTGTAAGGGCCGATCATGAAACCGACGTCGATGTCGTCATTGGCGAGCGCGAGCTTCTGTCCCTGTGTCCGGATGTACTGGAGCTCAATTGCGACCTCGGGGTATAGAGCCGCGTAGAGCGCGACGGTCTGAGGCATGAGTTCGGTCGCGGCAAAGGCCATATAGCCGACCCTCAGCCGACCTTTTCGCCCTTCGGCCACCCGGCGCGCCTCGGTGACGGATTTGGCGTAGTCCGAGAGGAGCGTCGTCGCCGTCTCGTAGAACGTGAGGCCCGCCCGGGTCAGCATGACCTCCCGCGTGGTGCGTTCGAACAGCGGGTACCCGAGATCTGCCTCCAGCCTCTGGATCCGGCGGCTCAGCGCGGATTGATCGATCGACAGCCGCTCGGCGCCGCGCCGAAAGCTCAGATCCTGTGCGACCACACAGAACGAGCTGAGCAGCGTAAAGTCGGGCAAACTGGTCACAGCTCCTCCAGCGCAGACCTATCTATGCGCAGCGTGCATTTATAAGTGCACAGCGGTCAATTCCGCGTGGCGCCGTGGCGCGATAGGCTTGGGCCAATCTGCGTGGAATTTCATCAGAACCTTCAGGATCTACAGGAGGACGCACGTTCATGACACAGGTCGATGACCAGGAGCTGGATCAGATGTTGCAGGCCGCTTTTGATGCGGCCTCCGCATTGTATCAGGAGCGGGGATTTCAGCGCCGCGTCGGCTTTGGCACGCGCCCGGCGCTCGTCAGTGTGGATCTGGCAAATGCCTGGACCCGCCCCGGAAACCCTTTCACCTGCGATCAGACCAAGATGGATGGCGAGATCATTCCGGGCATGCAGCGACTGCTTGCGGCGTTCCGGGCGCAGGGATTGCCGGTGGTGCACGTGACGACAGCCTATGAGATCACCGATCCGGAGGCGCCCTTCACGGATATGGGCCTCTGGCATCGAAAGATCCCGATCGAGGTGGTCAGTCTGTCCGACCCCGCGCTTTGGGCGATCGACAGCCGCATCGCTCCGGTCGAGGGTGAGTACACGTTGCTCAAAAAGCGGGCTTCGGCCTTTCACGGAACCGAACTGGCGGGGATCCTGCGGGCCAATGATGTCGACACCATTGTGGTGACGGGCGTCACGGCCTGTGCCTGCGTGCGGCAGACGGTGTGCGATGGGCTGGCCGACGGGTTCCGGCCGATCGTGGCGCGGGAATGCGTTGGCGACCGGGTGCCGGGCGCCGTGGCCTGGAACCTCTTCGACATCGATGCAAAGTTCGGCGATGTCCATTCGGTCGAGGAGTGCGTGGCCTTCCTCGAGGCACTTCGGGCGGTCCCCTCTGCGGCAGAGTGAAGCTTGCGACGGTGTCAATCGCATCGTGATCCCTGCGCCGGGCGAGGCTTAACTTGATGACGTGAGGGACCCGGGCGGGGCCGCCCTTGGGACAGGACAGGGAAGACGCATGCCAAGCACAAGAGTTGCGGTCGACGTGGGGGGCACATTCACCGACGTCTGCATCATGGATGAGGACACCGGTCAGATCAGGATCGAAAAGACGCCCTCAACACCGGACGATCCCATGCGGGCCATCATCACGGGCATCGACGATGCCGGGGTGAACCTGGCAGACGTCACGATGTTCTCGCATGGCACGACTGTGGCGACGAACGCCCTGATCACGCGAAAGCTGCCGCGAACGGCGATGGTCTGCACCGAGGGCTTCCGCGATGTGGTCGAGATCCGGCGCTCGAACAAGGAAGACCTGTGGGACACCTACAAGGATGTGGCCAAGCCCTACATCCCGCGTCGCGACCGGCTGACCGTGCCTGAGCGCATTGATGCTGCGGGCAAAGTCCTTGCCGACCTCGATGAGGACGAGGCCCGCCGCGTGGCCGGGATCCTGAAGAGGCGCGGTGTCGAGGCGGTCGCGGTCTGCTTCATCAACGCCTATGTGAACGGCCAGAATGAGCGGCGCATGAAGGAGATCCTGCAGGAGGTGATGCCGAACGTGCACATCTCGATCTCGTCGCAAATCATGCCCGAGATCTTTGAGCATGAGCGGTTCTCGACAACGATGGTCAACGCCGTCGTCTCGCCTGTCGTGGTCGATTACGTCTCGCGGCTGAGCGACAAACTGCGGGATGGCGGCTACGGCCGAGACCTTCTGCTGCTGCACTCGGGCGGGGGCGTGATGACGCCGGCAAGTGTCAAGGATTTCGCAGCGCGGCTCGCGGGATCGGGGATCGCTGCGGGTGCGATCGCGAGCCGGTTCATCGGCAACCTCTGCGGCTACAGGAACTCCATCGGGTTTGACATGGGGGGCACCAGCACGGATGTGTCGCTGGCCTTCGAGGGCGAGTCGACCGTCACCAAGGACTGGTTCATCGAGTTTGGGTATCCGATCCGGTTTCCCAGCATCGAGGTTCTGACCATCGGGGCCGGGGGCGGTTCCCTGGCGTGGCGGGACGAGGGAGGCAGCCTGCGCAACGGCCCGCAATCGGCGGGGGCCCATCCGGGTCCGGCTTGCTATTCGAACGGCAACGAGGTGGCGACCAACAGCGACGCGAATGTCGTTCTGGGGCGCCTTGGCACCAGTCTGGCGGGCGGCGACATCACGCTGGATCCCGCGCTTGCCGAGAAGGCCGTTCGAGAGACGGTTGCGGTGCCCTTCGGAATGGAGCTCCACGAAGCTGCCGAAGCGATCATCGATGTGGCCAATGCGAACATGGCCAACGCTGTCAGGCTCCTGTCGATTTCCCGCGGTCATGACCCGCGGGACTTCGCGCTGGTGGCCTTCGGAGGTGCGGGGGCGCTCCACGGGGCGGCTGTGGCGCGGGAGCTGTCGATCCCGGTTGTCATCGTGCCGCCGAACCCGGGCGTGACGTCGGCGATGGGCTGCCTCCTCGTCGACATCCAGCATGATTTTTCGGACAGCTTCATGGCCGATGCCGCCACCACGGCGCCCGAAGACCTCGAAGCGGCGTTTGCAAAGATCGAGGCGGAGGCCCTCGAACGGCTGCGTCACGAGGATGTGGCGCCCGAAAACACCGTCCTCCAGCGCAGCGTGGAGATGATGTATATGGGCCAATGGCGGTCTCTGGCCGTGACGGCCCCGGCCAGGATCACCAGCACCGAGGATCTGGTCGCCAGCTTTCACAGCCAGCACGAGCGGGAGTACAACTTCCGCCGCGAAGAGGCGCCCGTCAGCATCTTTCGTGTTGGCGTCAAGGCCACCGGGGTCGTGCCCAAGGCCGAACTTCCATCCTACGAGGTCAGGCCGCAGACGCCCGAGGCGAAAGGCCCGCGAGAGGTGTGGTTCGGTGGCGCGCCGCTGACGGCCAGCGTCTACGAGCGGTCCGATCTTGGGGCGGGCGCGGCGTTCACCGGGCCCGCGATCGTCGAGCAACTGGATTCGACGGTGGTCGTCCCACCGGGGGCGGTCGCGACGGTCGACACGTACCTGAACATCGTCATCAAAGTGGAGGGCTGAGGTATGGACGCGCAAGAGACCCAGGACCTCGACCCGGTCACGTTCGAAGTCCTCAAGAACTCCTTCATCACCGCGGTCGACCAGATGGCCGAACAGATGTTGCGGACCTGCTATTCCTTTGTGATCTACAACCGCGATTTCTCGAACGCCCTGCACGACGCGGAGGGCAACTGCATCGCTCAAGGCAACGCCGACATCGCGGTGCATGTCGGCACGCTGCATTACACCTGCAAGGACGTGATCCGCGTCTTCAGGGACGACATGCATCCGGGCGATGTCTATGCGATCAACGACCCCTATGCGGGCGGGACCCATTTCAGCGATGTGCGCCTGATCCGACCGATTTTCGACGGCGACGTGCTGGTCGGCTTCTCGCAGTCCAACGGGCACTGGTCCGACCTTGGCGGGTCGGTGCCGGGCTCGTTCAATGTGGCGGCGCATGAGATGTTCGGCGAAGCGGTGCGGATCACGCCGGTCCGGCTGTTCCACAAGGGCCGCTATTGCTCGGACGTGGCCAATATGATCGCGGCGAACACGCGCGATCCCGGGTCAATCATCGGGGACATCCAGTCCCAGGCGCAGGCAACGCAGGTGGCGGAGCGCGAAGTGCTTCGCCTGATCGAGAAATACGGTCGCGACCAGGTTCTGCAGGGCATGCGCGAGGTCCAGGACTATGTGGAGCGTTCGGTGCGGCAGCGGATCTCGGACCTCCCGGACGGGACCTGGGCCAGCGTCGACTACATCGACCGCGACCCGGGCGCCGGCGAGGGCATGATCCCCATTCACATCCGGATGACGATCAAGGGCGACCGGATCACCTATGACTTTGCCGGCAGCCACCCGACGATTTCCTCGATCTACAATTCGGCCGACGGGGCGACCTTCTCGGCCGTGGTCGCGGGCATGAAGACGTTTTTCCCGGATTTGCCACTCAACAGCGGGTTTTATCGGATGGTCGAGATCGACGCGCCGGCCGACAGTGTCGTCAGTGCCAAGTGGCCGGTGGCGGTGACGGGGTTCCTGATGCCCTTCGAGAAGATCATGAACACGATCTTCGAGATGTGGTCCGTGATTGTGCCCGAGCGGGCCATCGCCTGCGCCTTCAACCTCGAATACCTGCTGGCCGGCGGCAACGACCTCCGCAAGCCCGAGAAGCCGATCTACATGTTCTATGAGTGGCTGCCGGGTGGCTGGGGCGGGCGCAACGGCAAGGATGGCAGCGATGTGACGACTGCCTGTTTCGGCACCGGGCTCATGTCGCAACCCTCGGAAGGCAATGAGCGTGTCAACCCGACCCGGGCGGATGAGTTCCAGATCATGCGGGACAGTCCCGGGCCGGGCAAATGGCGCGGCGGCGCCGGGGTCATCAAGGCCTCCACCCTGCTGGAGGCGGACAACACCGTGATCTCCTACATCTGCGACCGTGAGCGGGCGGTCGTCTGGGGGGTCGAGGGGGGCTTGCCCTCGATGCCGCACGGGCTCGAGATCGAGCATTCCGAGACCGGCGAGAAGATGTGGCTCGGCTCCGTCTTCTCCAACTACCGGATCAAGAGCGGTGACAGGTTCACCCGACCGACCGCGGGTGGCGGCGGGTATGGCGATCCGCTGGAGCGCGATCCGGCGCATGTGTTGGAGGATGTGATCGACGATTACGTCTCGGTCGAGCGGGCAGAGAAGGATTATGGCGTCGTCATTCGCGTGATCGATGCCGATATGCTGGACTACGAGGTGGACAGCGCCGCGACAGAGGCAGCGCGGTCTGAGATCCGCGCCAATCGCGTGGGCTGGGCGCGGATGGACCCGTCCGCCGTGTCGCAGATGTACAAAGACGGCGAGATCAACGAGCTCGATGCCGTGCGGCGCTACGCCGTGATCCTCGACTGGGGCACGGGCGAGTTGATGGAGAGGTCGACGGCGCAGTTCCGCGAGACGTTCGAACGCCGCTCGATTGCGCATTGGTCCTGAGACGGCCCAAGGGCCCGGCTCATCCGGGCTCGGTCGATGTGCCGGCGCCCAGTTGCGGCGTGCCGAAGAGACCTCGGAAATAGCTGCGAAAGGCCCGCATCGCCGGCGGAAAGGGCGCCCCCCGCCGCCACACCAGCCCGACATCCATAGCCGGCACCGGGTCGGCGATCTGCGCCGTCTCAAGACGCCGCCCCTCAAGCGACCAGGGACGGTAGACCATGTCCGACAGGATGGAGATGCCGAGCCCGTTGGAGACCATGCTGCGCACCGCTTCGATCGACGATGTTCTGAGGATCACATTCGGCGTGAAACTGGTGCGCGACCAGTAGCGCATAGCGGTGTGCGCCGCCTCGTCGACGGTCAGCATGACATAGGGCTCCTTAGCGATGTCCGCGAGGTGCAGCTCCTCCCGTTCGGCGAGGGGGTGGCGCGCCGACAGCCAAAGACGCCGCGGGGAACTGAGAAGCGTCTCCTTGCAAAGGTCGGGATGGGAGATGTTCGAGGTCAGCGCCACACCGATCTCGATCTGGTCCGAGAGCAGAGCCTCCTCAAGCGTTTGCCGGGTCATCTCCCGCACCTGGAGCGTGACGTCCGGCATCACCCGGCTCAGCCGGTCGAGATGCACCGGAAGAAAGTACCCGATCACAGTATAGGACGCTGCGATCTTCAGCGAGCCCTGCAGCCCGAGCGTTTCGGCCACGCGCAGGCTGTCCTCCACCTTGGCCACGATGTCGTAGCCCGTGGCCAGAAACTGGCGGCCAGAATCGGTCAGCATCATGCCCTGTGCCGACCGGATGAACAGTTTTGCACCCAAAGTGGTCTCAAGCTCTCGCACGGCGGCAGTGACCGCGGATTGCGACACGGAGAGTTCGATGGCCGCACGGCTGACCTGACCCAGTTCGGCCGTTGCGATAAAGTACTTTAAATGCCGCAGGTTATAGGCCATGGGCGAAGTTTCTCCGATGCCGCATCAGAGCTTTATCAGAAAAAACGATATCGTAGCCGCAGAAATCTGAACTTCTGCCCTTTCGCAAATCGCGCAACCCTTCCGCACGGTCGTCATGTGGATGAGGGGGCGTGGCATGTACCGCGACAGGGTGGACTTGAACTGCGACATGGGCGAGGGCTTCGGGCACTGGACCTATGGCGACGCGCCCGACAGCGCGCTCATGCCCCTGATCAGCTCAGCGAATGTGGCGACCGGCTACCATGCGGGCGACCCCAACCAGATGGACCTCGTGGCGGGCCTTGCCGCTGAGCACGGTGTGGGGCTTGGTGCGCATCCGGGCTACCGCGATCTCCAGGGCTTCGGGCGGCGTGCGATCTCCGCGAAGCCTGAGGAGCTTGTGAACGACATCCTCTATCAGACCGGCGCAATGCGGGAGTTCGGCCGCCGTCACGGGATCCCGCTGCAGCACGTGAAACCGCACGGCGCGCTCTACATGACGGCGGCCGACGATCCCGAGTTCTCGCGGCAGCTCGTCGAAGCGCTGCAGAAGACCGGTCCGGATCTCTTCCTCTATTGCATGTCGATCTCTGAGACCTGCCGCATCGCCAACGAGGCCGGGCATCCGGTGATCCGGGAGTTCTTTGCCGACCGGGATTACGACGCATCCGGCTCCATCGTCTTCGCGCGCAAGATGCGCACGCTCGACCCGCAGGAGGTGGCCGACAAGTGCCTGCGCGCCTGCACGGAGGGCAAAGTCACCACGGTCGACGGGGGGGACGTGGAGATCGGGTTCGAGTCGATCTGCTTTCACTCCGACACGCCAGGCGCGGTCGCCATCGGCACGGCCATTCGCGAGACACTGACCGCGAACGGGGTGACCATAGCCCCGCCGGGACGTCCCTGAGGGCGCGCGGTGACTTCGATGAACAGACCAGAAGGAAAGATACGGTGTCCAAGCAAATCCAATCCCCCCTCCCCGGCACGTTCTACCGAAAACCGTCCCCGGAAGAGCCGCCCTTTGTCGCGGATGGCGGCGCGGTCGCGGTTGGCGACACCATCGGGCTGATCGAGGTGATGAAGACCTTTCACGAGGTCAAGGCGGAGGTCGCCGGGGCGAACGCGCGGTTTGCCGTCGGGGATGAGGAGCCTGTGATGGCCGGCGCGGTTCTGGTGGACCTCGACTGAATGGAGCTCGCGGGCAAATCGCTCTTCATCGCCAACCGCGGTGAGATTGCAGTCCGGGTGAACCGGGCTTCGAAGGCGTTGGGCCTGAAGGTCATTCAGGCGCACTCGCAGGCCGATGCCGAGATGCTGGCGGTGAAACTGGCGGACGAAGCCGTCGATATCGGTCCGCCCGCGGCCACGAAATCCTATCTCGATGTGGAGAAGGTCGTTGCTGCCGCGACGGCCGCCGGGGCCGACGCAGTGCATCCGGGCTACGGTTTCCTCTCGGAGAACGCGCGGTTTGCCGACGCGGTTGAGCGCGCGGGCATGATCTTTGTCGGGCCGAGCGGCGACACGATTGCCCGGATGGGCGACAAGGTCGCAGCGCGCGAGGCTGCGATTGCGGCGGGTGTGCCGGTGGCGCCGGGCAGCAAGGGCATTGTGGCGTCGGTGGAGGACGCACGCGCGGTGACCGCTGAGATCGGCTATCCGGTGATGATCAAGGCCTCCGCCGGTGGGGGCGGGCGTGGCATCCGCATTGCCGAAACCGACGAGGACCTGGCCCGCCTGCTCCCCCAGGCCCAGACCGAGGCCAAGGCGGCCTTCGGCGATGGCGCGCTCTACATCGAGCGGATGGTGCGGGATGCGCGGCATGTCGAAGTGCAGATCATGGGCGACGGCACCCGGTCCGTGCACCTCTTTGAGCGCGAGTGCTCGTTGCAGCGGCGGCGCCAGAAGGTGTGGGAAGAGGCCCCCTCCGCCGTGCTGTCTGAGGCTGCGCGGGCCCATGTTTGCGAGGCCTCGGTCCGGCTGGCGGACGCCGTGACCTACCGCGGCGCGGGCACGCTCGAGTATCTCTACGAGCCCGCGCGCGATACGTTCTACTTCATGGAGATGAACACCCGGATCCAGGTCGAACACCCGGTGACCGAGATGATCACAGGTGTCGATCTGGTGCAGGAGATGATCCGGATCGCCTTTGGCGCGCCGCTCTCCATCGATCAATCCGCGCTCAGCATTGAGGGGCACTCGATCGAGGTGCGCGTGAATGCCGAAGATCCCGCGAACAAGTTCATGCCGTTCCCTGGTGTTGTCGGAGCGATGGAGGGGGTCGACACCGTCGAGGCGATCCACGCGATGGCCGAGGGCAAAACCCAGGTTTTCT
>JBCDHQ010000102.1:0-13118 GCA_038749815.1 Pseudomonadota bacterium | reverse complement strand
TGCGCGACGAGGAGCAGCGGCGCCATCTTCAGCAGCACCTCGCCGATCCCATAGGTGCTGAGAAGCGGCTCGACGAACACCGCATGGAGGCCCTTGTGCGGTGCCACGCCGTAAATCGCGAAAAGCACCCCGCCCGCAACAAGCGTCAGCGCAAGCGCGAGGCCGGCCACCTGGACCGGCGCCAGGAGCGATGTCGTCTCACGCGGCTCGAGGACCAGCCTAGGCATGGGCCGCCTCCAGCCCGTCGAACTCCCCGGCCATCGCGAGGCCGATATGGCTGATATCGGTCTCGCCCACCGCGACGGAGGGCGAGAGGCGGCCGCGGAACATCACCTGGATGCGGTCCGAGACCTCCATCAGCTCCTCAAGATCTTCCGACACGATCACCAGCGCGCCGCCGGCCGCGCGGAGGTCGAGCAACCGCTGGCGGATCGCCGCTGCCGCGCCCACATCGACACCCCAGGTCGGTTGCTCGGCGATGAGCACCCTCGGTCCGAGTGCCATTTCCCGGCTGACGATGAACTTCTGAAGGTTGCCGCCCGACAGGGACTGTGCCTCCGCCTGGGTGCCGCTGCTGCGCACATCCATGCCGGCGATGACCTCCTCGGCTCGGGCGCGGCGCTGGCCCAGTCTGAGGAAGCCCGACGCGACAAGACCCGCATGAAACGTCGTCAGCCCGACATTCTCGGCAAGCGTTTGGCCCGGCACAGCACCCCGCCCGAGCCGCTCCTCCGGGATGAAGTGGATGCCCATCCGCCGTCTTGCCTCGGGCCCCGCGGCCCCGATCGGGGTGCCGGCAAACTCAATGGTGTGCGGATCGGTTCGGATCTCGCCCGCCAAGGCTCGCGTGAGCGCCCCTTGCCCATTGCCGGAGACGCCTGCGATGCCGAGGATCTCGCCGGCCGCAAGGCTCAGCGACAGATTGTCCAGGCGGGGGGCGAAGGGCGTTTGCGGCCGATGCGTCAGGCCGCGGACCGTCATCAGGGTCTCCCCCGCCCCGGTCTCAGCACGCGCGGGTGCCGTGGCGATCTCGCGTCCGATCATCATCTCCGAGAGACTGTGGGCCGTCTCGACCTGCGGATCGACGACGCTGACGACGCGGCCCGCGCGCATGATCGTCGCCTCGTCGCAGAGTGCGCGGATCTCGTCGAGCTTGTGGGAGATAAAGACCACCGCGATGCCCTCGGAGGCAAGGCTGCGGAGCGTTGCGAACAGACGTTCGATCCCCTGCGGCGGCAGCACGGAGGTCGGCTCATCGAGGATGATCAGTTTAGGCTCTTGCAGGATACAGCGGAGGATTTCGATCCGCTGTCGCTCGCCCACGGTCAGGGCATGGACGCGCGCCTCCGGTGCGATCTCGAGGCCGAAGCGGGCCGAGGCCGCCTCGATCCGCGCTGCCAACGCGGCCGGAGCGCCTGCGACGGCAAGTGAGATGTTCTCGGCCACTGTCAGCGTCTCAAACAGCGAAAAGTGCTGGAACACCATGCCGATCCCGAGGTTCCGCGCCGCGGCGGGCGAGGGGATCTCGACCGGGCGCCCCTCCCAACTCAGCGTTCCGGCATCGGGTTTGACGAGGCCGTAGATGATCTTCATCAAGGTCGACTTGCCGGCCCCGTTCTCGCCGAGGAGGGCGTGGATGCGCCCAGGCTCGATCCGAAAGTCGACCGCGTCGTTGGCGAGTGTGCGACCGTAGCGCTTGGTGACACCTTCAAGCTTCAGGATCGGGTCAGCCATCGGCGCCCCTCGGCACGTCGTGGAGGTAGTGGATGCCCGGCATGGTCACAAAGCCCGGCAGGCCCCGAATTGCGTAGAGCCAATTCCGGATCGCGGGGTAGCCCTCATGCTCAAGCCCCGCATCCGGGCTGAGCGCGACATAGGGAAAGCAGGCGATGTCGGCGACAGTCGGGGCGTCGCCGGCCAGCCAAAGCCCGCCCTCGAGCACCCTGTCGGTCAGCGCGAGCTCCAGCCGGCGCAGATCCTCCGTCGCCGCGGCCTTGGCGGCGTCACTGTCACCCGGCCAGGAGAGCATTGCTTGCAGCCGTGCAAGCCCCGCACTCTGTGTCAGACGGCCCGCGAACCCAAGCCACTCGATCACTGTGGCGAGCCCCTCCGGGTCCCGCGGGAGCCAGGTTTCCGACGGGTCGAACCGTGCGGCGATCCAGGTCAGCATCGCTTGGGTCTCGGTCAGAACGAGATCGCCGGCCGTCAGGACAGGGAGTGTGCCCGCGGGGTTGAGCGCCAGCATCTCGGGCGAGCGGTGCTCCCGCCCCGGGTAGAAGTCGACCGAGATGATTTTGTACTCCACGCCCAACAGCGCGGCGAAGAGGCGGATCTTGTAGCAGTTGCCGGAGAGCACGTAGTTGTAGAGCGTGAACATCAGGTCTTTGTCATTGCACCATAGGTGGCGCCCTTGCGCTTCAACCAGCGCCGATAGACGACGGAGGTCAGATCGCAGCGGGTCGGAATCTCCATCCTCGGGTCGAGCGGCAGCAAAGTCGGTTTCTGGTTCTCAAGGATGGAGCGATCCTGAAGGAAGATCTCCTGCTGGAACTGAACGAGCTCCGCATAGGCTGTCACGTCGTCATAGAGGGCCATCCAGGGCCAGACGATGCAGCGTTCCTCGGTCTCGGGCTGCACGAATATGGCGATCACGTCCCAGGCGTCGGGCTTCGGCGGGCAGGTCTTGTAGAGGACGGCTGTGGTCGGTGCCGGGACGCGGTACTGGTATTGGGTCTCAATCGCGGTGGTCGCGCTTTTGGCCGCCTGCGGCTGGTGAAACCCGATCTCCGTTGCCCAGACCTCGTCGATCTCGTCTCGGATCTCGACCTTGTAGGGACGCACCTCCGTGTGGGGCTCTTCGCCGAGGATCCCGGTGTGAACGAAGGGGAAATGCGCAATGTCGAGGAAGTTCTCGACTGCGCGAAGGGGCGAGCATCGGACTGTCACAGGGCCACAGGGAACAAAGGTGCGGTCGTCCTCCGCCGCCTCGGCAATCTCGAACAAGGGGCGAGGGGCGTCGCTGAGCGTTGTCCACACATGGTCATAGCGGAGCTCTGCCGGTCGCAGCGCGCCGGAGGCTCGGACCATGGGTTCCGTCGCCGAGCCACTCACGCCGATCTCTTGGCCAAGAAGCTTTGAGCGGAGCACCCGACCCTCCGCCAGCTGTTCCACCATCGCCACTGCATACCAGTCGTCGCGCGCGTAGCTGAGGCTCATGTCCGACCGGCCTCCGCTGTGGTCCGGGCCGCCTCGCACCACCGCGAGAGCGCCTTTCGGTCGGCCAGATCCGCGCCTTGGTCGACAAGGACGTGGAGATGCGTTTCATCAGGGCCAACCGGATTGGCGTGCACCACCAGCGTTCGGGCGCCGAGGTCGAGGCGGCCCGTTTCGCGCTGTTGCGGCTCTGCGCCGCGAAAGGGTGTTGCGGCAAACCCGGCAAGGGCCCTGACCTCGTCGGTGGCGACCGAGAGCGTTCGGAGCGGCACCGTGGCCCCGTCGGCGCCACCGGGCTCGGCCGGGCCGCTGACGCTCACCCAGATCACGCCGTCCTTTTCGGCGACACGGTACACCTCGGTGCGGATTGTGTCGGGTGGGGCCAACTCCGGATGCGCCGGAATGTACGTGCAGACGCCGTCCGTGCCATAGTGCCAGCCATGGTAGAGGCAGGCCAGTTTGTCACCTCGTACGAAACCGTGGCTGAGGCGCATGCCCCGATGCGGACACCGATTGTTCCAGGCGTGGAGCCGCCCTGCCGGGTCGCGCCAAACCGCGATATCGCACCCCTCTACGTCCGCCCGCATCACGCGCTTCGGTGGCAGGTCGCGGGACAGGGCGACGGCTCTCGCAGGCATAGGGCACTTCTCCTCGGGGGCGAGGATGCGCAGAACGCCGGGGCGGCAAAAGCTTTTCGCGGCTGGTTTCGGGGCCGGGCCCGGCTCTGCCCATTCTTTAGGCGCGGGCCGCGTCTAGATGCTCAAACCCGTTCCGAAAGGTCGCGCCGTGGTAGGCCGCACGCGTGACCGTCTCAACCATCACGTCTCCGGGGCCGAGACTGCAGGCGATCTCCATCGCATCCAGGAGAGGCTCCGGCCCCTGGAGCGCCATCTCGATCGTTGCATCGTCAATCCGGCGCACCCATCCGCGCAGGCTGAGAAGACGCCCGCGGTGGAGGATCCATGGGATCGCGCTCGCCGCCTCGAGCCGCCCGGTCAGGGTGACGGTCACCTCCGTCATCCCTGGGTCCAAAACGCTGCATGTTGCGCGGCGATCTGCGGCTCGAGTTCCGCGAAGGGACCCCGCACTTCAACTTTGCGCTGACCCGAGGCAAAGATGGCCCGGCAGGCGAGGTCTTGAGTGGGGTTCTCGGGGTCGTCACCGGTCAGCTCCGCAAGCCGCTTTTCGGTCATCCCGAACACGACGGCGCCGATCTCGGCCCAGTAAATCGTGCCGGAGCACATCGAGCAGGGCTCGACCGATGTGTAGAGCGTCGCCGCCCGGAGCGTCTCCTCCGGAAAGCGGCGGGCGGCGTCGCGGGCGAGGTTGGCCTCGGCATGCCCCGGGCCTTTATCGACCGAGTAGGAGTTCTTGCCCTCTGCCAGGACCACCCCGTCCGCCGACACGAGGAGCGCGCCGAAGGGGTGGTTGCCCTCCGACACCGCCTCATCCGCAAGAACCACCGTCCGGAGAAGGAACTTCAGGTCTCGGTCCCGCGCCGCACAGGTCATCGGTGCGATCCTCCGGCGCGGGCCGGTCCGGACACGTCCGTGCCACCCTGCCGCCGCACCCGGCCGAACCGAGCGCCCTGCGCCGCGCGCCTGACGAGGCCTCGACGGTTGAGCCTGGCGCCATCGCATCCGCGGCGACCCAAGACCCGGTCTGTGAAGCCTCTGATGTGGTGCTGACAGAGGCGGCGCTGGTCGATCACGCTCTCCCCCGACATGTCGTTGGCGTCCAGTGACGAAAGAGAGACCACATCCTTGGTGCCGGGTCCAGCGCACCTCGGGCCGAGGCCCGCGTCGCGGAGCTGGCCCTGTCCTTTAGATCAGGTGTGGTGCTCTTGATGCCAGCCAAGCTGCCGGCATATGAGCCGCTTTCTCACCATCCAGACCAACCAGCCGGCGCCCACGAAAAACAACCGCCACCGCGGGCGTGTCTGTCCGGCGAACCCGTTCCGCTCAGGGTCGGCAAAAATCTAGGAAGGCTTGGACCTTGGCCGATCGGTGCAGGTCGACATGGGTTACGATCCAGGCATCCTTGCACCAGCTCGGATCGGAAGGATAGGCCTCGACGAGGTTGGGGTCCTCGGACGCGATGCACTTCACCAGAAACCCCAGGCCAACACCCGCCATGATAGCGGCCTCCGTCACCCGGCCGCTGTTGCCGACCGGCACCACATCCGCCTCGGGGACAAGCGCGTGCAGCCACCGCTCCGCTTGATCCGCAGCCGGAGATCCTTTGGGGAGCACGTATCGGTGGAGCTGCAGTCGCCCCGGCTCCGGCTTGCCGTAGCGCTGAATGTAGGTCCGACTTCCATAGAGCCCGACCTGCACGGGCGGATAGGGCAACACGACATAGTCGGGCTCCTGCGGGCGTGGTCCGACGCGAAGAGCCACGTGCGCCTCGCCCGTCTCCAGGCTCAACATCTCATGGGACCCGTGGAAGCTCACTTTGATCTTCGGGTAGACCGCCGAGAAATCCGCGATCATCTTGAGGATCCTTGGGGCCATCTCGTCGATCGACGTCACGATGAGTTCGCCGCTCGGGATGTCTTCTTCGCTGAGCGCGCGCCGCCGCAGCCGCTCAAAATGGGCGCCCGCATCCTCTGCAATGCGCACGACATCCCGGCCGAGCTCGGTGGGCGTGTAGCCGCGCGCGTGGCGCTGAAAGAGCTTCCCGCCGAGTTCGGTCTCCAGCGTGTCGATGCGGCGTTGCACTGTCGCTCGATGAATTCCCAGCGCTTCAGCCGCAGCGCTCACCGTCCCGCGCCGCACAACCTCTGCGGCCGCGCGCACCTCGTCCCACATTGGCCCCCTCACGTGCTGACAAACGGCGCATCGTCTGCGCGCAATTTACTCTGCTCTGCACACCACCAAAAAGATAAACATAACCTAAGGTTAAACAGGTGGGATCAAGGCGCATGATGGGAGTGTCCGTCTCGGAATCCGCGACAGGGTATGCGCGCAAATTAGACATATGCGGCGCATGGCAGCCCCCAGCGGGCGAAGACACGCGGGCAGCGCGGAGCGGCAAACAGCCCCCCTCTCTGGGCGGAGCAGCGGAGACCGACCTCCATGCGCCGCCGGCAGGGACGGTCACTGATGCCTGGTCGTCCGTGCCCAGTAGCGGTGCTGAAGCGGGAGCGTTCCTCGGCCGCACGTCCTCTCCTCGCGTGGAGCGCACGATTGCGACGCGCCCTTCGCTCGGCCTGCACCTCCGTGGGACCTCCGACAGTCCGGTCGTTCCAAAGGTGCTGAGCGTTGGCGTCCAGTCCCGAAGCGGGAGGCCCGCCCGCCATCCCCTGGTGCACCCCTTCGTGTGTCCCTAGCGTCCACTGTCACCTGACCGAAACGGGAGGGCGCCGGCAGGTGCGCCCCCGCTGACCTCACCGCCGTTCCCCGCCCCGTGACATCTCGGGGCGGCACGCTCCCTCTCACCCCAAACCATGAGGACACCATGCCAAAAACCAGCCTCATCGCGCTGACGTCCGCAGCGCTTCTGATCCTGCCCCTCGGGGCGGTGGCCGACGCGGCCGATCCCTTCGCGCCGCCGACCCGCGCCTGGGAACAGGGCTCGATCTATGAGAACACGATCCCGACGGAGTTTGAGACCCACATCATCGCGGCCACTGAGGCCGACCGGGCGCGCGCAGAGCACATTCTTGCGTTCTACGAGTATGTTGCAGGCCAGCCGACGGTCGAGGGCGTGAGCGAGTACCTCTCGGACCGGTACATCCAGCATTCGGCGATGCTGCCGAACGGGAAAGAGCCCTTCACGATGCTCTTTGCGGGCTCAGCCGCCGACAACCCGACCTTCATCGACGTCCACAAAGTAATTGTCGTCGGCGACTGGGCGATGGCTCATGTCAATTTTCGCCAGATGGACGACACCTCGGACGACGACAAGGGCATGGCCGCAGTCGACATGTACTTCTTTGGCGCCGATGGCCTGATCCAGGAGCATTGGGACGTGATCCAGAACGTGCCCAGTCACTCGCCAAATCCGAACGGCATGTTCGTCAAACTCTACGAAGGGGAGTGAGAGGGATGGCGCACAAGAGCCTTTGGGTCAGCACGGGCCTCGCGACATCAATGCTCCTTTGCTCGGTCGCCGCGGCGGAGGCCCCGCCCGTCCCGGCTGCCGATGCCGCGATGCCCTACTATGATCGACACAAGATCGACGTCTCCAACCTCCGCGAGTTCTACGAGGGCCTGATGATCGCCGATGCGATGGTGCATCGCGATATGACCTTCGAGGCCGAGACGAAGTGGCGGCTGACGCTGCGCCAGATGATCGGCGCGGAGAGCGGCCACCACATCGCGCGGAGCGCCTATCAGCTCGCCAAGATCGGTGTCTCGGTCGAGGAGATCCAGGCCCTCTTTGCGCCCGACTATGTGGATCGGCTGGAGGATCCCCGCCTCCAATCCGCGATGCGCTACATCGACCGCATTCGCACTTATCCTCTGACTGTGTCGGCGGACATGCATGCCGATCTTCGCACTCACTTCATAGATCGCCAGATCTCTGAGCTGTTTCAGCTCGGCGCGATCAACTCCGCCAAGGCGACACATGATGCGCTCCTCCCGATCGTGACCGACCAGGAGACCGTCGATTGGGCAACCGAGAACCTCGCCGCTGTCGGGTGGGAGGTCGGTCTGAACGCCCCGAGCGCGCCAGAGGAGCAGCGGGCCAACCCCTTCGTCGGCGATGCGTTGACAGAGGCCGTCCGGGAGATCGAGGCCGCGTGGACACGCGACAATCTCGGCGCTGTCGCCCCGGTCTTCGCCACGGACTGGATCGCTTATGTCACCGGCTACGACATACCGGACATCACCTTCGACGGAGATGGCGACGGGATCGAAGAGCCCTTCGATCCGTTCCCGCGGGACAAGCTGCGCTGGGAAGCCGAGGGCGCAAAGGCGGCCAACCTTCCACCGCCCACGGCGCCGGCCTTCGATGTGGCAGCTTACGACTTCCCCTTCTATGACGGGCCGTTCGAGAACACGTCGAGCGTCTCCTACAGCGACCGTCAGATGCTCGACACCCAATGGGATCGCGGCAACGCGTTCGGCACGCTCAGCATGGATGAGTACATCCTGCAGCAGGAGCGGACGATGACCCTGCCCGAGGTCTGGTCGATGTTCCTCGTCTACCAACTCTCGTCGGGCTGCGTGCACTGCCAGGCCCATGGTGCCTTCGGGATCTGGGATTACACCGAGGACGACTACTTCCACGACACCATGCCAGGCGAGGTCGAGGAGGCGACGACCGCATACATCCAGTCCCTGATGGATTTCGAACGCGCCGATCTCGATGAGGCGATGATGGCGCGCCTGCGTGTTGCGCGTGATGCCGCCCGTCTTCCGGCACGGGTGACGGCTGCGCATATCGAGGACCTCAGGCGTCACTTCACAGACCGCGAAATCCAGGAGATCCTCGCCGTGCCCGTGGTCACGTCGTGGCTTTCGGTCTCGATGCAGTCGATGGCAACCGTCACCGATCAAATCAGCATGGCCTATGCGCTGCGCGCGCTCGGCCCTCTCGGTTGGAAGCCCGGCGTCCACATCGGCCTGCCGAACGAGCAGCGGCCGTTGCACATGAGCCAGATGTTCGATCGCATCATGATGGAGGGATCCTCCGGCAAGGTCTCGGACGGTGCGACGCTGTTCACCGGGGTCGAGGTGCCGCTGGGCATCGATGGCGACGCCGATGGCGTCGAGGACGCCTTCGACGGCTTCCCGAACGATCCGGAGCGCTGGGCCGACACCGATCGTGACGGGATTGAAGACGCTTTGGATGACGACATCGACGGCGACGGCCTGACGAATGCGGTGGAGCTCAGCGCCGGGACCTTCCCCTACAAGGCCGACAGCGATGCCGATGGCATCCTTGACCCTGTCGAGGTCGATGCGGGCACGAACCCGCTCGACCCGCGCGACCTCTAGGCGCCCGCGGCCCAAGGCATGCGCGCCTTGGGCTGCCGCACCACTCCCTCGGGAAACATGTCCCCGTGCGGGGCTCTCGCCTCTCTGCTACGCAGCCTGCGCGCCGAGGCGGGCGGAGACGTCGGAGGCCAGCCGCCGCACGCGGGGGCCGATCTCCGCGAGGAGGGTGTCGGACAGCCGCACAGTTGGGCCCGAGACCGACAACCCGCCGACGGGCTCTCCATCCGCTGCAAAGATTGGCGCTGCGACACACCGCATGCCGAGATAGCGTTCCTCATCATCAACCGCCCACCCTCGTCGCGCGGAGAGGTCCAGATCGGCCCAGAGATCCGCAGGGCGGGTCAAGGTGTTGGGCGTGAACGCATCGAGCCCGACCCGGGCGAGCCGACGCTCCGCCTCGGCGCGCGGCAGCGCTGAGAGAATTGCCTTTCCGATGCCAGAGCAGTACATCGCCGCCCGCGCGCCAGGTCGAAAGAACGCGCGGATCGGGTGGTGGCTCTCCATTTGCGCGACAAAGATCACCTCGGCGCCTTCCGGGATCGCGAGGTTTGCGGTCTCTCCGGTTTCGGCGAGGAGGAGACGCATCGCCTCGCCGCTTGCGGCGACAATGTTGCTCCGCCGCAGGAACGCCGCACCGATGCGATGCGCCTCTGCCCCAATCGACCAACCCTGGGTGATCGGATCGAACTCCACATAGCCATGGTGCTCGAGCGTCGCGAGCAACCGGTGAGCCGTGGAGGCCGGCAACCCCGTGCGGAGAGCGAGGTCCGTCAGGGGCGTCTCATCCTGATCCGCGAGGGCGGCCATAATCCGCAGACCACGATCCAGGGCCTGAACCGTCGACGGCGCCCCGCTGTCGCCCCGCTGGCGCCCACGCACCCGCCGTTCCGCCGCGATGTCCGTCATCGATCCCGTCCTCAATCCCTGCTAGGGTTTAGAAACACTTTCCAGTAGATTTGCTTCCCCAGCGCCAACATCCAAAAAATCGTTGGATATCAGTATAGCGGAACTGGATCAAAAAATGGAAGCCAATTCCAAAATAATTTGCAATCCGCGAGCGTGCATGTATGTGTGTCCCTCAACGACAACGGAGGATTCGCCATGTACGGCCTCAATCCGGTTTTCATCCCGGGACCAACCAACATTCCCGATCGGCTCCGGCGCGCAATCGATGTCGCCACAATGGACCACCGGGCACCTGATTTTGCATCCGTGTTCGTGCCGGTCCTGAGAGATCTGAACGCTGTCTTCCGCTCTGAGAGCGCAACCCCTGTGATCTTCCCGGCGAGCGGGACCGGGGGCTGGGAGGCCGCAATCACAAACACCCTGTCGCCCGGCGACAAAGTGCTGATAGCGCGCTTCGGGATGTTCTCGCACCGCTGGATCGATCTCTGCGAGCGCCATGGGCTCGATGTCGAAGTGCTGGAGTGTCGCTGGGGGACCGGCGCGCCCGCAGATCGGTTCGAGGCACGCCTCTCGTCGGACACAGGCCACGACATCAAGGCGGTGCTCGTGACCCACAATGAAACCGCGACCGGCGTCACCTCCGACATTGCTGCGGTGAGAAAGGCGATGGACGCGGCGTCGCATCCCGCCCTTCTCATGGTGGACGCCGTCAGCTCACTGGCCTCGATCGACTTCCGGATGGCCGACTGGGGTGTGGATGTTGTCGTGTCCGGCAGCCAGAAGGGCTTTATGCTTCCGACGGGAATGGCGGTCCTCGGCTTCTCCGAAAAGGCGGTCGCCGCGGGGGAGGGCGCGGGCCTCGCGCGCTGCTACTTCGACATCCGCGACATGACAAAGGCGTATGCGAGCGGCAGCTTCCCCTACACACCGCCCTTGAACCTGATCATGGGGCTCCGCGCGAGCCTCGATATGCTCTTCGAAGAGGGGCTTGATGCGGTGTTTGCGCGCCATCGGCGCATTGCCGATGGCGTTCGGGCGGCCGTCGATGCGTGGGGCCTGAAGCTCTGCGCGGAGCGGCCTGAGCTCTACTCCGACACTGTGAGTGCCATCTACGTGCCGGAAGGCTTCAACTCCAACGCGCTCACCGATCATGCCTATCAGACATACGGGGTCTCCTTCGGGGTCGGCCTTGGTGAGGTTGCGGGCAGAGTGTTCCGGATCGGCCATCTCGGCGCGATGTCGGACACGATGGCCCTCTCGGGGCTTGCCACAATCGAGATGGCGATGAAGGATCTCGGATATCCGATTGCGCTCGGCTCCGGCGTGGCCGCCGCGCAGGAGCACTACCGCCTCACAGCGCAGGCGGCGGGCGCCCAGGCAGCGTGAGGGGATGATGGACGATCAGGCAACACTCGATCTGCCGACCTGGCAACATGTTGAGGCGGCGCACGCGCGGATAGCGCCTCACATCAACCGCACGGCTGTGCTCCGATCAGCCTACCTGAATGAGCTCACGGGCGCCGATCTCTACTTCAAGTGCGAGAACTTTCAGGAGCCCGGCGCCTTCAAGGTGCGGGGCGCCTGCAACGCGGTCTTCGGCCTCTCGGACGAGCAGGCCAAGCGCGGCGTGGCGACACATTCGAGCGGGAACCATGGTCTTTCGCTCTCCTACGCTGCCGGTCGTCGCGGGATCCCGTGCACGGTCGTCATGCCCCACACCGCGCCCCAGCCCAAGAAGGATCAGGTGCGCTATTACGGCGGCAAGGTTGTGGAGTGCGAGCCCTCCACCTCCTCGCGTGAGGCGACATTTGCGAAGGTGGTCGAAGAGACCGGGGCGGAGTTTGTTCATCCCTACAACGACCCCCGCGTGATTGCGGGGCAGGGCACGTGCTCCAAAGAACTGACGGAGGATGTGCCGGGCCTCGACGCTGTGATCGCGCCGATCGGCGGCGGCGGGATGGTGTCCGGCACCTGCCTGTGGCTGTCGCATGCCGCGCCGGACATGGAGATCTACGCGGCGGAACCCGAGCAGGCCGATGACGCCTACCGCAGTTTCAAGGCGGGACATATCATCGCAGACGACGCGCCCGTGACGATCGCCGACGGTCTCAAAGTGCCCCTGAAAGAGCGGACCTGGCACTTTGTATCGAATTATGTGACCGATATGTTCACCTGTTCCGAACAGGAGATCATCGACGCGATGAAGCTGACATGGAAACGGCTTCGGATCGTCATGGAACCCTCTTGTGCTCCGCCGCTCGCTACTATTTTGAAGAATAAGGATGTCTTTGCCGGCAAAAAGGTCGGCGTCATCGTCACCGGAGGCAATGTCGATCTCGACAAGCTGCCCTGGTATTCCTGACGGAGGAGGACAACATGAACGCGCCAATCAAAATCGAAGAGCTCGAAGTCGGCTACGACGTGCCTGCTGCCGTCGGCATGGACGAGAGCGAAATCCAGACCCCCTGCCTCGTGCTCGACCTCGACGCGCTCGAGCGCAACGTCAAAAAAATGGGCGACTGGTGCAAAGAGCACGGCGTCCGCCACCGTGTGCACGGCAAGATGCACAAGTCGGTCGACGTGGCGAAGCTCCAGCACGAGATGGGCGGCGCGGTCGGCGTCTGCTGCCAGAAGGTCTCGGAGGCCGAGGTCTTCGCTCGCGGCGGCATCAAGGACGTGCTGGTCTCGAACCAGGTGCGCGACCCGCAGAAGATCGACCGCCTGGCGCGGATCCCGAAGCTCGGCGCGCGCGCGATCTGCTGCGTCGATGACGTCACCAACGTCGCCGACCTCTCGGCCGCGGCCGTCAAGCACGGCACCGAGATCGAGTGCCTGGTCGAGATCGACTGCGGCGCCGGCCGCTGCGGCGTCACCACGACGCCCGAAGTCATCGAGATCGCCAAGGCCATCGACGCGGCCCCGGGTCTCAAGTTCGCTGGCATCCAGGCCTACCAGGGCGCGATGCAGCACATGGACAGCTACGACGACCGCAAGGCCAAGATCGACATCGCCATCGCGATGGTGAAGGACGCGGTCGACGGGCTGAAGTCC
>JBCDHQ010000101.1:0-13203 GCA_038749815.1 Pseudomonadota bacterium | reverse complement strand
GGGGGGGGTCCCTGCGGGGGTGCCCCGGGGGCGTGGTCTTGTGTTTTTTTTATGCCTTTTTGGGGGGGGGGGGTTTTGGGGGGGCGGGGGCCCCCCCCCCCCTGGGGGGGCCCCCCCCCGCGGTCCGCACCATCCCTTATGCAGCAAGCTCAGGTCGGGGCGAAGGCTGAACGAGCGGCGTCGACCTGGCCCCTGAGAGGATACCCTTGCCGATCCGACGCGCACCTTTCGCGGCGGAGTAGAAATAGCCCTGGAACTCAGGCCGAAAGCCGTTGAACCAAAGCCCCGGCAGACCTGGCACGGGCTCACCCATCGGAAACTTGGGAACTCCCGCATCGTTGAGGACGCCAAGATGCCCCAGCAAGGGCTCCAGAGCGGTTTTGTAGCCGGTGGCGCAAATCACGACATCTGGGTCAAACGTCCGGAAGCAGTCAAAGGACACCCGGTCAGCCGAGAACTCGACGACTTCGCCGACAACCTTGAAGCGACCGCTTTTGATCGCGGCCACGAAGCCGTCATCGATTGCGAACGCTGTGCCGTCCGTCGCAAGGCGCGTCCCGCCGCCCATCGTGTGAGACGTCAGGCCGTGCTTTCTCAAATCGCCGAACGCCAAGCGCTGGGTCATAGCAAACGCCGGATCGACCATCCAAAGCGGCATCGCCGCAAAGAGATGGGCCGCGCGGTGCATCGGAAACCCGAACACCCTCTGTGGAACGATCGCAGGGCCGTGCCGGACCGAGATGCGCACGTCTTTGGGGCTGTGTCTGGCGAGATGGTTCAACACGTCGCCGCCGGAATTCCCGGCGCCGACGACAAGCACCTTCTTGCCGTCATAGTGGGACACATCGCCGAGATGTGCGGCATGGATCACGTCCCCGCCAAAGCGCTCAAGACCGCGCCACGCAGGGATGTGGGGCCGCCGGTCGCGCCCCGTCGCGATCACAACATGGGCGGCATCGAAGACACGATCGCCGGCCGTGACACGCCACCCGTCGGGTGCCTGTTCAAGGGCTGAAACGAGGACCCCGACCTCGATGCAGTCGCGCAGGGCGAACGCATAGTCTTCGAGGTGTTGGGCGACTGTGTCGCGCGACAAGTAGGCGCCGTCCGTGCGCGGCGCAGGTTTGCCGGGCAGACCGGCAAAGCTGCGATGGACGTTGAGCCTCAACGCCGGGTGCCGCTGGCGCCAGTTCCACGCGACGCGATCCGACGCATCAAGAACCGTCACAGGAAGTCCCTGCGCCCGCAGCACATGCGCCGTGGCAAGGCCGGTCAGGCCGGCACCCACGATGATCGTGTGTTCGTCGGCATGTTTCATTGCGTGGGTCCTATCGTGAGCGGTGCAGCGCGCCATCGGTCCGCCCATCGATGATGCCGATGTCCCGTTGCACGTGTCTTGGAAGGCTTGCGATGATGCAGCGTGTCTTGCGCCGCTGGCGCGCCTCGGCGAGACGCTCGAGAATGCGGAGGGTCATTGGGCTCTCCTGTCAGGGGATGGCCGCACTCAGCGGCGGGCAACGAAATACGCATTGACCGGGTCGTGCGGCAGGCGATGCATGTCCACATCGACGAACCCGGCTTCGGCGAGGACCTCCTGCGCGGTTTCGACACCCCACATTGTCCCCAGGCCCGGGCCGCCTTGACCAATCGAGATCGGCGTGCAGTGCATCAGCGAGATGGTGAACAGCAGGGGCGCGAGCGGGTTCTCCATATTGGTGACGAGGTCGCGCGACCCGCCGATGTCCTGCATCAGAAACACCCCGTCCTGGTTCAGCGACGCGTAGACCGTCTTGACGAGCCCAAGCGGGTCCTTCTGGTCGTGCACGGCGTCAAAACCTGTCACGAGATCGAACGCACCGAGCGATGTGACCGTACTCAGGTCCAGGGTTTTGAAAGACAGGTTGTCGAGCCCATCCTTCAACGCCTGCACGCGCGCTTCGGCAAAGGCGTCCTCGCAGAGGTCGATCCCCGTGAACACACTGTTCGGGAATGTCTGCGCCATTTTGAGAAGGGCACGGCCGCCGCCGCAGGCAACATCGACGACATCGATGCCGTGCTCCAGGCGCTCGATCAGCCCGGGGACAAGCGGCAGGATGCTGTCGATCAACGACATCACCGTGGTCTGGTAGCTGTCCTCGGCCATCACCTCGTGGAAGCGCAGGAAATGGTCGTAGTGGAGCCCATCGCCGCTCCGAAAGCGCTCGATCATGTGCTCCTCGACTGAGGCGGCGACGCCCACGAACTGGCTGGTGACGGCAATGTTGTTCGGCGCGGCCGCCCGCGTCAGACAGGCGGCATGCTCGGGAGGAAGAGCATAGGTGTGCGATCCGGGCCGATACTCAACGATGCGCGAGGTCACCATGACCGCAAGCCACTCCCGCACATAGCGCTCCGAAAGGCCCGCCGACGCCGCGAGGGCCTCAGAACCGCTCGGAGGAAGGGCCGCCATTGCATCGAACAGACCAACGCGGTGGCCGAGCGACACCATGAGCGAGGTCGCGGCATTGGTGATCGTGCCGACAAGTCGACCGGCAAAGGCTTCGGCGCGGTCCGCGTCAAAACCGGATGGCAGGGAAAAATCGTTCATTTCAGTCTCCATGTGGTCCTGCGCCGAGGCGCCCATGGAGAGGCCGTTTGCAGCTTTGGGGTGACTTGCGTAAGCTTCTCAATCGACGAGAACGGCTAAAATCGGACATTGGACGTGTCAAAAACACTCGAAACAGTTGTCATAGGTCTTCCGTGGGCCGGAACGTCGACCGTCTATGCGATCCTGGACGTGCTCGCCTCGGTCGGGCGGGACTGGGCCATGCTGCATGGTGAGCAGATGCATCCATCTCCGTTCCGCGCACGGCTCTGCACCCCGGATGGTGCGGCGTATCGGGACATGAACGGTCGCTTGATCACGCCGGAGGCCGTGTTGCCCGATCCGTCTCAGACGGATTTGGTCATCGTGCCGGACCTGCACCTTGACCCGTGGAAACCCCTTCCGGACGCGTTGAGGCCGATCGCCGATTGGACGGCTGAGGTGCACAGCGCGGGCGGCATGGTCACATCGGTCTGCTCGGGTGCGCTGCTTCTGGGGCTGAGCGGCGTCTTGAATGGCGTCGATGCGACGACGCACTGGGCTTACTCCGACCGCCTCGCCGCCGAGTTCGACGGGATCCGCGTTCGGCGTGAGCGGGTTTTGATACCGGCGGGCGACGGCCATCGCATTGTCACGGCGGGCGGCGCGTCGGCCTGGGCCGACCTCGTTCTCTATTTGATCGCCCATCTTGTCGGCTGTGAGGAGGCCCGCCGGATCGCCAAGCTCTATCTGATCGAACCGCACGCCCAGGGGCAGATGGGCTTTGCTTCCTTGTCGGCCGGGCGGCAGCACTCGGACGCGGTCGTTGGTGACCTGCAGAGCTGGATCGCCGTCAACTACGAACACTCAAACCCGGTGCAGGAGATGGCACGCAGGGCCGAGATGACCGAGCGTACGCTGCTGCGCCGGTTCCGTGCGGCAACCGGCCAAACGCCCAGCGACTACGTTCAGACTGTTCGTGTGGAAGAGGCCAAACAAGCGCTCGAAACCTCCGACACGCCGATTGACGAAATCGCGGAAGATGTTGGGTATGCCGAGCCGTCGGCGTTTCGGACTGCATTCAAAAAGCGTGTCGGGTTGAGCGCCAGCGAGTACCGTCGCAAGTGGCAGGTGAAACTGAGCCATGTGCTCGGGCCCCCAGACTAGCCTTTCATCCGCGTGTTCGGACGCGGCGACCAGCATCGGGAGGTCATCCGGTTCCCCAAATCACTCGGACGCGCCATCCTCACAGTAAAGACGGATCATGCGGCGATTGGCGACGCCACAACGCACCAGACGCTCCAGCTCGAGCAACACCCGGGCTGGAGGGTGCATGTCGCGCCAGCTTTGGCCTCGCAGACGAACGCCGCCCTCAGCGTTTGCGCGCAAACGCCCGCGCGGCATCGGTCGACGGGGTTTTTGTCGGGCTGACCAGATGAAGCCTGACGCGGTGTGGTGTCCACTCACTGATCGATCCGCGGGTGGCCCCCAATCGCTCTTCTGAGACCACACCGCCCCGGGGGCCAAGCACCTCCGTTGGCCTGCGGCCTGTGAGGTGCTCAGGTTGGGGGCGCTCCACCGCGCGACCTGCGCCATTGCACGGACCGCTCCTTGCGGTCAGGGCGCAGGTGGTCCATCAGCGGGACCCCGTGTCATCCGGCCACGCGACTGGCCCTCCCTCCGCGACCCAGTCGGAGAACCCGTCTTTGAGATGCGCCGCCTTAAACCCCATGTCCTGCAACGTTGCCACCGTCAGGGCGGAGCGCCAGCCGGATGCGCAATGGAAGACATAGGTCGCATCGGGCTGGCCGAACACGTCCTTGTAGTAGGGGCTGTCCGGATCGACCCAGAACTCGACCATGCCGCGCGGCGCGTGGACGCTGCCCGGGATGAAGCCGGAGCGTTGACGCTCCCGCACGTCCCGGATGTCGACGATCACCATGTTCGGATCGCCGTGTTTTGCGAGGAGATCGCGCGTCTCCACCTCCTCGATCCGAGCCCGGGCCTCACGCACGAGGTCCGCCGAAGATTTGATCAATGCCATTGCACCCACGCCCCTGTTGCCTCCTGCCAACGTTGACACAGGCGAGCGGCTGAGAACACGGTGATTGAGCCACCCTTGGGAGAGCCCGGTGAACGAGCATCACACCATATCGCTCTGGGAGAGCTCGGCCACAGAGGCCCCTGTGGCGGGGGCCTTCGAGAGCACCGAGGTGGAGACCGCGATTGTCGGTGGCGGGTTCACCGGGCTCGCGACTGCGCTCCATCTGGCGGAGGCCGGACGGACTGCACTGGTGATCGAGGCTGCCGGTATCGGCAACGGTGGGTCGGGGCGGAATGTCGGGCTCGTCAATGCCGGTGTCTGGCATCCGCCCGCCAAGGTGCGCCAGGCGCTTGGGCCCACCTATGGCGACAGGTTTCTCAAATTCTTCGGGGACGGGCCGCAGACAGTCTTTGATCTGATCGAACGCCATCAAATCCGCTGCGCGGCCACGCGGACCGGAACGCTCCATGCCGCGCACGCGCCGCGCGGGATGGTCGATCTCCAGGCGCGCCACGACGCCTGGGCCGCGATGGGGGCCCCCGTCACGCTTCTCAATCGGGCCGATATGGCGGAGATGGCGGGCACGCGCGTCTTCTTTGGCGGGCTTCTGGACCGGCGGGCGGGCACGATCAACCCGATGGCCTATTGCCGGGGTCTTGCCCGGGCAGCCGTCGCGGCGGGCGCACGGATCGCAACGAACGCGCCCGTCACCGGCCTCCGGCGCGAGGGGACGGGCTGGCGGGTCGACACTGCGCAGGGGGTGATCACGTCCCGCACAGTCGTCCTCGCCACGAACGCCTACACCGATGGGCTCTGGCCGGGCCTCGCGCAGTCCTTCACGCCAATCCACTATTTTCACCTGGCGACAGAGCCGCTGGGGGACGCTGGGGCCCATATTCTTCCGGGCCAACAGGGCCTCTGGGACACCGGGCGGATCATGGTGTCGGTCCGGCGCGACGCGGAGGGGCGTCTCCTCCTCGGTTCGATGGGGCGGGCGCGGGGCGCGCTGACCCGGAAGTGGGGGGCGCGCCAGATCGCGCGGCTTTTCCCGGAGCTCGGCCAAGTGGCCATCGAGGACGTCTGCGACGGACGCATCGCCCTCACCCCCGATCACCTGCCCCGGATCTGCGAACTCGACCAAGGGCTTTACACCGCGATCGGGTACAATGGGCGCGGGATCACGACGGGCACCCTCTTCGGTCGCAGTCTCGCCGGTCTGATCAGTGGCGAGGATCCCGCCGATCTGCCCCTGCCGGTCATGCCCCTCCCAAAACTCGGCCGCATGGGCGTGATGGCGCACGCCTATGAGGCCGCCTTCACCGCCCAGAAAGTCCTGCGAAGCCTTTGACGCGGCTCGCCGAGCGGGCGCGCGTCACACACCCAAGTGCCCCTGGCTGCGGAGGCATCGCGCGGCAGTCCGCGAGGAACCCTCCACCAAGCGGCACACCACCGATCCCATCGAGGAGCGCCGCGAACCGCCAGTGTGAGACGAGATGCGCCCGGTCATTGCCGGCAACGCGCCACGTCCCCGCCGAGCCTTTGGGAGCGCGCGGACGAGGTTCCACTCGGCCAAAGCGCCGCAGCGCCGTCCTCTCCCCGTCAAGACGGGGGGCAAGCGGATCGTTTGGGTGGGGCAGAGCCGACACGCGCGCCCTCACCAACCCGTGACCGCCCGGGAGAACGCAACTTTAACGCTGTCCTGTTCTAAGGCGCCCAATTGGAACTCTTTCACGCGGTCGCCATGCTGTCGGCACTCTCCAATCTGCGCGTGGCCACGCAGCTTGGTCTCAGCTTCGGTCTCTGTGCGCTCTGCACTCTGGTCGCGTGCACGATCGGGTGGTGGGAGTTTCGGGCCGCGACCCATGCGATGAGCGATCTGGTCGCCGAACGATCTGCGCAGGCACAGACCGCCAGTGATGTCTCGACCGCCACCACGCGGCTCCTCAATCTGACGGAGGCGATCCCCGACGCCGCGACGCCAACCGAACTCGACGCCATCATCGCAACGATTGAGGGCGAAATGGCCGCCCTCGGGCGGCTGACGGGCGGCTCGACAAGTCTCGCCGCCAAGTTGGAGACGTTCTCGACCCTCAAGACGGACATGTCGGCGCTGCACACGCACGGCCTCAACCTGACGGCGGAGCGTGACCGACTGATCGCGTATGCCCTCGCCCGTCACGAGACCCTCGTGGATGCGTTGCGCGACCCGGTGGACATCGCCCTCATCGAGATGGTGATCGCATCCGGCGAGATCTCGGAGGTCCACGCCCTTCAGACCCAGGCCCTTACCCGCGACCTCACCGCGGACCTCGTTCGGCTGGAGAGCGTCGTGCAGTCCTGGTTCCAAGTGCGCTCCGCCCCCGACGCCCCGGCGGGCAGTGTCCGGCCCATCGAAATCGACGCGGTTCGCGCCAAGGTCGATGCGCACATCGCCGAGATCCAAAGCGCGCTCGAGACCGGAAAGCGCGCGCTCCTCGAGGGTGGGGTCAACCGCATCAACGCCTACTTTCTGGCGCGGGCGGAGGCCAACATGGCCGTTGGCCTCCTGCTCGCGGCAGCGACCGCCACCGACCTCGCCCAGCTCGACAGGTTCGAGGAGCGGTTCGGTGCCGCCATCGCAGAGGTCAACGGCGCGCTGGAGCAGTTGGCGCTGCGGGGCGAAGCGGTCGACGGCAGCATGGCGGAGATCGCCTTTCTCTCCGACGGCCAGTCGGGGAGCGCGCAGATCTTCGATGTCCGGCGCAGGGCCATCGCACAGACCGAGGCCATGGACGCCGTGCGGACCGAGGCCCGGGAGGCCGCTGCCAGCCTCAACGCCTATGGTGCAGAGACGACGGCGGCCACGAACCGCGCAATGGCCGCAGCGGACGCAGCGCTTGCCGCGCGTCTCGACGTTCGGCGGTGGGTTCTGGTGGGCATCGGGCTCGCGGCGACCGCCCTCGTGTTCAGCGTGCTCGCCCTCCAGCGCCATCTCCTGATCCGCCCCCTCGCCGAGATCGCGCTCGCCGCCGAAGCGCGGGGGCAGGCGCCGGCGACGCTCCGGTGTGTCGCTCAGCGCAATGAAGTCGGCGCCCTTGCCCGCGCGGTTGAGGCCGGACGCGCGAGCGTCGATGCCGCCCAGCGCCTCAGGATGGCGCTCGATGCCTGCAAAGCGATGGTCCTGGTCTGCGATGCCGACGGCCGCTTGGTGCACGCCAACCCGGCGATGGCGGCCTGGCTCGACCGGGCCGCGGCCGCGAGCACGGTTCCGCCGTTCTCCGCAGGCGCTCCGGTCGCGCCCTATGCCTCCGTCTTCGGTCTCAGCCTCGCCGACGGCGTGCCCGTCCCGATGGCACTCCGCAGCAGCTTTGCCGATTGGAGTTTCGAGACCTTCTGCGCCGACGTCTCGGATGTCGACGGCCACCGGATCGGCGCGGTGGTCGAGGTGACCGATCGAACTGGCGACATCCGCCGGGAGGGGGAGATCGACGCGACGATCGACGCGGTTCTCGCAGGCGCCCTCGACCACCGCGCAAACGCCGCCACGCCGGGCGTTGAGGGGGTCAATCGCCTCGCCGACATCATGGAAGGGCTGGTTGGGCGTCTCACTGAGGGCTTCCAAGCCCTCGCCGCGGGCGACCTCGCGCAGCGCTCGGCCCTGCCGGGCGGCGGCGCCTTCGTGGAACTCAAAGACACGATCAACACGGCCCTCGACCGGCTCGACAGCGCCATCGACGCCGTCCGCCGCGCCGCCGACACCGTGGACGAAGGGGTGGAGGCCCTCGGCGGCCAGGCATCGCAGGCCCGGACACTGATCAGCCGCACCTCAAGCGGCCTCGGCACCACAGTGGAGGAGCTGGCCAACGTCTCGCGCGTGGCGCAGGAGACAATGACGGCGAGCGACGCGACCGCTGAGCTCGCCGCGGATATGGACCGCGCCGCACGGGTGTGCGCGACCTCGATGGAGGACGTCTCCACCCAGATCGACGCACTCTGCAGGGCCGTTGAGGAGATCGCAGGCCTCACCGGGCGCATCGACACGGTCGCAACCGAGACGCAGATGATTGCGATCAATGCGGGGATCGAGGCCGCCCGCGCCGGGGAAAGCGGCCGCACCTTCGCGGTCGTCGCAGAAGAAGTGCAAAACCTCTCGCTCCGCGTGGCGGAAAACGCCCGCACCATTGGCGACATCGTTGCGCGGTCGCAGGAGCTCGCAACGACCGGGGCCGGCACCGCCCGCGGCGCACATGCGGGCATCACGGATCTCGCCGCGATGGCCAAGGGCCTGCGGACGCAGATGTCGGAGCTGAATGTCGAGGCGCGGGAGCAGGCGGACGCCGTCGGCCGCATCGACCAGACGGTCGACACGCTCCGCGACAGCCTGGCAGAGACCGAGGCCGCCTCGAAGGCCTCGGACAAGATCGCGAGCAATCTGGCCGGCGCAGCGGCCCATCTGCGCCAGCGCATGGGCTTCTTTCGAACAAGCGCACCAGAAGAGGCCCAAAAGCGCGCAAGCTAGCGCTGCAGCCTGAGCATCCCGCCCGCGGCCGTACGGTCAGCCGCTGCTCCGAAGTCCAAAGCCAAAGCTCGGATGCTCCCCTTCTGGCGGCCTGTCCCGCATCGGACCCGCGTGGTCCACACTGCTGCTGCCGACCCCGCTCTGTCCGATCTCTGCCGCCCCCAGACCCAAGTCTCCATCGCCGACCGGACCAAATCGCAGCCACCGTCGTCGCCCTTAGAGCACGCGCAGAGGTCAGATGAGCGCCTAACGGATGCCACGTGTGCCCCACGGGGCTGTCGACCGCGCCGCGCGACGGGTCCCCGGGGCGGGCGGTGAGCGCGCTCTGCCGACGGTCATTGGCTCGGGTCGCCGATATCGGCCCCTCCGGAGCCGGCCTCACCCTTGACCTGAAGGCCCAAGTGAGGCTCCCCAGCGCGCCTCGGAGCGTCGGGACCGACAATCGAACCAAGGGAACCGGCCTTGCCAGCTTCGATTGAACCCACACCAAACGAGACCGACGGGCCGGAAGTCCCGTCCGTCAAAACCGAGGGAGGCGCCTGCTGCGCCGGTGCTCGACGTCCGGACCGTTCCCGCTCCAGCTGACAGGTGTGGTGCTTTGCCAAATGACGGCGGCGCGTGGACTGGCGCCGATGGCGGGGCGGAGCGCGTTCCGAGGAGCTCACACACCCGGCGCCGGTGGGCGGCTTTCACCAAATGTCCGCGACCGGCCGGTCCGGGATGCCGCGCGCAGCGGGTTCTCGAATTGAACAGCCCGATCGTGCGCTCCGCCCTCTGCAGGCAAGGCCATGTCCTTCGCTCCAGGTCTGTTGATCATGGCAGAAGCCGCGTCAGCCGGCGATTGAGCGGTGCGCGCAGGCCACCTGGTGGCCCGCCTGCCGACGTCTGCAGGGCCTTATCGTCGATCAATCACCGCCGAAGCTGGGCAACTCCCTGCCGCCTGTTTGTCTTGCAGTGCGAGCTGGCGCTTCCAGTTGCCGTTGATGCTTGGGGGCTGGGAGGGAGACACTGAACGGCTTTTCTGTTTCGGTGAGCGGGGCGGCGATGTCCCAGCTCTGGGCCGCCGGAGAGGGCGGGTGCGGGCATTCGGGCGTGTGCCCGGGCGGACGCAACGCCGGCACGGCACTTGCCTGGTCTCGGCGGAGCGGCGCATGGGCTGGCTCTGTCTGTTGAGTGCAGGCGTGAGACTGGATTGGCGGAGAGCAGAGCCAGCCGGCGCAGTTCACAGCTCGCGCTCCGGGACAGGAGGACGGCTCGGCTGCCATCGGACTCTGTGGCAGGGGGGACGGGCCGGCTGGCGGTAAATGCACGGAGGGTGCGGACGTGGCTTGGGAATCCCGCCCCCAGTCTGCTAGCACGGTCGAGGTGTTCGCAGCTCCGAGGACAGTTGGGTGGAAGACGGGACCGCACGTTCGACCAAAGTGACCACAAGCCATTGGGGGGCGTTCGAAGTCGATGTCGAAGGCAACCGCATCGTCGCGACCCGGCCCTTCGGCAACGACCCAGAGCCCTCGCGCATCCCCGACAGTCTGCCCGCGGCCGTGCACCACCGAACGCGCGTGGCGCGCCCCTCGATCCGGCGGGGCTGGCTCGACCGCCGCCAGAGGGACGGGCGCGGAAGCGATGACTTTGTTGAGCTTGGCTGGGACGAAGCGCTCGACATTGCGGCGGCGGAGCTCGACCGGGTGCGCCGCACCTACGGCAATGAGGCCATCTTCGGCGGATCCTATGGGTGGGCGTCCGCCGGTCGGTTCCACCATGCCCAGAGCCAGATCCGCCGGTTTCTCAACTGCATCGGCGGCTATGTCGGATCCTTTGGCAGCTACTCCACGGGGTGTGCGCAATCGATCATGCCCCATGTCTTCGGCGTGGAGTTCCTGAAACTGCTCTACGAGCATCAGGATGGCTGGCAGACGATCCACAAGCACACCGAGACGCTGGTGATGTTCGGCGGCATCAACGCCAAGAACGCCCAAGTCAGCATGGGCGGCATCACCGAGCATGAGACCACCGGGTGGTTCGACAGGTTCGCCGCGAAGGGGATGGTCCGGCTCAACATCGGGCCGCAGCGCTCTGATGCGCCTGAGGGCACTGCGTGGATGCCTGTGCGGCCGGGATCGGACACGGCGCTGATGCTGGCCCTTGCATATGTGCTCGAGGATGAGGGTCTGACCGATCACGCATTCCTCGCAAGCCACACAGTGGGGTTCGCGCGGTTCCGCCCGTATCTGATGGGGACCAGCGACGGTGTCGCCAAAACGCCGGACTGGGCAGGTCCGCTCTGCGGGGTGTCGCCCGAGGCGATCCGAGAGCTCGCCCGCAGGATGGCCCGGACGCGGACCTTCATCACAGTGGCATGGTCGCTGCAGCGCGCAGAGCATGGCGAGCAGCCCTACTGGATGTCGGCTGTGCTGGCCGCGATGCTTGGCCAGATCGGCCTGCCGGGGGGCGGTGTTGGATACGGCTATGGCGCGATCGGCGGTGTCGGAAAGTCGCTTCTCGGGCTGCGCGGCATGACGGTCTCGCAGTTGACCAACCCGGTCGAAACGCGCATTCCCGTGGCCCGGATCGGCGATATGCTCCGCAATCCGGGCGCGGAGTATGAGTTCAACGGGCGTCGGCAGGTCTACCCCGACATCCGGCTGATCTATTGGGCCGGCGGCAATCCCTATCACCACCACCAGGATCTAAACGCCCTCCACGAGGCATGGCAGCGCCCGGACACGATCATCGTGAACGAGCCTTGGTGGACGCCGACCGCCAAGCGCGCCGACATCGTGTTTCCCGCAACCACGCCTTATGAGCGCGAAGACATCGGGCGGACGAACCTCGATGACTACCTGTTCCACATGCCCCGATTGATCGATCCTGTGGCCCTCGCACGGGATGACTTCGCGATCTTCGGAGGCCTTGCCGAGCGCATGGGCGTTGCGGCCAGGTTCACCGAAAACCTGAGCGCGGCGGAGTGGATCGCGCGGCTCTATGCGGAGTTCAGGGCCCTTGCGGCGGAGGCCGGTGTCGACGTCCCCGATCTCGCCACCCTGAAGGAGCGGAACTGGGTTCAGCTTCCGATCCAGGCGCCCGGCCCGAACCGCACGTTCTTTGCGCCCTTTCGCGAGGACCCCGAGGCCTTCCCCCTAGGCACGCCATCGGGACGTGTCGAGATCTTCTCAGAGACGATTGATGGGTTCGGCTATGACGATTGCCCGGGACACCCGATCTGGTTCCCCCCGTCCGAGTGGTTGGGGACGGCGACAGAGGCGGCCCCTCTGCATCTCGTGTCACCGCAACCCGGTGACAAGCTCCACAGCCAGCTTGAGAGTGCGCTCGCCGATGTCGAGGGCGCACGCCCCGAGACGCTGATCATCCACCCCGACGACGCCGCGCCGCGCGACATCGCCACGGGCGACGTGGTGCGTGTGTCCAATCTGCGCGGCGCCTGTCGCGCCAGGGCGTCCGTGTCGACCGACATCCATCCCGGTGTTGTCGCGTTGCCGACGGGGGCTTGGTTCGGGGATCCCAGTGCCAACATCGATCCCGACGGGAACCCAAACGTCCTGACGAAAGATGTGGGAACCTCGCGATTGGGTCAGGGCTGCAGCGCACATTCCGCTCTGGTGCAAGTCGCGCGCCTCTAGGTGCGCCCTCGGTGGCAGACCCCGCGTCTACCGAGACCCTCTGGCAGTGTGGCCCGTCTGGACCGACGCCGTGTCTTGCGGTGCGGGCACCACGCCGCCCCGCTCGGCCAAAGCGGCGCGAGGGGCGGCACCGGGCCGGGCGCGGTCTCGCACAGGTGGCGCCCGCGGCGGCGGATGGTCTCGGTCGCCGAGCGCGGCCGGGCAGTGGCGGGACCGTCCGGTCTATTGCAGAGCAATATCGGTGATGGCCGACGTCCATGCCCCCTCCGGCGCCACCGTGATGACGGGGTCCGATCCACCGGAGAGCAGGGTTTCCACAGTTCGCTCATAGTCCGCGGGGTCGAGCGCCCCGTTTGACCCGGCCGTCAGCTTCGCCACTTCGCCCATCATCCGGATCTGATGCTCTTCCGTTTGCGCTCCGGTTTGGTCGTAGTCGAGCACGATCAGCGCGGCCGCCTCG
>JBCDHQ010000100.1:0-13209 GCA_038749815.1 Pseudomonadota bacterium | reverse complement strand
TCGGAGCTCGAGACGGAGCGGGCGCAGCTCCTGCTCGCGACGGGCGGCAGCGCCGACGACATTCGATCTGCCCTGGCCCGATCGTCTGGGGCGGGGCAGGCTGCCCTCCTCATCCTCCTCCGCGCGCGGACAGACGCACCGGGACAGGTGGCGCTGGAGGAGCCCGGGGCCGATCCTCGCCACCTCCCAAGTGCGGACCTGCCCTTCGGGTTCGATGCCTGGATCCGGACGTGGTTTGCGGCATTGATCGCGAAAGACGAGGCCACGCTCGCGCTCCTCGGGCACCCGGAGACGCTGTCGCTCTCAGCGCCACCGGCCGATCTCGGCCCCGACATCTGGCCGTCGCTCTGCGCGCTCCTCGCCGTGGCGGGGGCCGGGGGCGACCTTCGCCCTGCCCTCGCGTCCCTCGGTGGGGTCGACCGCGTGCCCGACTGGGCGCGCAAGCTGCACGTGGCGCCCGTGCGCGACATCGCAACGGCACTCGCGAGGGCCGACGGTCCGGCCCTCCTGAAGACCCTGGCCGAGGCGCTCAGCCACAATCACCGGCATTGGCAGGCGGAGGATTTGCCGCACCATCCACGCTCGGTTTGGCTGCCTGAGGCTGTCGGTCTCAGCTGGATCGCCGCCTCTCGGGGCGTCGTGTCCCCAGCCGACCTCGCGGCGATCCCGACATTCCCCGCAGCGCTCCTCGACCGATCAGACGTGCCCCTCAGCCGCACCCGCGTGCTCTGGCCGGTTCGGGCCGTCCTCTCTGCGGCGGAGGCGCACTGGACGCTGGAGCGGGACGGCGCCACGCACTGGACGCATCGCACCGTGATGCGGGAGGATGCGCTGGTGGCTGTCTATGAGGCGCAGGGACCGACGCTCCCCGCCGGCACGGCGCCGTTTGAACTGGCAGAGGATCCCTCGACCGCAACAGCGCCGATGGCTCTCGACGCTGGCGATCTTCTGACCATCGCGGAGCAATTGGCAGGTGACCGGCCGCCGACACGTGACGCGGACATGCCGGCCTACCTCTCGCGCATCGATGCAGCCGTCGACGCGGTCGATGCCGTGCTCGCACGGATCCCAGCCGCAGCCGACCGCGTGCCGGAGGAGAGCCTGACCAGCCGTGCCGCCCGCACCCTTCTTGCCGCGGATCCGGGGCGACTGCGACGCATCCGGCTCGAGGCCTATCGGCGCGGGCTTGACGACGCGCGGACGGCCCTGGAGCACCCCGCCTCGCAGTCCGCCAGAGAAGGGGCCAAGGCCGCTGCGGCCGTCATCGAGGCGCAGTTGCGCCCTGTCCTCGCAGCACTGGCGGGCCCGGATGGCGCAGAGCTGGCTGGCAATATGGTGCCGACCGACGCGGACTTTCAGGCGGCCTTTGGCAACGATGCCACACAGGCCGCGGAGGGGTATGCTCGGGCCTGGCCGCGCCCTCCGGAGGTCGATCCACTCGACACATGGCTCCGCCTCGATGTGGCAGTGGCCGCTGCGGGACTACTGACGACATCGAACACCCTCTCCGATCGGTTCCCGGGGGCATACCGGCAGATCGCCGCCCGTCTTCAGCCAAGCATCACCTGGATTGCCTGGGGATACGTGACGGACGCCAATGGCGGGGCCGAGCGATATGACGGGCTGACGTGGATCGATGGGCGGCTCGTGTGGTTCCCAAAGCCCTGGCGCTATTTTGCCGGGCGCCGCTGACGGAGCTTTGCGACGCACAGGGTTGAACGCGCGGCCGCCTTGGCGCATCGTCGGCGCCACACAAAGATCGTCCAACGTCAGGGGGGACACCCATGAAACATACGCTTATCGCAGCGGCCATCGCGGCCGTTGTCGCCGGGGGTGCGGCGGCTCAAAGCTACATCCTCAGCACCGCCTCCACCGGCGGCACGTACTATCCGGTCGGCGTCGCCATCTCGACACTGACCAAAGTCAAGCTTGAGCCCTCGACCGGCATCGGCATGAACGCCGTCTCGTCCGCCGGCTCGGGAGAGAACGTCCGGCTGCTGCGCGAAGGCGAGGCACAGTTCGGCATTCTCCAAGGCCTCTTCGGCTACTTCGCGGCCACCGGCACCGGACCGGTCGAGGCGGATGGTCCGCAGGAGCACCTCCGCTCCGTCTCGCTCCTCTGGCCGAACGTTGAGCACTTCATTCTCGACAACGACCATGTCGACGCCGGCACATTCTCCGACTTTCTGACCATCACCGGGGAGAGCGCGGCGCTCGGCCGCCTGAATTCCGGAACGATCGGGTCGAACGCCGCGATCCTCGCGAATTTCGACATCGATCTCTACGAGGATTTCAGCCTCGTTGAAGGCGGCTACGGACCCTCGGCCGAGGCGCTGCAGAACGGTCAGGTCGCGGGCATCTCGACACCCGCCGGTCCGCCGGTCGGCGCGATCAGCCAGCTCATGGCCGCAGCGGGGGACAGTGTCACCGTTCTCGACTTCACCGACGAGGAGCTGGCGCAGGCCGATGGCGGGCGCGACCTCTGGTTCCGCTTTGTGATCCCGGCCGGCACCTACCCGGGCCAAGAGGCGGACATCAACACAATCGCGCAGCCCAATTTCCTTGCGACGCACGCGGACATCCCGGAAGAGGACGTCTATCAGATCACCAAGACGATCTACGAGAACCTGCCGTTCTTGAATGCGATCCACCCGGCGACCAAAGCGATGAACCTTGAGGTTGCGATCAATGGTCTGCCGGTGCCCCTCCACCCCGGTGCCGCGCGGTTCTACTCTGAGCAAGGGATCGAGATCCCGGAGCGTCTGATCGCCAACTGACCGCCGGCGGATGACCGACACCAACACCACCGAGCCCGCCCCGAGCTCTCCCTTGCGGGAGGCGTCCGGGGCGGGCGCCGTCTTTTTCGCCGTCTTCGCTGCGGCGATCTCTGCCGTGCACATCCTGAACGCCGTCGTGCCGATGATGTCGGATTTCGATCGCAACGTGATGCACTTCGCGGGCTTTGCGATCCTCGCAGCGCTCCTCTACCCCGCGGCGCCTCGCTTCAAGGATGGCGCCGGCCTCTGGATCGATCTCGGGCTTGGCCTCGCCGCTGCCGGGGCCGCGTTCTGGTTCGTCATCAACGAGGAGCGCCTCTATGGGCTGACCCAGCCCTTCGGCCCGCTCGACTGGCTCGCCGCCATCCTTCTCGTCGTTCTCGCCACCGAATTCACGCGGCGCGTCGCGGGTTTCGTGATCCCGACGCTGATCGTCCTGTCGCTCACCTACGTGGCCTGGTGGGGGAGCCTCATCGACGGGATCTTTTCGTTCCCGGGCTTTTCCTGGGAATCGACGCTCTGGCGGTCGATCTACAACGACGAGGGCATGTTCGGGAACATCGCCCGGATCTCGTCGACCACTGTCTTTCTGTTCGTGATCTTCGGCGCCTTCTTGGTCCGGTCCGGTGCTGGCGATTTCGTGATCGCACTGGCGCGCGCCGTCGCGGGCCGCGTCGCCGGCGGACCGGGGCTCGTCGCCGTGATCTCCTCGGCGCTCACCGGCACGATCTCAGGCTCGGCCGTTGCCAACACCTCCTCCACCGGTGTCATCACAATCCCGCTGATGAAACGCGCCGGCTACAAGCCGCATTTCGCCGGCGGTGTCGAGGCCGCCGCCTCCACCGGCGGTCAGCTCATGCCCCCGATCATGGGCGCCGGCGCCTTCGTGATGGCGAACTTTACTCAGATCCCCTACGGCACCATCGTCTGGGCCGCTGTCCTGCCGGCGATGCTCTATTTCGCATCCGTTGCCTTCTTCGTCCGGATCGAGGCGCGGCGGCTGAACCTCCCACTCCTCGAAGCGGACGGCGAGACGCTGGGCTCGGCGCTCCGCAAAGGCGGCGCGCCGTTCATCATCCCGATCGGCCTTCTGATCGGCATGCTGGTCTCGGGCTTCACCCCGAACTATGCCGCCGTGTTCGCCATCGCCGCCGTCATCGTCTCGTCCTGGGCGTCCGCCCATCCGATGGGGCCGCGCGCGATCTTCGAGGCGCTGGCCCAGGGCGCGCGCGGCATGGTGATGACCGCGGTTCTGCTGGTCTCCGTCGGGCTCGTGGTCAACGTGATCACGACCACCGGGATCGGCAACACCTTCTCGCTGATGATCGCGGCCTGGTCCGGTGGCAATGTGCTGGCCGCAATTGTCATGATCGCGCTCGCCTCGCTGGTCCTCGGGATGGGGCTGCCGGTGACGGCGGCCTACATCGTGATCGCCACGCTCTCTGCGCCAGCCCTTGCGGGGATGTTCGGCGACCGGATCGTGGTGGAGGCGCTCGCCGCGGGCGCCCTCGACCCGGCGGCCAAGGCGATGTTCATGATCGGCGCACCCGAGGCGATCCCGCTGCTTGAGGCGCCGATGCCGATGGCAGATGCGCGCGCCCTCCTCGCGAGCCTGCCGATCGAGGTCCTCCAACCGCTCCGCGATCAGGTCGTGCCGCGCGAAGCCGCGCTCGCCGCGCTCCTCTCGGCGCACATGATCATCTTCTGGCTGAGCCAGGATTCCAATGTCACGCCACCCGTGGCGCTGGCCTCCTTCGCGGCGGCGGCAATCGCGAAAGCCAATCCCATGAAGACCGGCGTCGCCTCGTGGAAGCTCGCCAAGGGCCTCTACATCGTGCCGCTCCTCTTCGCCTACACCCCCATATTGGCGGGCGACACAGTCACGGCGCTCGGCGTTGCGGCGGTGGCCTTTGTCGGGATCTACGCGCTGGCGGGCGCGCTCCAAGGGTGCCTCGAGCACCCGGTCTCGCTCTGGCAGAGAGCGGCCCTCCTCGCCGCGGGGCTCGCCTGCATCTGGCCGGCGGGCCTTTGGGTTCATCTCGGCGCCGTCGCGGTGATCGCCGCCCTCTTTGCCCTGAACCTCCGTGCGAGGCGCCAAGCCCTGGCCTAAGCCGCTCGGGCCGGACGGCCGGAGCAGCCTGAGAGACCCCCGCCACACGTGGCGCCGCCGTGCCGGCGCACAATGCGAGGTCTCGCGATTTTGCTCAATATCACGGTCCACATCCGCGGCGGTTTGGGGTAGTGTGGCGGCGCGATTGCATCGCTCAGGGCGCCCTTTCGACGTGTGTGCAGCACGCGCGGCGCCCGCCCCCGCGGGCCGGGGATGACATCATTCGCGTGGAGGGCACGAAAACCACGCGCTGAGATGCAGGAGTGTCCAATGGGACCTTTTCCGCACGACGCGCCGACGGCGCGGATCGACGATGACAACGTGGCCGGAACCGATGGGTTCGAGTTTGTGGAGTTCGCCCACCCAGACCCGAGCGTGCTGGAGAGCCTCTTCCGCGCAATGGGCTACACGGAGGTCGCGCGCCACAAGACCAAAGACATCTCGCTCTACCGTCAGGGCCGGGTCAACTACCTGATCAACCGCGATCCCGAGGGCCACGCCTCCGCGTTTGTCGCCGCCCACGGGCCCAGCGCGCCCGCGATGGCCTGGCGCGTGGTCGACGCAGCCCACGCTCTCAAATGCGCCCTCGACTACGGCGCGGAGGAGTACACAGGACCCGGCAAGTCAATCGACGCGCCGGCCGTGATCGGGATCGGCGGATCGCTCCTCTACTTCATCGAGGACTATGACGCGGACCGCTCCCCCTATGACGCCGACTTCACCTGGCTCGGCCCGCGCGATCCGGAGCCGGTGGGCGCCGGGTTCTACTACCTCGACCACCTGACGCACAACGTGATGCGTGGGAACATGGACACCTGGTACCGGTTCTATGCGACCGCGTTCAATTTCCGGGAGATCAAGTTCTTCGACATCAAGGGCAAGATGACCGGCCTGACCTCCCGCGCGCTGACCTCGCCCTGTGGCAAGATCCGGATCCCGATCAACGAGAGCGCGGACGAGAACTCTCAGATCGAGGAATACCTCAAGGCCTACAAGGGCGAGGGGATCCAGCACATCGCGGTCGGGACTGAGGACATCTACGCGGCGACAGATCTCATCGGCGCGAACGGCATTGCCTTCATGCCGCCGCCCCCCGACACCTACTACGCGAGAAGCCACGCACGGGTGCGCGGCCACACAGAACCCATCGAGCGCATGAAAGCGCATGGGATCCTGATCGACGGCGAGGGCGTGGTCGACGGGGGGATGACGCGCATCCTCCTCCAGATCTTCTCGAAAACGGTGATCGGGCCGATCTTCTTCGAGTTCATTCAGCGCAAGGGCGATGACGGCTTCGGCGAGGGCAATTTCAAGGCGCTCTTCGAGTCGATCGAAGAGGATCAGATCCAGCGCGGCGTCCTTCAGGCGGAGGGCTAACGCCGGCGGGCCATGGTCGGGTCCAGCGTATCGCGGAGCACATCGCCCAACATGTTGAGGCCGAGAACGGTCAGCGCAATCGCGAGACCGGGGACGAGCGCGGTCCAGGCCGCGACGTCCAGATAGTCCCGCGAGGCCTGGATCATCAGCCCCCACGAGGGCGTCGGCGGCTGCGTCCCGAGACCGAGGAAGGAGAGCCCGGCCTCGGCCAGGATGGCAAAGGCGACGGAGATCGTCACCTGCACAATGACCGGCGCCATGATGTTGGGCAGCACGTGACGCCGGATGATCCGAAGGCTGGAGGCGCCCTGGACCTGCGCCGCCTCGATATAGGGCAAGGCCATGACCCTCAGGACCTCACCCCGGACAATCCGCGCGAGATAGGGGGCGAAGGCCACGCCGATCGCAATGATCGTGTTCTGGATGTTCGGCCCGAGGATCGCTGCGATGGCGAGCGCGAGGAGGAGCACGGGGAACGACAGAAACGTGTCGACGAGCCGCTGCAGGAGGCTGTCCGTCCAGCCGCCATAGTAGCCCGAAATCAGCCCAATCGGCAGCCCGATCAGCACCGAAAGCCCGACGGCCGCCACGGCGATCCCAAGCGATGTCGTGGCGCCGAGGAGGACGCGCCAAACAAGCTCCCGCCCCAACTGGTCGGTGCCCATCGGATGCGCGAAGGATGGCGGCTCGAGCCGGGCGCGGACGTTGATCTGCGTGGTCCAGTCGAGCGGAACGGTGAGCGGCGCGATCAAAGCGGTCAAAACGACAAGACCCACAAGGCCGAGGCCGATCAACGCCTTGGGCTTGGTGAGCGCCTGCATCTCAGCCGAGCTCCACCCGTGGATCGATCACCGTGTAGAGGATATCGACCAGCAGGTTGGTCAGCATCACGACCGCCGCGATCACGAAGATGGACGCCTGGATCAGCGGCACATCCCGGTTGAGGAGCGCCTGATAGGTCAGCCATCCCATGCCGGTGAAGTTGAAGAGCGTCTCAATGACGATGATCGACCCGAAGAGATAGCCGAGCTGCAGCCCCGCAACCGTCATCACGGGCGCAATCGCATTGCGCAGCGCGTGGCGCAGGATCACCGCCCCCTCGGGCAAGCCCTTGGCGCGGCAGACGCGGATGAAATCCTGGCTCAGCACCTCCAGCATCGTGGAGCGTGTCATCCGCGCAAGATGCGCCATCAGCGAGAACCCGAGCGCTATCGCAGGCAGAAGCGCGTGTTGCAGCGCAAGCCCCAGATCTTCCGTCGGCGAGGCATAGCCCGAGGAGGGCAAGAGGCCCAGCCAGCGGGAGAAGACCAGGATCAGCACGATCCCCCAAAAGAAGTCCGGCAGCGAGATCCCCGCCAGTGCCAGGCTGGAGCCCGTGGCGTCCTGCCATCCGTCCCGATGCACCGCGCTCCAAATCCCGAGCGGGATCGCCACGACGAGGGCGATCGCGAGCGACATCACGACGATCAGCCCCGAGGCCGTCATCTTCTGCGCGATCAGCGGGCCAATCGGCTCCTTGAAGCGGAGCGACGTGCCCCAGTCGCCGGTCATCAGCCCAGAGATCCAACGCCAGTACTGGACCGGCATCGGGTCGGTGAGCCCAAGGCTCTCGCGGAGGCCCGCGAGTGCCTCGGGGTTAGACTGGGTTCCCATGATCATCGTGGCGACATCGCCGGGCAGGACATTCGTCAGCGCGAATGTCGCCACCGAGATCAGGAGGAGCGTCAGGGCAAAAAGCGCAAGGCGCTGGGCGAGGTAGATCATCTCAGCGCCTGGATCGAGGTCAGCCGGTCAGCCAGACGTTCTTGAACTGGAGGTTCGACCCGTTCGGATGCACCAGCTGATCGAGCCCGCCCACCTCCGGCCGCGCGCCGACAGTTCCGTTCCGGAACCAGAGCACGACATCATGGGTCTCGTCCTGCACGCGTTTCTGGATGTCCTTGTAGATCTGCGCCCGCTCGGCCGGGTCGACGACCCGTCGTGCCGCTGCCGTCATCTCGTCGAGCTCCGGGTCGCGGATCTGGCGGTAGTTGAACGCGCCTTCGGAGTTCCAGAGCGAATAGTAGAGGAAATCGGGCTCCCAGAGCGTGAAGAAGTTCATCATCGTCACGTCATAGTCCCGGTCGACCCAGCACTGCGACAGCCAGTCCGACCAGGAGAGCTGCTGGATCGAGGCATCGACGCCGCCCTGGCGGAACCACTCGACCAGGATCTGCGTCGCCTCGACATGCCAGGGATAGTTCGTCGTCACTTTGAACGTGAAAGAGAGCTCTCCGGGGCCGAAGCCGGCCTCGGCAAGCAGCGCGCGCGCCCGCTCAAAGTCCTGCGGGCGCGCGGAGAGCGCGTCATTGTAGGTCGGCGAGGACGGGAACGAGGGCGAGGCCGTGACGACCCCCTGCCCCCAAATCGCCCCCTGCACCAGGACCTCCTTGTCGATCATGTGATCGAGCGCCTCGCGCACCAGCTTGTTGTCGAAGGGCGCCCGGTCATGGTTCATGTTCAAGAACGCCCAGGAGAGCGGGAACCACGTCAGCACCTTGAGATCGGGGTCGGACTTGAGCGCGTCCACCCGGTCGAGCGGGATATCGTTGATCAGGTGGAACTCGCCCGTCTCGAGCCCCGTCAGCCGCACAGTGGGCTCCGTCACCTCGCGCGAGAGCACACCGTCGAGCCAGGCCGGCCCGCCCCAGTACTCGTCAAACCGCACCAGTTCCACTTCGTTGCCGAACTCACGCCGGACAAAGCGGAACGGCCCGCACCCCGTCGGGGTCGTCCCCTGAATGTCGCCGGAGCCCTCGGGCATCACAACGCCCGCACCGTTTTCGGCGAGCCGCGACAGGAACGGCGCATTGACCTGGTTCATCGAGATGACAACCGTCAGATCGTCCGGCGTCTCAATCGATGCGACGTCGTTGAAGACCTCAAAGTTCACGGCACCCGTTTCCGGATCGCGGCACCGGTCGAAGGAGTATTTGACGTCGGCGGAGGTCAGGGTGCTCCCATCGTGGAACATCACCCCGGGGCGGAGGCGGAACGTGTAGGTGAGGCCGTCCTCGGACACCTCAAAGCTCTCCGCAAGGCTCGGGATGACCTGGAAGTTCTCGTCAACCGTGACGATGGCATCGTGCACATTCTGGAGGAGGCGCCCGGTCGACGCCGTCCCGGTTTGGTGCATGTCGAGGTTCTGCGTTGTCTCGGAGTGACCCCAGATCAGCGTCCCGCCCCGCACTGGCTCACCCTGCGCTCGGGCGGCACCGGGTCCAAAGCCGATCCCCGCAGCACCTGCAAGGGCGGTCGTGGTCGTCAGAAAGTCGCGCCGTCTCATTCCGGGTCTCCCGTGCTGGCCTCTCGCGGGCAGCGCACCCCTCGAGGCGGCGGGCCCTGCCCTTCGAGAATTGAGGCTAGACGGAGAGAGGTCCACCTGCGAGTGGTGCATTCTGCAGCGGAAGCGCCCGACCCGGCCAAATCCTAGGCGGCTCCGCCGGAGGTGACCGATCCCTAAGCACCCCGCACCAAGCGCATTGTCGGTCGTCGCACTCCACGCGGACCGAACGCTGCAAGACCGGATCCGCGGCGCGTTCGGTCCTCGACGGCAATCGAGCGCTGCTCGCCGCGGTTGCCCTAAACGGGCGGCTCGCGTTCGGAGGACGAGCAGGCGACCTGACCGATCGAATGAGGTTTTCGGGACGTTCTCTCCTCCCGATCCGACAGCTGCGGCAGCAAGGAACCTGGGGCGGGCGTTCCGGCGCCGGTTGACGCAATGCGGAGGTGCATCCCCGCTGGCGCATTGCCACCCAAAAGACATCGAACCATCTCGTCGGAGGCCAAGGCGCGGCTGCCAACACCCTTGGTCCGTCCGGCAGGTGTGGCTCGCCATTTGGATCCGCCCCGGGCCTTCGCCGCAAGAGCCCGCTTTGTGGAAAAACAGATGCCACGCACGTATCCTTCGCCGGCGGATCGCCGGGGCTTCGAAACGCAGAGACTGGCCAGCAGGATGTGCCGACGGTCTTCCCAAGAGAGTCCATCGCGGTCCTGTGCGGGGAAGCAGAGACGCAGAGGTCTTTGCTCTGCCGCCTCGGATGGATCCTATGCGGGCTTCGGCCAATCAACCCAAGGCGCTGCGAGGCCTGGCGACGCCCTCGGCATGTGTTGGACAAGCTGGCTCCATGCAAAGGTAAGACACGGTCCGCTCGACATAAGAGTGGACCGATGAGAGGTCACGTTTTGGCTGGCTCACGATCCATTCGATCTGCGTCGGCACAACACACCCGCCGCGACGGCGTCGGCAGTGCCGGGCTCAGGCATCTAACTTGGTTTCTAGCGCCAAGACCGACCGATCCTTTTGAAGAGCTACGCTCCGTTTCAAGCTCGCTCCGCCGAAAGCTGGACAGCTCTGACAGATTCCGTATGGGGAGGCTTTGGGGCGCCCCAACGCAGCGGGTCCAAATGTCCGCCGCAAAGCCGCTTTCCACAACAGTCGCTGGAGACCCGCCGCGCCAGCTTAGGTCGATCACCGGCGGGGAGGCATCGACAGGGGCCCTCTCCGGCGCCGTTCCGCGCCGCGTGTGAGGGTCCCAATATCCAGAAGCACGAATGCCCAGCACCACGACCCTCACGTCAGCCAGTAGCTTCTCGGCGCCCACAATCGTCCAGCCCTTGAAGCTCCTGGCCGCGCCAAAGATGTCATGCCTGACCAGCCGTCAGAACTCCGACGGCCACAAGGGACCGCGGCATGTGTTTGGCAGGGCATGTGCCGCACCCGACGGCGGGTGCGCAGGCTGTGGTGCGCCTGGCTAGGTCATATCACGCCGAGATAGACGTCGTGCGACACCCAGTTCTCTCCGTCCACAAAGTCTCGGGCAAGCTGTTCGCGGCCGCTGGAGCTGAGCTCCATCCTCTGGTCCACGTTCGAGAATTTGCAGTTCTTGATCTGGTTCTGGGCCTCCTGCCGCTTCGGGCCGGCAACTTTGGGATCCGTCTCGGTTTCCAGGGCCACCAGCGCATCCGAGTGGCGTTTCACTGCCTTCTCGACGGACAGAGTGTTCCTGTTCTTTTGTCCTGAAATCACGAAGCCGTAGCGGCGGTAGAGGGCGATGAGCCCGTATGTGTTGGCCGTCAGGGTCACCGTGGGGGACGACTGCGCCGCCCACGCAAACAGGCAGCCGAGCGCGTCGAAGGGCTTGTATTTTTCCGTTTGATCATGTGCGGCGGTCAGGTCGCTCCGCTCCTTGGCGAGCGTTTGCATGGCCTTGATGGAGACGTCGCTCTCGTCATGGGCTTTGTCCATGTTGCCGACAACCTCCGAGATGTCGGTCTTCCCGGCCCCGTCCGCGCCGGTCTTCCAGACTTTGCCCATCAGGTGGTTGATCTTGGTGTTGTTCTCCCAGACCCGGACATAGATGTCGTTTGCGCGTCTATTCTGATCCGACACGTGTCCCTTCAGGCCACTGTAATTGCTCATGAATGCGGTTTTCATCGGCGTCGAGGCCATGCCGTCGGCATTGGCCTTGAGGTGCACCATGTGGTGGTTGAAGAGCTGCATCTTCAGGCGCGCGGCATCCTGTTTCACGCCGTCCGCGCCTGGCTTGGTCAGTTCGACGACAATCATTGCTCGCCTCCATACGTTGCACCTGGGCTCAAACTGGGGCCAAAGACCTTAAGGATGCGTGAGGGGGCGTCAGCCAAGCCGAGGCCGCTCGGCCGCCACCCCAAGGGCCGCTTCCAACCGCCGGCCGAGGGTGAGAAGACGCGGCTCGTCAAAGAGGCCAGACCAGAGAGAGATGCCCTGGGGCACGCGGTGCGTGCTCGTGGTGTCGTCCTCGCCGTTCATGACCAGTTTGCCGTCTTTGAGGGAGGGGTCGGCGCGCGTCGGCTGCTCCGCAAAACCGGCGCGGAGGTGAAGGCAGGGATGACCGGTGAAGTTCGTGGCAACCAGCATCGGCCCGGTGGAGAACGGCCCGATCATCGCGTCGACCTCGCGGAAGACGCCGTCAAAGACCTCCATCACCCGAAAGCGCAGCCGATCGGCCTGGATGTGATCGATCGCGGAGAGAAAGCGCGCCTTGCGGAATGTGTTGGACCAGGCGCCAGCGGTCTGCCAGACCATCTCGTCATCGCGGTCGCTGAGCGTCAGCTCCTCGAACGCGGCCGCCGCCTCCGCAAAGAGGATCTGCATCAGCGAGCCATAGGGCAGGTCCGGGAGCGTGACCTCGGTCACCTCGACGCCGAGCCCGCGCATCGCCTCAAGCGCCGCTCGGTCCACATCGGTCGCGCCCTCGTCATCGAAGGCGGCCGGCAGATACCCGACGCGCATCCCCTCGAGCCCCGCATCCGGGTCGAAGCCAAAGGGCATGTTGATCGACGACCGGTCCGCGGGATCGCCGCCGTTGATCGCTTGGAGGACGAGCCCACAATCCTCCACGCCGCGGCAGATCGGCCCAACTTTGTCGAGCGACCAGCAGAGCGCCATGCCCCCGGCCCGGCTGACCCGTCCGAATGTCGGGCGGAGGCCCGTGGTGCCGCAGCGCTGCGAAGGCGACGTGATCGAGCCGAGCGTCTCGGTGCCAATCGAGAACGCGCAGAGCCCCCCGGCTGTCGCCGAGCCCGAGCCCGCGCTCGACCCGCTGGAGCCCTCGGCCGTGTTGAACGGGTTCCGCGTCTTGCCGCCGAACCAGATGTCCCCATAGGCAAGCGCGCCGAGGGTCGTCTTGCCGAGGAGCACCGCGCCGGCCCGGCGCAGCAGCGTGACAATCCGGGCATCGGTCTCCACCATCCGCTCGCGATAGGGCATCGCGCCCCAGGTGGTCGGGATCCCGGCCGTGTCGAAGAGGTCTTTCAGGCCATAGGGCATCCCATGGAGGGGCCCCAGCCAGACGCCCGCCGCAAAAAGCTGGTCAGCGGCCGCGGCCTCCGCCCGGGCGAGCTCGGGCGTGACGGTCACAAAGC
>JBCDHQ010000099.1:0-13234 GCA_038749815.1 Pseudomonadota bacterium | reverse complement strand
GTCCCGTGTCGCGCCATTGGTCCGAGCCCAAGGGACGAGCGCCGCGCCCGCACCGGTCCACCCATCGCATGGCGCCCAAGACCGCCTCACCGAGGACATCATCGCTCTGGCACGCGACGACGGGCGCTGCGGCTCTCCCGTGGCCGACAGGACGCCGTCAGGTGCATGGATCACCGGCCGCCAGAGCACTGCGGGCCGGGCCATGCGACCCACAAGCGGGGGGAGCGCGCCACCGGCCCGAGCGACACTGGCGAGGGGCTGACGGGTCCGCAAAACGAGCCCAAGACGGGGCGCATCTGGCTCAACGACCGCGCCTCTGTCCGCCTCAGGCCGGCGCGGCCGACCCATGTCTGGTCCGATGCGGAGCCGGGCACCACCTGCCGGGAAGGACGTCCTCCAGGCCCGGACCCATGACGGCCGCGCGTTCCGGACGCTCAACACCGCGCCATCGGTGCGCGATTGGGCCGAGCCCGATGGCGTGTGACGAACACATCAAGGACGCGCTGATGATCCGCGTCGATCGCACGCTCACCTCCGTCGCCGGGCTCGATGCGCTCACGGATCTCTTCATCCTCCGAGGACTGCCGGAGCATCTCCGTTCCGCCACCGGCCCCGAGGTCGTGACCCGGACCGTGCCGACCTGGAGCGCGACCGGCGCCCTGAAGACGGCCATCATCGACCCCTTGGCCAGGGATCGACCCACTGGATCGATCCCCGACCCCCAGGGGAACGGCCATGGCGAGCCATTGAACACCCGCTCCCGCAAAGACCTCCTGACCAGCGAAACCCTCTCCTCGCCCCGCACAGCCCAAATCCAGATCAAGCAGCAACAGCCCCACCGGATCCCAACCCCAGACGCAATCCCCCCCGTCGATCCGAGGCCGGTCACTCACCAACAACCCCACCGCACCGCTCAATCGGCCCAAAAACCGGCCCCGACGCCATCACAAGTGCAAGTCATCAAGATCGTTCTGGATACGGGTGCGCCTTTCCGGGACAGTTCCTCTCTGCTCTCACCATTGCTGGCTGTCTGCGCGGATGCCATCTGGTTCGCCCGATCGTCGGCGACTCGTACTGGGCTGATTTTCCACGCAGTGTTGTGCTCATCAGGCCAAGAAAGACAGCGGACAGCACCAGTAGTACGATCATCCTTGAGATGCAGACGGCGACGAAAGCGCTCCTGCTGAAGTCCATCAGGGCCGAGGGTCTAGGGGTGGTGTCACGTCAACCCGAGCTGATCGGTAACGCGCGCCACGCGCATCAGATCAGACCACCACCGTGGCACACGTCCAGGCGTCGAGAGCTTCTGGTCGGCGGCACCTGATCTGGTTTGTTGAGCAGCGGCGGGCGGGAACGGAGAAGTGGTGGCCGACGGCTGAGTGGCAGGAGATGTCGCGTTGCAGTCCGCCGGGGCGACCGAAACGCTCGCGTACATCCCTCGCACTTGCGAAACGGCAGCTGCCGGTTCTCCGCGCGACCGTTCAGACCGTGGTGAGACCGGCGCCCTGGACCGGGTGCTGTCTCTCGCTTCGCAGCACCACGGATCCGTCGCGGCCCGTCTGGGCAGGTGGTGCCGCTTGATCCGCGCCCTCAGCAGCGGTTTCGTGATCACGCCCGTGCTCGGCCAGGTGACCCCAGCGTTGATCGGCTGGGTGCGCTGGCGAACCGCCTGTGCAATAGAGCATAGCGCGCTGGGCTCGGTCCGCCGCCCCGACGGCCACGAAACGCATGGTCGGGCGCGAGGCTGTCTCATCGAGCGCCGCCGTGTCGACAGCATCGTTCCACTGGAAAGCGATCGCCCGGATCGCTTTCTCTCTCCGCCTCACTCTGGCGCTGAGCAAAACGGCTTCAGATAGACCGGTGCGATGAGCCGTTCCTCGTGGCCGAACCTGGCGATCTCGCGGCCCCAGTGGTGGGCGCTCGAACAAGCATCCATCGCCACCGCGCAAGGCGCTTGCTCGGCAAGGAAAACAAGCAACTGCCCGCGAGAGCGTCTTGCGAAACGCCACCGCCCCGTCCGCCGCAGCACCGTGAAGGTGAGCGACCCGCTTCGCCAAATCGAAACCGATCCGTGCACCCTCAGCCTTGGATGCCCCCCACGCCGCGGCTTTGCACATTGCGAGGCCGCGGCGTGGGGGGCATCCGTTCCACCATGACCCCTCTGCAAGAAGGAGGCTGACGCAATCCAAAGACCTGCGGTGCAATCCAGTCCGGAGGTTGGCCTGTTGAACAGATCCTTTCACGAGATCCGGCCAGGTGCCACGTGTCAAGATGTGCTCGATGCGCCGCCTCACATGGTGGCAGAGCTCCTGCGCGGTTGGCTGCATGTGCACCCACGTCCCTGGGCGAGGCCTACGTTAGTGTCCTCGGTCCTTGGCGTCGAAATCGGCGCACCGATGGGCTCGCGGCGGGGGGAGGCTGGTGGAGCCGAAGTTGCACTTCGAAGACAACGTCCGTGTCGCGAAGCATGCGGGCTGGCGGCAGGAGCGCATGCCACACTATCCGGATGTGCCGGCCTTCGCCCCCGCGCCAGACTGGGTCTGCGAGGTCCTCTCTCCATCGACGTGACCGAGATGCGGGCGCGCAACTCAGAGGCCGGCGTAGCTCACCTCTGGCTCGTGGACCCCTGGGCGCGGATTTTGGAGGTCTTCAAGGCCACCGATGACGGATGGCGTCTGGTCTCGGCGCGAAAGGACGATGCGCAGGTCGCTGAAGTGCCCTTCGATGCGGTCGCGTTCCCGGTGGCCGCCCTCTGGGCCAGGCAACGGGAGCGGCGAGCCGGTCAACGACCGAGCTGGTCTCGCCGCGGGCAAGCCACATCGCCAAAAGGCGACACCTGCGGCTGACCTGGCAGGAACACGCTCGTCACCCCTCTGCGCCGGCCCCCCCGTCCGAGCGAGACGAGGACATCGATGGATTGCGCCACGTACTCCGCCACTTAGGAGAAGGTGAGGGGCATTCCGGCCGGGAGCACCATGGCGTTGATGGAACGGATGCCCCCACCCGACGGCGTCGCAGTGTGTCCGTCCGGGGATGCTCGTGTCGCCGGAGCAAGGGAAGGGGCATCCATGGAAGACGCTGCCATCCTCGCGTTCGATTTTGCGAAGTGTGTTTCACGTGCATGGGGCGGATGGATCGGTCCGGTTCCGCAAGCGGTTGTCTCGGGGCTAAGTGATCCCGTTTCTCAAAGCCCAGACCCCCTGCATCATTGCCATGAAGGCCTGCACAAGCGCACAATTCTGGGGACGGAAGATTGGTGCCATGGACCACGAGGTCCGGCCGGTGCCACCTGCCGATGTGAAGCCGTAAAGTGAGGCTGGTCCAGAGAGCGATCCGGCGGATCCCTTTCGTGCCGAACGTCGCGAATGACGCCGAGGCGATCACCGAGTGTTCAAGCCAGTCGCACAGCGATCGATCGGTCCGGGGAACCGATCGAAGGCGTAGAACGGGCGCCCGACACTGTGTCACCCGGCAGGCGATGCGCAGCATCGCCGGGAGGTCGGCTTGTGGCCGTGAAGAGCGCGGACCGGCAAGCCAAAACGGGTCACGTTCCGAGCGCGGGCTCTTTTGGTCAAACAGCGCACACACCTGCTCAACGCCCCGCGCGGGCATCTTGGCCCGAGCACGGCGGTCTCGCGCCACCAAGCGTCCATCCCGTCAAGCATCTGGCCGAGGAGATCGACGATCCGGGCATCGATCTGCCGGACACCGCTCGCAACACCGGCGCGGTGTCCGGCAGATCGCCGAGCTGTCGTCTCGTATCGCGATCGTAGGGCGGACCCCGCGCAATCAGGCGTCCGACGGCGTGTCCTTGCACCTCCGCACATTCCGGGGGTGCGGCCGGTGACCGCCATGGCGGTCGACGCTGTCGCCCCCCGCTCGAACAGTTCCGCCGGGGCCAGGATGTGTTGGGCGGGCAAACCGTCCCCCGGACGATTTGCCTATCCGCCTCACCCTGGCTCGGCGCGCAATCCGTCTTTCGGACGGACCGCATTGCCGAGGCAACACTCAACGGGTGGCAAGGAGCGCCTTTGGAACACCTCAAACCCTCTCGGGACATGGCTTGCGCAATGCCCTGCCGTGCAGCGAATGGGTCAACCCCACATCCGAAGGCTGCTCATCATCGGGGCTCCGCGCGATCCGCGCGCCTCCGGCAAGCATTGGACCCGCGCGCCTCCGGCGCGACGTCGGGCATCCGCTGGGCCAAGCAAGACGGCGACGCCGTGGCGTCAGCGACTTCTGACACGCAAGCCGCACATGCTGGCCGCCGTCGCGCTTGCCAACACCGCGCCAACTTGCGCCATCGGTCCGAGCACGATGGCACGTGCACGGATCGCATGGGCTGTCGCCACGTCTGGAGAAAACGATCGGAGCCCGGCTGCGGCGTGAAGCCAATCGCCGGTACGTCGGGCGCGCGAGGGGGGCAGTCGAACCGTAAGGAGAGCCGAGCGGCAAAAAGGGACGGTAAAACCCGACCGCACCAAAGAGCCTCGAGCTCGCGGCGTTGATGACGACCCGCCCCGCTCCCAGCCATGACCCCGCGGCCGAAACTGCCGCCCACAGAGGCCTGACACAGGTGCGCACCGATCCCACGACCCGAAAGCTCAACAAACCCCCTGAGCGAGGGCGACATCCACACCTGGTGCAGGGAGATTGCCGTAGGGCCAGGGCACAGCCAGCCGCCAGGCCCTACAAGCTCAACGAGCCCCGCCGCCATCGCATCCCAAGCGCGACGCATCGTGTGACCAACTGGCCGCACTATGACCGTGGCCTCGTGGACCGTGGCGACGCCCGTTTCTGGATCGCCGATGATGCCCCGGCGTCACAGTTCGGTCGCAAACTCTTCCGCTTGGTGCTCGGTTTCGCTGTGCCCAGACCTCGGCGCCTCTGACCTCTGGTTGGTCCCCGATGGCCGATTTCAAAGGTGTGCGCAATCTGCGCGAGGTCATCCTTTGCGCAGTGTTTTTCAACGCTCGACTGCGCAGGATATCCGGATGTCGAAGGGATCATGGCCGCACGCGGAGTCCTTTTCGATCACGCAGCACTCAACCGACGGGTCAAGAAGTACGCTCCGCTGATCGCTGATGACGCGACGAAACACAAACGTCTGGAGCAAACTGATAGCGTGCCGACGAGACGTACATCCGGGTGAAGGGCAAGTGGGTCTAACTCCATCGTGCCGTCCATCGAAACGGGCAAACCCTTGACTTCATGGTGCAAGAGACACGCGATCACGCAACTGCGGCGGGGCTTCTCTGGAAAGCACTTGGCTCAAACAGCGTGCCCGCCCGGATCGTCATCGACAATATTAGATCCGACAAAGCTGGACTGAACACAGTGGGCGACTTGCTCTGCTTGCTCTGCACCCCGCCGCGCATCGAGATCATCCAGGCGAAATACTTGAACAGGATTGTCGCCTCATCAATCGTCTGACGCGCCGGATCAAAGGGTCTAAATGGTTCGGTGCAGCAACTGAAACGCTCACCGGTATCGAGGTCGCTTACGTGATCCGAAAGGGTCACTTCGTCGCCCCCATGGCCTGAGTCTGCCCAGCCACGGGCTTGGATTCACCCTGACAAGAACTCTGCGACAGTACCCCGAGCAGTCTCGGGTGTGCTCGTCGCTGACGGTGAGCGTGCGGACCGCCGTCCCGTCGGCAGTCCGGCACGGCCCAACATCGTATGACCAGACATGGGTGCCCTCCGGACGCATGACCCATCGTTCAGTCAAAGCCGCCCCGTCTTCGGCTGCTTCATTGGCACTGTCAGCCCCTGTCGACCCGTTCACATGCCAACCGGCCTCTCTCAGCAACGCCGCGACCCGAGGAGCGCCATATCGACGATACGGCCGTGCCAATTCGGTCATGGCTCTTCCTCCGGGCGACTGACTGGGCAGAGTGGATCGGTGTTGTCTCAGAGCCCGACAAGCCCGGCGCCCTGAGACATTCAGCTCTGCCCGAACACGATCAACACAAGCGCGCCGACGAGCGGAGCTCGGACGTATCCCTTTGCATCCCCCGCCAAGATCAGCGTGTCGCGGGTCATGTCCGAGACGGCTTTGCCAAGCCGCTCCTTCTCTTGGTGAGGGCGCTTCGGGTCCTTCACTTGGTGCGCGCCCATCCCACCGTCCCCTGGATGCCTTTCTGTTTCCACCTGCACTCCAGCGGCCGTCGGTTTTGTTCCGTCACGCCAATCTGCCAGATCTCAGCGCGGCATGCCTCACCCCGCCGCCCCTTCGTGACGCTCCCGTCCGGCGTCGGTTGCTGGTTGGCCAAAGGTCCCCTCCGCGCGCCTAAGCCTTGCAGAGGACCACCTCAGTGGGGATGACCAACCGCCAGCTTAGGCTCTGGCCAGGGCCGTCGATCGGAGGCCGTTTGGCCGTCGGCAGGCCCCCAACCGACATCGAGCCTCAGACACCGCCGGAGGCCGCCCCGTCACGCCACCGGGTGTGCGCTGTCATCCGACCATTTCTCGTCATAATGCGAGCCATCACAGAACGGTTTGTTCTTCGAAAGCCCGCAGCGGCAGAGTGAGTACTTCGCGCGACTGGCACCCGCCCCGTTGAATTCGGCCTCAAGCGGCACGTTGGTCACGTGATATGGACCGTTCTTTTCCACCACGATGGCCACATCGCCTGTGGTCATGTGTTGCGTCGGGTGCTCCCCAACCGAGACCCGCAAGGCGCCGGACGGACACGCGGCGATCACGTCAAGAATACCCTCAAGCGTGCCGTTCTCGGGCTGGATCCACGGCTTTTGGCTGGGATTGAAGACGGCGGCCGCGCGCGCCTGGCACTGGGCGGCATGGGTGCACAGGACCGGAGTGTAGCTGACCGTCACGGGCACCCCGTTGACCTCGCCTGTGTAGTCCAATGGCGTGTTGCGCAAGCGACTGCGGTCAGGTGCGCTCGAAAAGCTGATCTTGGAATGGGCGCCGTCACAAAACGGTTTGTTCGCTGAGGCGCCGCACCGGCAGAGCGCAGCCTTGGGTCTGCCTGACATGTCGACGTCGACCGAACCGGAGAGGTTGGGCGGCGTTTCAACGATCAGTGGCCCGTCCTCGGCCGGGGAGATCTTGGAAATCTGAGACATGGCTTGCTCCTGAGTGAGTTGGCTTTTCTCGGTTTCGGTGCGTCAGTGGTCGTGATCGGCATTCAGCCGCGTCAGAGACGACAAGGCGGCACTCTCATCCGCACTCACAAGACCTGCCGCGCAGGCCAGCCCCAAAGTGGGGCGCCAGCATCCTCTGGTCTGCGACCACATTCGCCCCCGCGCGACGGCCCGGAGTTGCCGCCAGCATGTCCACTGGCTTGCGCGTCCCAAGCTCCATCTCCATCCGACCCATCCCATCAAAGATGTGCCTCCATGCCGACGTGACAAACCCATTGTCTTCGGGGATTGAACCATGATCGCGTCCGCCGCGCCAAGTGTCGCGAAAAGCGTCTGTGCGACCTCCGGGATGCCGCCCTCGCGTTGGCAAACGACGGAATAGAGGCGGATCCAGCAGGGCCATGGTGCATGTCTCCGGGTAGCCTCGGCTGTGGCACGAGCCTCGACTGAGCGCACCCGCTCCAGCATGAATATCGCCGCTCTGACGGCCCAATCGCCGAACGGTTCCGCCCTCTGCGCGTCGAAGCTCCGGGCTGTGAGGCGCCGCCCTCGGAGGATCTCCTTCAGCCTGTGGGCGGCCCGATGGCGCCTAGGCTGCAGCCGGTCTCATCTTGCGAGCGCACCGGCCCGCTGAGCCGACGAATTCGCCCGCCGTGTCGTGGAGGCTCACCTGTGTTGGTCAGCGCGGTCCAGTCATCGAGCGCGGTCGCACGAGCACGCCATGGGGCCGAGTGCCGTGCCCGCTGTGGGTGTGGCGGTGCGACGAGCACATGGCGTGGATCCCACTCAACAGTGCCCTTGGCGTTGTTCAACCAGGGCTCTCGCCATGCACCAAGGCCACCGAAGGCCGGCATTGCTCTCTCACGACCAGCGAATGCCCCTGCTCCCAAACGCTCTCACGACCTTGGGTGACGGTCGCGCTCCCACATCAGGCAGCGGTGCTGGCTGTCAGGTAAAGCGCTGCCGGCATAGGCGTTCTCATTCGTCAGGTCGCGGGCGCTGCACGCTTGTTCCAAAAGTAAAGGGCGGCTGCAAAGGCGAGGCCGATGAGGTCCGTGCGCCAGTCTCCAGAAATCATGCTGATCGCCCCGAGCAAGAGGAGCACGCGCACCAGTTTACTCGCCGGGCCATAGAACCAACCTTGAACAGCGGCCGCCAGCAGGTAGACGCCGAGGAGAGCCGTCACAAGGTTGCGAGCGATCGTGAGCCAGGGGGCCTCCATCAACAGACCGGGGCTGTAGACGAACATGAACGGCACGATGAATGCCGCGAGACCGACGTTGAAGCTCGCAATCGAGGTGCGCATCGGCTCCGACCCGGCAATGGCGGCGCCGGCATAGGCCGCCAAGGCGACCGGCGGCGTGATGGCGGAGACAACAGCGAAGTAGAACACAAAGAAGTGCGAGACGAGCGGCGGGATGCCAATCTGGATCAGGCCGGGCGCCACGACGGAGGCGGCAACCGCATAGGCGGCCGTGGTCGGCATGCCCATGCCCAGAATGACCGAGATCACCATCGCAAAGATCAGCGCGAGGAGCCGGCTTTGCTGCGCCAGATCAAAGAGCAGGTTCGAAAACCGCGCCCCGACACCGGTCAGCGAGATCACACCGACGATCAGCCCGGCACAGGCACAGACCGTGATGATCTGGAGCGACATGCGGCCGCCATTCCCGAGCGCCTCATAAACCTGCCGCGGCCCCATTCGAAACGGTGTCAGCCAGCTCACAACCGCAGCGGCGCCGATGGCCAGTGTCCCGGCCCGAATGACCGAGTAGCCGTTGAAGAGTGCGCCGATCAGGATGATGATTGGGACAAAGAGATACACCTGGCGGAGGAGCTGCTTGAACTTCGGCAACTCATCCGGGCGCATGCCCCGCATGCCGGTGCGTGAGGCCTCAAAGTCCACCATGAAGTAGATCGAGCAGAAGTAGAGGATCGCGGGAATGACCGCGGCGATCACGAGGTCGGTGTACGGAATGCCGGTGATCTCGGCCATGATAAACGCGCCGGCCCCCATGATGGGGGGCATGATCTGACCGCCGGTCGAGGCCGCGGCCTCGATCGCGCCCGCAGATTGCGGCTTGTACCCCACCTTCTTCATGAGCGGGATCGTGAGCGAGCCCGTTGACACGACATTGCCCGCCGAGGTCCCGTTGATCATCCCCATCAGGCCCGATGCGAGAACCGACACCTTTGCGGGCCCACCCCGCGCGCGCCCCGCCGCGGCAAACGAGAAATTGACAAAGTAGTCCCCGACTTTCGAGCTCTGCAGAAAGGCTGCGAACACGATGAAGAGGATAATGATCGTCGAAGACACGGCGGTTGTGGGGCCGAGGACGCCGTTGTCGGTGAAGACATAGGAGAAGAAGCGCTTCGCGTCATACCCGCCGTGCTGGAGGAAACCGGGCAGCCAAGGGCCCACAAACGCGTATCCGATGAAGGTCAGCGCAATGATGACCAGCGCCAAACCCGCAATCCGGCGGGTCAACTCGCAGATCAGGGCGACAATGACAAACGCCGCCCAGGCATTGTTCGGATCGGCGAAGGGTGTCCCCGCCCGCAGGCGCAGGGAGAGTGTGTCGAGGCTGAACAGAATAAAACCACAACTGACCACACTTGCGATGATCAGCGCGATGTCATGCAGGGGAACCGCATTCTGTCGCGCCGGAAAGAACCATGCCGTGACGATCGCCAGCAACGTGCCACCGGCGAGCGACCACCCAAAGACCGCCAGGGTCCAGCCAGGGGGCGCCGTCTGGCCCGGCTCCAGAAACGTGATCGCGGCGAGGAGTGACCCACCGGCAAGCGTGACCGACCCGACTGCAACCAGGCCGACCCAGAAGGGCAAAGACCCGCGTTCCCGATCAACGGAGGGTTTGACGGAGAGCGACGCGCTCAATCCGAAACCCAGAACCAAGGCACCCGCAATGTGCATGATGCGGAAGGTCCACGTCTCCAAAGGGGCAATGTTCAGGACGTAGAGATGCCAGCCCGCATAGATCGCGCAGAGCAAAAAGCCAATTCGTGCAACCAGCGCATGCGAGGTTTCGGCGTCCTTGACCTCTTCCCCGTTGTTTGAACCAGCCGAAGACGTTTGCGAGTCTGACATATTTTTCTTTGGGTCCGAGATTGCACAAAACACCCCGCGCAGGGCGCGGGGTGCTGCTTCTTTTCAGAAGCTGTGGGGCACTAGCCGCGCAGATCCGCCGGAATGTCGAACCCGTTCTCCTCAAACCACCGAACCGCGCCCGGGTGCCAGGGGAGGAACGTGTTCTTGTCGAAGTTCTCCGGCAGCGTTTCGGTCGCAGCTTTGTGGATTTCCAACATCTGAGGATTGTTGCTCATCACCGTGTCGACCACGGCATAGACGAAGCTCTCAGGCAGGTCGGCGTGACCAATCGCGAAGTTCCACATGGAGACGCTGAGCTGATCTTCGTTCAGGGACGGATACGTCCCACCCGGAATGGTGAACTCAGCGACGGGCTGTGAGCCGATGACGGCCGCCTGTTCCTCGGGCGTAAACCCGAAATAGACAACATCCGTTTGCGCATCGAGCTGACTGAACGCCGGGTAGGGCAGGCCGCCTGCCCATGTGTAGACATCGATCAACCCGTCCTGAAGCTGACCGGCGAGGTCTGCCGCGCCGCCATTGCGGAGTTCGACATCTTTCCCCATGCCTTCGAGGATACGGGGCCAGTACGTGCCGGGCGTGCCACCGGCAGGGCCGACGCCCACGACGGTGCCATCGGGGATCTCAGCAAAGCTCGTGATGCCGGAACTCGCCAGGGCGACCGCGTGAAACCCGGTTTTGTACATCGGGAACAGCGCACGGATCTGATCGTGCTTGAGGCCCGGTGCCAAGGCGCTGTTGCCGTTCAGTGCATCGAAGGCCGGCCCCATGGTGACCATCCCCATGTCGAGATCGCCCGTCTGCACCAGAGCCGCGTTTTGCACCGGACCGCCGGTGACTTCTGTCCCGCCCGGAATGTCCAAAGCCTCCGAGACCATGTTGGTCCACCCGGCGCCGTAGACGAAATACGTGCCGCCCTGGCTGGCAGTTCCGACCGAGAACGACTCCGGCCAATCGCTTCGATCTTGGGCGACCGCGAGCGTGCCGAGCACGCTGACGGCGCCAGCGACGGCCAGTGACGTGAGAGCGCGTTGATTGAGCATGAAAAATCCCTCCTCAGACCCTTTGCGCCACGCTAGACTCTGTTTGCCGCTCTGCCAACTCCGCGCACGATCTTGTGTGCTGCAAATTTCCCATATGCGGCTCTTCACCCTTTGAGCGAGGGCCGGTCCAAGCCCGCACAAACGAGATGCGCCTGTCGATGTGCCGCTGACGCGAGAGGCCCGGCCCCCACCAAGCCCATCGGATCGACACGGAGTTGGGCCTGCAACAGAGACACAAGCGATCAAAGCAGCGAGCAATAGCCAAGCTTCGTGAGGCCAGAGTGCCCGCTCACCCGTCTTGGCTGACGCATCATCTGAGGGTCTCGATAGGGCGTCCGCCTTGGTCGGTGCTCGACGCCGTAGCCTCTCAAACAGGGCCCAAAGTCCCGGCTGTCTTTGCGTCATGCTTGCAAACAAGCGGTTGTTTTAGATGCACCGCCACGAAGTGACCGACGAAGAGGGTGCCTTGATCCACCCCGTGGCGCCCATGCAGGTGCAGGGCGTCCCCCGCAGCGATCACCGACGGATGGTCGACGGCCTCCTGTGGTGGCACCAATTCATGTGATCCGCACATGGGTCTGCCGACAACGCGATCTGGTGGAGCGCTTCCCCACCCGGACCAACGATTTCGGGGCCTTCGCACTCTGCTATGATCGAACACAGGGGACCTTCTGCTGCGCGCAAGTTGGCTCCAATCTTGCCAGGACATCAATCAGGCCACGACGTGTTGAGGCTCCGAGGCTCACCCGCACACACCTGGTCGAAAGATGGGCAGTATGGACTGCCCTAGGGGTGCGGGAGCGTCAGGCTCCGGGATGAGGTGTCGAGGTGTGCTACGGCCCACCCGAAACCCCTGAGCAAGAAATAGTGAGACCGAAATCTCCTCACACGGCCACCTCCGAGATCTGAGCGCTCTTGCGCCGGCTCAAGCAGGCACTCCCGGGCCACCGCGGAGAGCGGTGCATCATGCTCGGACCGCAGGGATAAACGTTGGCCTTGCCGTGGCCAACGTTCCGGGCAACGAACCTTGGGCGCAGTGGGCTGACCTGCGCGTGCCATGGACCAAGGCTGGAGGTTGAGCGATCGCGGCTCGCCGGCGCGCGGGGCATTGCGCAAGCGGCACAGAACTCACCGCCTCCGCTCAGCGCACACGCGACCCTCGTGGCGGAGCGCATCACCCGAGAGGTGCGCTGCCCTGGGGCCGTGTCTCGACCGCAGATCTCGGATGGCGCCGGGCGTCCGATCAGGCGGAGGTGGCGAGCTCGGGATGTGTGTAGGCCTCCGGGTAGCGCATCGGGCGGAGCGGGCCGAGCGGCACGGTGCCGGTCCAGCTCCGGCCGAAATAGCCCTGCCGGCAGTGGGTCAGCGCGCTTGCGCCCGCGATGCCGGGCAGCGCGTAGACCCGGCAGAGCCAGCGCCAGAGGCACGGATAGTCGAGGATGCGCGCCCCGTTGAGCTTCATTCGCACGACATAGACCGGGTCGTGCCGGTAGAGCGTCGGAAAGAGGCGGAGATCGGCCTCGGTGAAGCGCGCGCCGGTGAGGAACGGCCGACCGTCGGCGAGCCGGCTCTCGAGGGCCTCGAGCGTCTCGAAATAGCGCTCGAAGGCCCGGGCATAGACCGCCTGGTCCGACGAGAAGCCCGCCTTGTAGGCCCCGTTGTTGATCGCCGTGTAGATCTCCGCGTTCAGCGCGTCGATCTCGTGCCGGAGGGGCGCATCCTCGGCGCCGGTGGGGTACAGATCCGGCCGCGCGCCCGCCGGGAGACGCGTGCCCAGGGGCTCAGCCTCGGCGTTCAGCATCCGCAGGATCTCGGCGCTTTCGTTGGAGACGATGCGGTGCCGCGCGGGCTAGTTGCTGCACGGAAGGGTGTTCTGCTCCGTGCCCTCCCCATCGCAGATCGAGTTGGCGAGGCTGAGGGAGCGACCGCTTGCGCCTTCGGTCGTGCATTCGG